>DAIMGK010000114.1:0-15815 GCA_036723985.1 Flexilinea sp.
TTGACAGGCAGGACAAATCAGAAGCCGCGAAGCGGCACCTTATTTTCTGAATCCTGGTTCCCGGATCCTGAAATCTGACCACCGATCACTGACCACTGACCCCTGACCACTAAACCGGAAAGGACCAAAATGCAGAACGCAATCGATGAAATGAATAAGTTTCTGACGGAAACAGTCACCGCCGCGGAACAGAACGCGGACGATGACGGGCTTCCGTTTGAAACCATCGACGCGTTCAGCACGGATCCCATCGGGTTCGGGGAACTGTCGGAGAGGATGCTCGCGAGGGTCGAGCTCATCTTCGACCAGACTGTCCTTTATAACCGCCATTCTTCCAAATACCTGAAAGCCTGCGCCATGCTGGAGCGGGGGATCAAATACCTGGGATCCGCCTGCCTGACGAAGATCGCCCTGGAAAAGAAAAAGAAAATGTCTTTCCCCGAGCTGCGGCAGCTGTCCACGGAGAAACTATACCGGATGGCGTCCTTCAACTTCCGCAAACTGGATACCGCCCTCACGGAAAACGTTGAGGGGAAACATGAACTTACAGATGGACTGCTGGATATGCAGTTCCGTTACTACAACCTGCTCCAGCGGCTTCGTTCCACGGAAGTGAAGATCTACAATTACCATTTCAAAATGTATTACGAAGAGGAAGATTATACTCCCGTCATTCATGGCAACGCGTTTACGAAAAAAAGCGGAGTAAGAGAATATACCAAAGATCACATGGACCCGCCTTCGTTCCGCAGCGCCCCGGCATTTCCGCTGCTGTCTGATGCAAAGGATCAGGTTTCAGGTGCCGGGTGTCAGGGAAGCGGCCGAGATTCAGGAATCAGGATCCAGGATCCAGAACCAAAACATCATGAGTCAGGATCCGGGATTCAGGAAAGTGATACGTGGCCGGAGGCCGGTGGTCAGCAGGAGAAGAGTGCCCAGGTATCAGATGTCAGGGATCAGCAAATTGTCGTAAGCGCTGCGAAAATCTCCCTGCCTGAGGCTGATATTACGGATGGCATTGCTGAATCGGAAGAGAAAAATTCCGCATTCAGCATTACGAATGCCGAACCGGAAGATGATCCCGAATTCAGCATTCCGAATTCCGAACCGGAAGCAATTCCCTGCTTTGAGATCACAGAGGATCCGGAATCCGGTTCGACGAAGATCACACTCTCTTATAAGGATATGGCGGAGCTGCTTATGGATCCGGATTTCTGCCGGGCTGAGCCCGAGGCGGCTTCCGTTTTCTATCAGATCCTGTCGCAGGTTTACAGCCATCAGATAGAAGACCCACCGGACAGCGGGTAGATCCGGAGAATACGGAAAAGGTAAAACAGGATACATGATGCCGGCAGCGGGATCCGGACTTCCAATTCCGAACCTGAACGCTGATTTCTCGGAACAGCCGCCGGTGAAAGGGGACGGATCGCCCGAGGCGAAGGCCGGGGGAAAACCGTCCTAAAGCCTTCGGAGAAGTATGCTTTCCGTATCTCCTCCGGACTTACCGGTATGCCCGGTAAAATACGGCAAGCCTGACTTTCCGAACAGCTTGAGGACGATTCCATTCGGCGGCGGAGCGCTTCATGCGAACCGTCCCCCTCCGAATATCTGAACTGAAACTTGACAGTTAGATTTCTGACAGAATTGACGAATGAAATAAGATCCCTGACATTTTGACATAAGCTGAATAAAGGTCGTACATGCAATATACAAAATGGGGTGCCGGGGTCCACGCGTGAGCTAAGCTCAGCGCGTGGACCCCGGCTAATAAAAACAAGGCGCGGGAAGCACCCTGGCAGGCAGAAGCGATTCCGCTTCGCGCCGCTGCGAAGCAAGGTATTTTGAAGGCCTTTATTCCGGGTGTCAAGGTTATTTGTTTTTACGGCGAATATCTTGTATTTATTTTTCTGTCAGGTTTAAATATCTGAACGCTAAACTCTGAACTCTTAATAAAAGCATCGGCTGCCCAATCTGGACAGGAAAAATCAGGTATGATAAAATTGTTATCGGCATTGTTGAGCTGAAAGATCTCAAGAAGACAAAAACCATGTTTATCACCCCATGATCACTGCCGAAATATGTAAGGCAGGTTATGGATAGTGACCATATAAAATGCCCATTCCCGGGCTGCGAACGATTCCGAAATTCACAAGGAGACTGTATGATGAAAAGGCGAATTTTGTTAATGTTGACCGTTCTGCTGCTGACGCTTTCCACGCTTCCCGCTTTTGCGCAAAGTCCGGACAGCTCTGCCGCGGAGATTTTTCAGGCGGAGCAAAACCACCTGATCCCCCATACGCTGATCGGGGAAGACCTGACCCGCGGGCTGACCCACGCGGAACTTTCCTCTCTGGCGGTGCGCCTGTATATGGCACTCAACCCGGAAAAACATGTGGTACCGGTCCCCGCACCCTATGAGTACGTGAGAGGGCATCAGCTGGAAAGCGAGATGGAATTCGCTTACGGCCTGGGCTTCCTTTTGGATATGGATGGCATGTATTACCCGGATAATCTGGTCACCCGTCAGCGGGCGTCACAGGTGTTGTGCCGTGTAGTAAAATCCAGCCTGTACGGAGACTGGACCCTTGAGACGGATAACAAATATTTTCTGGATTACAGTATGAGATTCCGTTTCGCGGATGACCGGGAAATTGACAGCAGCCTGGCGGACAGTGTATATTTCCTTGCTGTGAATGGTTTCCTGCCGGGAATGAACGATGATATGTTCTGTCCCCTGGATGTCATTTCCCGCGCTTCCGCCATCATCGCCTCCAACCGCATATTCCTTGCATACAGGAATACGATCTCCGGCGTGACAGATAAGCCCGTGGGCGAAATAGACCTGCCCGTCAGCATAACGGACCGGCCTGTCCCGGTCGGCGGCCAGACAGCCGTTCCGGCCGATCAAAGCGGGAAGTTCGCACTGATGGGAAAGAAATTCAGCGGCTATTACAAGCGGTTCGGGCTGGTCAAATCGGATGGCTCTCTGTGGACCTGGGGCGAAAAATATCTGGGCAACGGTGAAAGCGGCGGCAGCAGCATACCTGTCCGCATCATGAATGATGTGGATGCCGTCTATATGGGTATGGACGCAAGCCTGGCGCTCAAGACAGACGGGACGCTGTGGGCCTGGGGCAGCAATTACGGATATATCGTCGGGAACGGACAGAACAGCGGCGATCAGCTGTCGCCCGTAAAGATCCTGGACAATGTTGTCACTGCCAGCATGGGCACCTATACCGCCGCGGCGGTCACCGGGGACGGCGGCCTGTATGTCTGGGGATATAATGCCGACGGCAACCTTGGCACGAATATTCCGTCATTCGGTGGTGTAAAGGAATACCTGACGCCTACCCGTATTATGGAAGATGTGGCGGCTGTAAGCTGCAATAACGCCAATTACGGCGCTTTCACCATGGTACTGAAAAAAGACGGGACGCTGTGGACTTTCGGAGCCGATCAGACCGGACAGCTTGGTGACGGGATCACGGATCTCAGCAACCGGTACTGGAATAATTCGGACGGAGGGAAGTTCGGACGTCCTCCCTATGAATGGGAACCCCACATGATCATGGATAATGTAGCTGCCATCCATGCGGGTGACCGGATGGGCGCGGCCATCCAGACTGACGGAACGCTGTGGACCTGGGGCTGGAACCGGTATGACAGGCTGGGCAACGGCGGCAAATACAATGCCAATGCCGTGGATGATAATCATGTCCCCTGCCAGACTGTTCCCATGCAGATCGCGGAGAATGCTGCCGCGCTGCGTGAAGGCTATGGCGGACATACTGTTATTCTGAAAAACGACGGCACGGTATGGGCCTGCGGCAGGGAATTCAGCAATGTGCCGGCACAGCTGAACATCAGCGGCGTGGCCGCTATCGCTGCAAGCGAGTTTGATATCTATGCCCTCAAGGAGGACGGCACCCTCTGGAGGAGCAGAGGCGGAAGTCACGATTTCGTTCAGCTGACAGACATCTCCCGCTGACGGATCCTTCACGTAACGGGCGGATATGAATAGATGCGCCCGGCCGATCAAAGAACCGTTCTCCTGTTTTAAAAGGAGAGCGGTTCTTTGCCTCTGGCCTCCTTCATCGAACCCCTAACCGGATCAAATGGGACAACGGGGACGGTTCACGGTGTCCCGGAATCGGGACACCGCGAAATGTCCCCATTGTCCCACACCGATCTTTAATGCTCATCGTTCGCTGCCCGATACCGGATAATATACAGCCAAACCATACCGGTGAGTGATAAGGAGATGGCCTGTGGTTGTACACCGCAGCTTGGGACAGCGGGGACATTTCACGGTGCGATAAGCCTGCACTGTGAGGTGCGAGCTTCGCTCGGTTAATTCAGTGCAGGAGCTTCGCCCCGATTCCGGGACACACGTGAACCGTCCCCTGTGTCCCGCACATCTGAACTCTGAACTCTGAATTTAAAACTCTGTGGTATAATACAGTGTTATAAAGGGATAATTGGCTTAATCCCTCAAAAATAATAATAAAATCACGCCAGGAGTAATGAATGAGCGGATTAGAGATCAAAAACCTGTACGTCAGCGTTCACGAAAAACAGATCATTGAAAACTTTTCCCTTTCCGTCCCAAAAGGTGAGATCCATGCCATCATGGGTCCGAACGGGACCGGAAAATCCACATTGTCATACACCATCATGGGTCATCCCGCCTATCAGGCGTCGTCCGGCGATATCCTGATCAACGGCCAGCGCATCAACGACTGGACGCCGGATCAGCGCGCCCATGCGGGGCTTTTCCTTGCCCTCCAGTACCCGGTCGCCGTGCCGGGCGTCACCGTCGCGAACTTCCTCCGCACCGCGCTGAATACCCAGCGTAAAGCCCGGGATCCGGAAGACCGGGGCATCCCCGTTCCCGCTTTCCGGAAACTCCTCCGGGAAAAGATGGCAAAGCTGAAGATGGACTCCTCCTTCGCTTCCCGCTACCTGAATGACGGTTTCTCCGGCGGGGAAAAGAAACGGACCGAGATCCTGCAGATGGCTGTGCTGCAGCCGGAGATCGCCATCCTGGATGAGATCGACTCCGGTCTGGACATCGACGCCCTGCGCATCGTCGCCGAAGGCGTCAACATGCTGGTACAGGAAAACGGCATGGGCGTCCTGGTCATCACGCATTATCAGCGCCTGCTGGATTACATCAAACCCGATGCCGTCCATGTCATGATGGACGGGCATATCGTCCGTTCCGGCGATGATTCCCTCGCCCTGGAACTGGAAGAGAAGGGCTACGAGTGGCTGAAAAGTTAATAGTCAGTAGTCAATAGTCAGTAGTCAATAGTTTGAATAAGGAAAGTGCCGCCCGGCGGCTTTATCAGAGAGGATGAATTGGTTACGGCAGATGCGGGTAACCGATAATTATGAGCGATAATAAACAAACCAATTACGATGACCTCGGGCTGAATAATGAGGCGTATGCCTTTCAGGATCCCGATGTCTCCGTATTCAAGACAAAAGAAGGGCTTGATGAAGATGTAGTCCGCCAGATCTCCGCCATGAAAGGCGAACCGGAATGGATGCTGAACTACCGCCTCAAGAGCCTTGACCATTTCCGCAAACGCCCCATGCCCACCTGGGGCCCGGATGTCTCCCATCTGGATCTCGACCACCTGGTGTATTATGTCCGCCCTTCCGAAAAATCGGAAAAGAGCTGGGACGACGTTCCGGAAACCATCAAAAATACCTTCGATAAACTGGGGATCCCGGAAGCCGAACAGAAATTCCTGGCGGGTGTCGGCGCCCAGTATGAATCGGAAATGGTCTATCACAGCATTCAGGAACATCTGGAAAAGCAGGGCGTGATCTTCGTGAGTATCGAAGACGGGCTGCGGCAGTATCCGGACCTTTTCCGTGAGTATTTCGGCACCGTCGTGCCTTTCAATGACAATAAATTCGCCGCGCTGAACGGCGCGGTTTGGTCCGGCGGCTCTTTCGTATATGTGCCGAAAGGCGTCTCCGTGGACCTGCCGCTGCAGGCGTATTTCCGCATGAACATGGCCAACGTCGGCCAGTTTGAACGTTCCCTGATCATCGCCGATGAAGGATCCCAGGTGCACTACGTCGAAGGCTGTACCGCCCCGCAGTACACCACCAACTCCTTCCACAGCGGCGTGATCGAGATCGTGGTCAAACGCGGCGCCCGGGTCCGCTATTCCACCATCCAGAACTGGTCCACCAATGTCTACAACCTGGTGACCCAGCGGGCAAAAGTCTTTGCCCACGGCACGATGGAGTGGGTGGATTCCAACCTCGGGTCCCATGTGACCATGAAATATCCCGCCTGCTACCTGATGGAAGAAGGCGCCCACGGGGAAATGCTCTCCATGGCATTCGCCGGACGGAACCAGATCCAGGATGCCGGTTCGAAGATGGTCCACTTTGCCCCGAACACCAGCAGCAAGGTCACATCCAAATCCATCTCCAAGAACGGCGGCCGCTCTTCCTTCCGCGGCCTGGTGAAGGTGATGCCCAACGCGGTCAACGCCAAAGTCAATGTGGTCTGCGACGCGCTGATCCTTGACCCGATCTCCCAGTCGGATACCTATCCGACCATGGACGTCAAGCAGGAAAAAGTCAGTATCGGGCATGAAGCATCGGTCTCCAAAGTAGGCGAGGAACAGCTTTTCTACCTGATGAGCCGCGGATTGAGCGAAGAAGACGCCACATCGATGGTGGTCTCGGGCTTCATTGAGCCGCTGGTCAAGGAACTGCCGATGGAATACGCGGTGGAAATGAACCGCCTGATCCAGCTGCAGATGACGGATTCGATCGGATAGGAGGCGGAAATGAAAGAAAACCCGAATCAAATCGTGGCCTCTGTCCTTGAAAAGGCGCTCGCCAATATTACCGAACGCTCCGGCCGGCCCGTGATCTCACTGGGAAAAGAAAAATACGCCGAAGAGCTTTGCGGACATTTTATCTGGAAAAACGGGGAGCAGACCTCCTATCTCTGCCCCAACGCCATCGAAAACGGGACCGTCTTCACCACAAGGGAAGAAGCCCTGAAACAGATGCCGGAACTGGCGGAGAAACTCGCGAAGCTGGAAGATAAAGATTCTTCCGATCCTTTCGCACGGGTATTGGGTCCGCTGGCGGAAGATTCCATTGTGCTGTTTTTCCCGCGAAAAAAGAACCAGAAACATGAGTTTCTGCTGGATATTGAACTGTCCGACCCGAAGCGTGCCGCGATGCTGAAAATTTTTGTGATCATCGACGACAACGCCTCGGCGATCGTCACGCTGAACATGCATTCCCGCGGCATCAGCGAAGAAAACCTGTGCTGCGGCCTGCTGTACTGCAGTGTCGGTGCGAATGCCCATCTGGTCATGAATGAAGTGCAGGACTTCGGGCAGAAGACAGTCTGTGTCCGCCGGAAGCAGACTACGGTCAATGAAGGCGGGGATTTCCACTGGAATCTCTGTGAACTGGGCGGCGCGGAAAGCTGTGACAGCCTGGACGTCCAGATGACGGGCGAAAACGGCTCCGCGGTGGTCTATGGGCTTTATTTCCCGTCGAAAGAGCAGAAAATGAATCTGCTGACCCGGCAGGATCATCTGGTCCCTCATACCTATTCGAACCTCCACTACAAAGGCGCTCTGGCCGACCGGTCGGAAGCCCGCTGGGAAGGTATGATCTATGTGGATCCGAAAGCTGAAAAGACCGACGGCTATCAGAAGAATGAGAACCTGATGCTTTCCAGTGAAGCCAACGTGCTCGCACAGCCGGGACTGGAGATCATCACGGACGATGTAAAATGCTCTCACGGAACTACGATCACCAATATCGACGACGATCAGATCTTTTATCTGACAAGCCGCGGCATTCCCCGCAAACAGGCGGAGCAGCTGGTGATCCGCGGGTTCTTTGACACGATCCTGAATCTCATTACCTTTTCCCCGATTCGCGGGAAACTGCAGGATAAGATCGATTCCAAAATGCGGGAAGGAGAATAATCATGCCTCATTCTACACCACCATTGAAAGCAACTGACTGGGGAGCGCAGTATGAAGTCGGCGATATTGTCGAGGTCAACTGCGATTATGAACGAAAAGGGGAACGCCGCCACGGATGGATCCGCGGGATCGTTGTCCAGGTGGATCCCAAAATGATCGCTGTTCAATTCCGCGCCAATGTCTACCTTACCGATGGCTGGATGGTCCCGGATCACATTTTATGGTATCCGCTGACGTCCCCATCTGTCCGTCCCAACACCAGAGGCTGAGCTGTCCATGCTGAATACTTCCGAAATCATCAAGGATTTTCCGCTGCTGACTCAGCTTCAGTCCGACGGGAAGCCGCTCTGCTATCTGGATTCCGGGGCGACGACGCAGAAGCCCGCAGCGGTGATCCGCGCTATGACGGACTATTACGAGAATTACAACGCCAACGTCCACCGCGGCATTTATGCCATTTCCGAACGGGCGACGGAAGCCACGGAAGCCACACGGGCGAAGATCCGGGATTTCATTCATGCCGCTTCTTTGGGTGAGATCATTTTTACCCGCAACGCGACGGAATCCATTAATCTCGCGGCCCGTTCCTGGGGGGAGGCGAACCTGAAAGCCGGAGACCTGGTGATCCTCAGCGAGATGGAGCACCATTCCAACCTGGTGCCCTGGCATATTCTGGCGGAAAAGACCGGTATCCGGCTGGAGTTCATCCCGGTTACGGATTCCTTTGAACTGGATATGGATGTCTGGCATGAACTTTTGAAGCAGGGGCCGAAACTGGTTTCCGTTTCCGGCATGTCCAATGTGCTGGGAACGATCCCGCCGATCAAAGAGATGGTCCGGGAAGCCCACGAGGCGGGGGCCGTTTTCCTGATGGACGGGGCGCAGGCCGTTCCCCATATGCCCGTCGATGTGCGGGATCTGGATGTGGATCTCATGGCTTTTTCCGCGCACAAGATGCTCGGTCCCACCGGGTTGGGCGTGTTATACGGGAAGAAAGCCATCCTGAACGCCATGCCGCCTTTCCTCGGCGGCGGGGATATGATCGGGAAAGTATACCTGCGGTCCTTCACCACCAATGAGCTGCCCTATAAATTCGAGGCGGGGACGCCCGCGATCGCTGAGGAGGTCTGCTTCGGAGCGGCTCTGGACTATCTGAGCGCGCTGGGGATGTATGAGGTGTTCGCCCATGAACGGCAGCTGACGGAATACGCGATGGCGAAGCTTTCGGAGATCCCGGGACTGAAGATCTGGGGCCCTGCCGGATCTTACCGCGGCGGCGCTGTCAGCTTTACCCTGGATTATGTCCACCCGCATGATGTGGCGGATATCCTGGGCAGCCGGAATGTCTGTGTCCGGGCAGGCCATCACTGCGCCATGCCCCTGCATGACCGTTTCCGCCTTCCCGCCACCACCCGTGCCAGCTTCTACATCTACAACACCGAGTCCGACGTCGACCGCCTGTGCGATGCCCTGATGTATGTGTACAAGCTCTTTGGATAGGGAAAAGGGAAAAAGTAAAAGATAAAATGTAAAAGGTTTCAGGTATAAGGGATCGGGTTGTAAGACTCAGGAAAAATCTTTCCTTTTTCCCTTTTCCCTTTTACCTCTTTGGGGTGTCATTATGGACGATATGTATCGCGAACTGATCATTGAACATTATAAAAATCCCGGATACCGCGGGGAACTGGATCCCTGCGACCACTCTTACGAAGATGAAAACCCCAGCTGCGGGGATGAACTGCGCATTATGCTGAATGTGGACGAGAACAACGTCATCACCGACGCCCGCTTCCAGGGCCACGGCTGTGCCATTTCCCAGGCTTCCGCGGACCTGCTCCTGGAAGACATCATCGGCAAGACCGTGGATGAGGTCAAGAATATGACCAAGGAAGACGTCCTTGACCTTCTCGGCCTGGAGACCCTCGGCCCCGCCCGCATCAAATGCGCCCTCCTTTCCCTCAAATGCCTGAAAGCCGGCCTCTACGGCGTGGAAGGCCATGCCTGGGAAGACATCATAAAATGAGTGGCTTTTCAGAGTCAGGGGAGGGTTCCCGCAGGCTCAGAACTGAGCCGGAAGGAACCGTCCACACTAAGATGGCTCTGAATCGTTACGATTTTTATAATTATGTTTCATGATCAATTGCGGCAGATCCAAAAGACGAAGGATGCGAATTTCCGCCTTCTTCATCTTTTCGGGCTGTATCTGAACGAACGGGCTGACTTCATCACACCGGAGATGGTAAGGGAGATCGCGGCGGTCGGCGGATTCAGCGATGAGGAGGCATTTCTGCTGCTTTTCTCAGAAGCTTGCGGCGTGCATCCGACGGACGGCGCGGGAGACGCGGAATTCTTTCAGACGTATCTTGCCCCTTCGGTGCGCTGCCTGGATCCGGCGGTTTATCAAAACGATCCCTATTACCGGACGGTCCGCTTTCCCACTGTAAAAAACGGCAGCTGGGAGATGCGGACGGATACACTGCGGCCGTATCAGCCTTTCATTTGGGACGATGTCCGTCCGGATGGACAGCTGCGGGAACTGCCGCCGCTGGGGTATTTCAAAGAGGAATTTCCTTATCCGGTGGTCCTGGAAGAGGGGCGGGAATGGATGCTGGTGACGCCGAATGAAGTCGAAACCATCCGTCCGGCGGTGAATGCCGCTCACGGCAGTGTGGTCACATTCGGGCTGGGGCTGGGCTATTTCCCGTTCATGGCATCGCTCAGGGACGAGGTCGAACGGGTCGTGATCGTTGAGCTGGATCAAAGGGTCATCGGCCTGTTTCATGAATATATCCTGCCGCAGTTTCCGCGTCCGGAAAAGATCCGGACGGTCTGTATGGATGCTTTCGCGTATCTGGATCAGGTCATGCCCCGGGAACGCTTCGATTACGCCTATGCGGATATCTGGCATGACGCGGGGGACGGCGTCCCGCTCTATCTGCGCTTTAACAAATACGAAAGCCGTTTTCCCGATACGGGGTTTGATTACTGGATCGAGGACACGATGCTGTCTTATCTCCGCTGGTATGATTTCGACCGCATGCCTGCCGATGTGCGGGACCCGTACCGCTGGCTGAATAACAGCAATACGAAGCAGCGGGCAAAGGAATTGACGGCGGAAGCCTGGGAGGAATGGAGAAACAGGGAATGAAGAAAGCGTATTTCGCCGGCGGATGCTTTTGGTGCATTACGCCGGTTTTCCGGGAGATGGAAGGGGTGGTCTCCGTGACCGCCGGATACTGCGGCGGGGAGGAGGAAAACCCGGTGTACGCGGATGTGAAAGCGCAGAAGACCCACCATCGGGAGACGGTCTGCGTGGAGTACGATCCGGAAAAGACTTCCTACCGGAATTTATTGACGGTCTTTCTGGAAAGCGTCGATCCTTTCGACGACGGAGGACAGTTTATCGACCGGGGAATGTCCTACACGCTGGCGCTGTACTGCACGGATGAGGAAGAACGCACGACCGCCGAAAAGATCCTCTCCGATCTGGCTGAAGAGGAAGGCGAAGTCCCGGCGGTCAGTATCGAGCCGTATCAGAAATTCTGGCCGGCGGAGGATCATCATCAGGATTATGACCTGAAAAATCCGGAAGCCTTTGCCAGAGAGGTCCTGGATTCAGGCCGCGGTTCGGTCAGCTGCCCTCTTCGCTTCAGGAAGAAAAGCTGAGGGCGATGGGAAAAGTGGTCAGGTGTCAGGGATCAGGGAATCGGGATCGAGGATCCGGCGTATAAGGTGCCGCTTCGCGGCGATCGGTATTGTCCTGCCGGTCAGATAATTCCTTACATCTGAACTCTGAACTCTATGCCCGTCGCTGACGGCGGGTTTTGAACAGTAAATCTTAAACTTAAGGAGTTTAATTATGAATAAGAAAATTCTTGGTATCTTAACAATCGTATTCTTCATCTTTTTTGAAGTTTACGCCGGGATCCGTCTGCTGACTTCACCGGTCGAATTTACCAACAATGTGGTGGTCATCTTTGGTATCGTCATGCTGGTCATAGGCCTTGTCAGTGTGATCCGCGCACTGCAGGCAAAATCGAACGGTTTCCCTTTTCGCCTTGGGGTTTTTGGCGGGGTCATTGACCTGATCATCGGTGTGATCTGTGTTTTCTTCAGCCAGAAAGTTATCGACTTTTTCCCGGTATTGGTAATGATCTACGGTATCATCATGGTGGTCGCGGGTATTAACAAGATCCGTAATTATCTTTTCCTCAAAGATTTGGGGATCAACCGTTCCTGGCTGCTGGTCCTCAGCGGGATCCTTACGATCATCCTCGGTGTGGTCGTATTTCTGAATCCGTTCCCTGCCATGGAAACAGCCTGGGCAGTCACCGGTGTTCTCCTGATCGTTGAAGGCGTCGTGGACCTTCTTACCCTCATCTTCAGTTTCTTTTTCTAAAGGACGATGAGAAAGAGTGGTCAGTGGCCGGTGGTCAGTGATCAGTTGTTAGGTGCGAGGATTCAGGAATCAGGATTCAGAAGATAAGGTGCCGCTGCGCGGCTTCTGTATTGGTATGCGTGTAGGGGAATCTCTTGCATCTCAACTCTGAACTCTGTTTTCGAGGGACTGTCACCGCAGACTCAGAATTGAGTCTGCGGTGACAGTCATATATCTGAACTCTGAACTCTAAGCACTAAGCTCTGAACTCTGAAAGAATGATCCCGCCGCCGATGACGCGGGTTTCTTCGTCGTAAAAGACGGCGGACTGGCCGGGGGCGGGGGCACGGACGGAGGCGTCAAAGGTGATGCGGAGGGTGCCGTCGGAAAGGCGGCTGAGCGTGCCCCATTCGCCGGCATGATGGTAGCGGATCTTTACCTTCGCCCGGAGTTCTTCCCCGGGGAGAAGATCCGGGATGCTGAGAAAGTTCAGATCGCCGCAGCGGATCTCCGAACGGTACAGGGAGGATTCCTCTCCCAGGACGACTTCGTTCGTATCGGCTTTGATCTGTTTGACGTAGATCGGATAACCCGCGGCGATCAGCCCTTTGCGCTGGCCCACGGTGTAGTGGATGATCCCTTTGTGTCTCCCGAGGATCTTCCCCTCTTCGGAGATGAAGTTTCCTTCTCCCGGAGGTGTGAGCGCGGGATCCTTTTCGATATAGTCGGCATAGCTGCCTTCTGTGACGAAACAGACCTCCTGCGAATCCTGCTTGTGTGCCACATCCAGCCCCGCCGCTTCCGCGATGCGCCGGACTTCCGGCTTGCTGTATTTCCCCAGCGGCATCAGCGTACGCGCCAGCTGTTCCTGCGTCAGTTTATACAGCATATAGGTCTGGTCCTTTTCGGCGAAATCAGCCTGCTGTACGGTATACCGTCCGTTCTCCAGCCGGACCACAGAAGCATAATGTCCCGTGGCAACATAATCGGCATCCAGAGCGGAGGCAAAACTCAGCATCTGTTCCCACTTCACGAAACGGTTGCATTCGACGCAGGGGTTAGGGGTCAGCCCCCGGAGGTAGGCATTGTAGAACGGTCTTTTGACTTTTTCATCAAAGATCGGGATGACATTGGGAGCGTAATAACGGATATGGAGTTTCCAGGCTGTCCTGCGCGCGTCATCGATCTCGCAGCAGCGTCCCTCCTGTGTGTCTGTCCGCAGGGTCATGCCGATCACTTCATGCCCGGCTTCTTTCAGCAGATATGCTGCGGCAGCACTGTCAACACCGCCCGACAATCCGACAATTATCTTCGCCATGGTTTTCTCCTCCGCGTTCTTTTCTCAGAAAGAATTTTACACGAAAATCCTGTTTTTCATCATGAAAACAGGGATGGAGATCCGCCGGGGCAGGGTTTCGGTATCGGTGTGCAACAGCCCTGTATCCATCCGGGACTGTCATCTGCCGGCCCCTTTCGTTTCGGGGTAGAATAAAATAAATATCTGTACAACAGGGAATTATTCCCGGAAAAGTTCTGAAGCTGAACGATGACGATATATGCCGATAACGCAGCAACAACGAAAATGAGCCGCAAAGCGCTGGATGCGGTATATTACTGCATGAATGAAATTTTCGGCAATCCTTCCAGCCTTCATTCCATTGGCCAGCAGGCAAATATGGCTCTGATGGAAGCAAGGGAACAGATCGCCGGGATTTTGGGATGTCGGGCGGGAGAGATCATCTTCACCTCGGGGGGCTCGGAATCCGATAACCAGGCGATACGTTCCGCTGCTGCTGTTGGGATGAAGGCGGGGAAGAAGCATATCATATCCACAGCTTTCGAACATCATGCTGTGCTTCATACGCTGAATGATCTGGAAACAGCGGGATTTACGGTAACACTGCTTGATGTTCATGAAAACGGGATCATTTCCCCGGAACAGGTCGCTGCGGCGGTCAGGCCGGATACATGTCTCGTGACAGTAATGTATGCCAACAATGAGATCGGGACGATCCAGCCTGTATCTGAGATCGGAGCGGTATGCCGTTCCAAAGGTATCCCTTTTCATACAGACGCGGTCCAGGCAGCCGGCCATCTGCCGATCCGGGTGTCTGAACAGAATATCGATATGCTTTCGCTGTCTGCGCATAAATTTCACGGGCCAAAGGGGGTTGGACTGCTGTATAGCCGGAAGGAGATCCCCTTGTCCGGCCTGATTTTGGGAGGCTCACAGGAAAGAGGAAAACGGGCAGGCACTGAAAACCTTCCCGGTATCATGGGCATGGCTGCCGCGCTGGATGAAGCGGTGATGAATGTCGAGGAGAACCGGAAAAAGGTCACATACATGCGCGATCGTCTGATCTCCGGACTTTCTGAAATTCCGCATTCTGTTCTGAACGGGGATCCGGAACGGCGTTTACCGGGGAATGCGAACTTCTGCTTTGAAGGTGTGAACGGGGAAGCACTGCTGATGATGCTGGATGAAAAAGGGATCTCGGCTTCCTCCGGTTCGGCTTGTACGGCGGGATCGCCGGAGCCCAGCCACGTTTTACTGGCATTGGGCCTTTCTGATGAAATGGCACGGAGTTCCCTGCGGCTGACTATTGACGAATATAATACGCCTGATGAAATTGAAACGATCATCACCGAAGTAACTGCGGCGGTCAGTAAACTGAGGATGATATCACGGTATTGAGAGTGTCTTTTAACAGCTGCCGGTGACCGGATCAGCCATGACGCGAAACGATTACAGAGTACTGTTTTCCGGTCGTTGGGTAATATACATCAGGTATAAATATACCGACCCGGGAATGATACCATCTTCAGCTTGTCAGACCGGTCAAAGGAGAGAAAATTGACGATCCAGCAATTATATTATGTGATCACGATCGCGGAAATGGGTTCTTTGAACAAGGCGTCCGAGGTGCTGTATGTCGCGCAGCCTTCGCTCACCAGCGCCGTTCAGGAGCTGGAGAAGGAACTCGGCATCACGATCTTCAACCGGGGGAGCCGGGGCGTTACCCTGACGAACGACGGTGAGGAGTTCATCGGGTACGCCCGTCAGGTCGTCCAGCAGACGGACCATCTGCTGGAAAAGTACGGGAAGACCGGTTCCCTGAAGAAGAAATTCGGGATCTCGACCCAGCATTACTCTTTCGCGGTGAAAAGCTTTGTGGAGATGGTCAAGCAGTTCGATACCCGCGAATATGAATTCGCGATCCGGGAGACCAAGACCCGGGAAGTGATCGATGATGTCAGCAACGGAAAGAGCGAGATCGGGATCCTGTATCTGAGCGATTTCAACCGCAAGGCCATCGAAAAGATCCTGCTCTCCAACAGCCTCGAATTCCATCATCTGATCGACTGTGACGCTTATGTATATATTTGGAAGGGCCATCCGCTTGCCGGTAAGGAAAAGATCCGTTTTGAGGACCTGGGGGATTATCCCT
>DAIMGK010000115.1:0-15704 GCA_036723985.1 Flexilinea sp.
TTGCCCCAGCGTTTTGTTACATTTTCCAATCTGATTTCGGGCATGATTATCCTCCAATTCCTTCATCCAGGCTTGCCCCGGTAACTTTATTCACGATGGCATTGAATACCAGGATCGTGATGATCAGGATCAGGTTGATACCGCTTGAGAACGCGTACAACCCCATTTCGTCGAAATAGTCCAGTGTGGTGGAGAGGATGAACCCCTGCACGCACAGCAGCATGAACAGGCTCAATTCACGGAGACAGGTCATGAACGGCAGCAGATAACCGCTGATGATGGATGACTTCTGGATCGGGATGATAATGCGGGTCATGCGTTTGATCCAGGGGATATCCTGGATGATAGCCGCCTCTTCGATCTCACCGGAGAGCTGGAGCATGGAGTTCAGTGCTGACCGGCTGGCGAAAGGAATGTACTTGACCGTACCGACGATGATCAGGATCCAATAGGTGTTGAAAAGGTTCAGCTTTTCACCGGAAAGCAGGATGAAGTAAGCCACACCCACCGCGATGGAAGGCATCAGGTAGGGCAGGAAGGCGACGGAGTTCACATAGTTCGCCCACTTGCTGCGCCGGTCCTTGGAGACCGCGTAGCCGACCAGCGTACCGATGGTACCGGCGGTCAGCATACAGGCGACACTGACCAGCAGCGTCCCCCAGAAGGCCGTCCAAATTGTCTTGTTGTGGAGAATACCCATCTGCCCGTAAAGGCCGTTTTCCGTGATGTTCTCGGCGGTAGCCCACCACTTGGTCGTCAGGTTTTTCGTGTCTCCCGTATAGAGGAAGGAGTAGTCACCCGGGTTGGGCAGGAAGGTCTCAAAGGCGAAGGAGATGATCGGGAAGATCGAGGTGAAGAAAGTGAGGATCACCAGGATGATGGCGATGACATAGCGTCCGGATTTGCCCAGGTTGATCTTGGAGATCTGGCCGGATTTCCCGGTGACCGTGGTATAGCTCTTGCGGGAGGTCAGGCTCTTCTGGTTGACCATCATGATCGCCACACCGAAGATCATCATGATAATGGCGAGAATGGAGGCCTCACCGGTATATTTCGAGTTCATGGAAATATACTTGGTGGAAAGCGTGGTCAGGCCGAGGTAATGCGGGACCGGATAGGACCCCATGGCGGAACCGAAGACCAGCAGAATAGTGGAAAGGATCGCGGGTTTGACCATCGGGAGCGTGACCCGGGTCATGATCTTCCACTTCGGTGTATCCAGGATCGTGGCGGCCTCTTCCAGGTTGGCGTCCATGTTCTTGAAAATGCCTCCGATCAGGATATAGGCAAACGGTGCGTAATGCAGTCCCAGCACGACCAGGCTGGGGAACAGCCCCTGACACCACCATTTCGGCATCGCTATGTTGAACAGCGAAGCCAGCAGGCCGTTGGAAGTCCCTGTCACCTTATTCGAGTTGAACAGGTTCTGCCAGACTACCGCCAGCGTCCACTGCGGCATGATGTAAGGAAATATAAAGATCGAACTGATATATTTCCGCCAGGCCATGTTGGTCCGCGTTATCAGAAATGCTACGATCCCGCCGAACAAAATCGAAACCACACAGGTACCGACCGCCAGATAGACCGTGTTCAGCAGCGGCGTCCACAAATTCTTTTTCGCGAGCTTGCTGGTGAACAGGTCAGTATAGTTCATCACCGTAAACCCGCTGGTGCGTCCGCTGGCTTTCTTCTCCAGATTGGCGTCGATCGTTCCCGGATGGATCGTGAAGGTATCCTGCACGATCGCGACGATCGGAGCGACAGTGGTGATCGTCAGAATGATCCCGAAAATCAGCAGGATCACATTCTGCGGTTTTGAAAAATAGGTTTTGACTTTGTTCATCCGGATCGTGAAGGCAGAAACTTGCTGAGTATCCTGATTTACCATACACTCCCCCTTTTGAGTTATCGGTTGGCTGTCCTTAGTTGTCCGTTGGAGTCAGGAAGGTCTCGTTCCTTTCGATCTGCAGACTGACAACTAAGAACTGCCAGCTTTTTTTAAAAATGCCTTCGGGTGTGTCAAACACCCGAAGGCATAATTTCACTGCATTACAACAGATTATTCTCCGCTGTATTTGTCGAGCATTTCGATCCAGGAACCGACGGTGAAAGCGACATCAGCGCAGTACACGGGATCTTCGAGGACCAGTCCGCCCTCATTGACCCACCAGTCATAGCCGGCGTCGTTCATGGCAGCGAAAGCGACGGTACCGTCTTCAGCCATACCACCGGTCATGTGATGGAACTTTTCTTCGTTCGCGGCAGCGACTTCCGGGTTGGAGGAATAACCGCCGAGATCCTTACCCCAGGCGGAGAAGCCGTCAACGGTTTCGGTCATGTAGGCGATGAACGCGCAGGCAGTCCACGGCATCGGGCTGTTGTCAGTCACGAACAGATAGTGGCAGTAGCCATAGCCGCCGAATCCGGTGTAACCATCCTGGTAAGCGGCAACTTTGATGTTGTTCTTGGAAACGGAATCGGATTCTTCAACAGAGCGGAGCTTGGAGTAAACCAGAAGGCCGAACTGATCGGTCGCGGATTTGTCGACCAGGGTGTTGCAGATCGGGCCGTCATCGGTCTGGGCGTTGTAGGATTCGACCCAGAGTTTGATCCATGCCAGGGCGTATTTGCCGTTTTCGCCGAGATCCAGGTCTTCAGCGTCTTCAGCAACTTCGTCGATCACAGCCTGGAAATACGGCTTTTCGTCTTCAGCGAGGGCATCGAAAGCGTCCTTCAGTCCTTCAGCGTATTTATCAGCGGTCAGCATGTACAGGAAGTTCTTACCGACGATTTCGGAATCGATATCCATGAACAGGCCATGTTCGCCTTCAGCAACGAAATCCCAGACATTGTCATAGGTCTTTTCGCCGGTGCAGTTGTATTCGAAGATCTTGTTCAGGGTCTGCAGCGGCAGATAGCCGGTGTATTCACCTTCGGCGTAGCCATTGGCTTCAGCCCATTCCTTCGGGATGAAGGTGTCGAGGATACCGGTCTGGACCATCTTGGATTCGATCTGGTTGCCGTCCTGGATCAGGACCATGGTGAAGGTGCCGGTATCTTTCAGGGAGTCAGCGGTCAGCTGATCGAAGATCTTGTTGTTCTTCGGCTGCTGCCATTCGAATTCCATGTTGTAGGAAGGATCAATGGTCTGCAGATAGGAAATGAAAAGCGGCAGGGCGGATTTACCGCGGCTGGAGTTGCCGACGCCGTAGAACATTTTGCCGTTGGATTCTTCGATGGCTTTGGCTGCCAGTTCATCAAGTGTCATGTTCTGTGCCTGGGCGATGATTTCTTTTACATCATCGCGGGCGGAAGCAGTCATGCAAAGGCTCATCGCCATTACAAGGGCGAGTAAAACAACAACGAATTTTTTCATATTTCAATTCCTCCATGAATATGATTTGCTTATTCAAGCATATTTGTATGCAGAATTATATAATACTTTCGGAATAAGGCATATACTTTCGAAACACTTTCAAATCAGCCACGGAAAAAAGTCATATAACATCACTGCAATCTGTCATGTTTTCCCCCCGGGACGGCCATTATCCCAAAGATGCGATCGTCCCCGGCGGAATTAAAGAAAAGACCCGGGCAGGTCATCTGCCCGGGTCGGCTGACGAAATCATTATCTGGTTCCCAGTTTGACTGCCCGATATTCCCGGAGCAGGTCCGGGAAGTCTGTCTGGATCACGTCGATCCCTTTATCGATGAGTTTCCCCCACCCGGCATCCGGTCCTTCCAGGATCGATGTATCGTCGTCCAGACCGCCGTACAGGGCGGCGGCGGGAGAGATATCGGTAAGGTTCAGCGCGTTGACCCAGCACATCAGTCCTTTGCTGTGGATATAATCGATGGTTTCATTCTGAAACAGCTCATCCTCAGGGAACCGGGCGACCAGTTCGATGCCCACCATGTTCAGGTCTTTGAGTTCAAGCGCCTTCTCAACATCCGCCAAAGAATGGCAGACCGGCATGAACATATACCTGACCGGATGGTTTTCCAGCTGGTCGATCACTTCGGGATAACGGAACGGCGCTTTGAGGATCGCCTGGCGGCGCATATAGGGATAGCTGTCCAGGACCGAAAGGACCAGTCCCTTTGCCTTCCATGTGCGGTCGACATTGATCAGCTCCCCGTGGCTGAGAAATTCCAGTATGTCCGACAGGAACTGCACGCGGTGGCGGCTCGGTTCACCGAAAGCGTTGGCGGGCATATAACTCTGGATCTGTTCCGCGGTCATTTCCAGGACGCTCGGGACCTCACCTTTCTCCGCGAACCGGTTCGCGTTGTAATTGCCGAACAGGCGCCTCTCGACACCGTCATGCATGCATAATACTTTGCCGTCCGCGGAAGCGATCGTATCTGTTTCGAGGATATCGGCCCCCCGCATCAGTGCTGTTTTATAGGCGATCGTGGTGTTCTGGGTAACATTGCCGTTCCAGCTCCCCCGGTGCGCGCAGATCAGCACTTTCTTTTCGGCGAATTTCGCGTTCAGCAGCTCGTTATATTCCGCGTAGCGGCTTTGTCCGAATGTCATATTCCTCTACTCCTGGATATCTTCCCGGCTGCCGCGTCCGTAGACGAGATACAGCACGATGGAGGAGATGATCATCATCAGCACCGCGTATACGAAGGTGAGGGCCACGCCGTCGGAGCTGTTGCCCATTTCTTCCGTAAGGGATTTGATCTTTACACCCAGCGTCGGATTTGCCGGATGGTGCAGGAATGCGGACATGTCATAGTCTGTCAGCAGGCCGTTGAAATTCAGGGCCGCGATGGCCATGACGGTCGGGAGCAGCACCGGGAAAACGACCCTGCGGAAGGTATAAAATCCGTTGGCGCCCAGGTTCTTGGCCGCGTCTTCCAGCGCGTTATCCAGTCCGAAGAAGGCGGCTTTGGTCATTCTCATGGTGAACGGGAGCTTTATGATGATGTAACCGATCAGCAGCAGCTGCAGTGTGGCGATGAGCGGCTTGTTGAACATATACCAGCGGGGCTGGTTGAAAGCCAGCATCAGGCTCAGCGCGATCATCGTGGCAGGGAGCAGCCAGGGAAGCATCAGGCTGTATTCCAACACCGTGGCGCTGACGCTGCCTTTGCGTTTCTGGATGTATCTGCAGGCGATCACCACCAGAGACCCGACAATGACCGCTGCCAGGGCTGAGTACGCAATGGATACCAGGAACGGTTTGTAAGCGGTGACCTTGCTCAGTAATTCCCCATAGTTTTTCAGCGAGAAAGTGGAGAAATCCAGCTGCCGTTTCTGAATATGGGCGGAGTCGGAGAATGAGAACAGGATGATCAGGACCACCGGAATGACGTAGATCACAAACAGCACATAAGCGTAAATGTGGACCAGCACATTGGCGACCGGATTATTGATCTTCTGCTTGACGATCTTGGTCTTCACCTTGGAAACAGACATGTAATGCCCGCGGCGTTCAATGGCGGTCATCACTGCCAGAAGCAGCATCGTTGCCAGGCCCAGGATCAGCGATAGTGTAGCCGAAAGGCTTTTCGCGCTGGTCGTGGTCATGTCCGCGAACTGTTTGATCATGGGGTTGATGGTCTGGAAATCCTTGCCGCCGACAAGCAGCGGGGCGCTCATCGCGCACAGACCGGTGATAAACGTCAGGATCGTCACGGCAAACAGGCTGGGCAGCAGCACGGGCAGCACGACCCTCCGCAGGATGTACCACTGGTTCGCGCCCATATTCCGGGCGGCTTCAACGGTCTGAAAATCCACAGCCCGCATGGCGTTGCGCAGGAAGATCATGTGGTTGGAGGTACAGGAAAAAGTCATCACGAACAGCACCGCCCAGTAGCCGGTAAACCAGTTGCGGTCGAAATTCGGGAAAATGTCAGCCATCACATTGGTCAGGACGCCGGTATTGCTGTAGATGAACTTATAACCCGATACCAGGGTCACGCCGCCGTAGATCAGCGTGGTCATATACCCCAGCCGCAGGATATTTGAGCCTTTCACATCAAAATACTCTGTGATCAGCACCAGGGAAATACCGACGAATCCCACCGTGAGGGACAATGTAGGGGCAAGGATGAAGGAATTCCGCAGCGCCTTCATTGCCCGGGGGGATTTCAGCAGCTTTTGGAACGATTCCAGGGAAAGCGTGCCGCCTTCAAAGAAAACCATCTTCAGCAGGTTCAGGATCGGGAAAACCATACAAGCCATGATGAACCAGATGAAGATGAGCGCGATAATGCCGTACAGCACCATCTGCCCCGGTGTCAGGCGGGACAGCCTGGTCTTCAGGTTAATTTTTGTCGCTTGCATCCCGCACCTCCTCAGTACACCATCAGGTCAGCAGGATCAATGGCAATCTCCACATTGTCGCCTTTCTTCAGATACTGCCTTCCGTCGTTCTTGTCGATGCATTTCAGTGCCTGGCCTTCCATTTCCAGATGGTATTTTGTGTATAGACCGAAGAATTCCGTGCCCATTACCTTCGCCGGGAAAACAGCTCTGCCTTCCTTCCGCGCGTCATTCACATAGATCCTCTCCAGACGCACATAAGTGGCGGCGTCAGGGTTCAGGCTTTTCCCTGTCTGGGCGTTGATCCCCCGGACGACGTTGGGAGCCAGTTTATTGATATCGCCGATGAAGTTGCAGACGAATTCGGTTTTGGAATGGGAGTATATCTCATTCGGCGTCCCGATCTGTTCGATAAAGCCTTTATTGAAGACCGCGATGCAGTCGGAGAGGGTCAGCGCTTCTTCCTGGTCATGTGTCACGTAAACCGTGGTGATGCCGAATTTTGCCTGCATCTCTTTCAGCTCTTCACGCAGCTGGACACGCAGTTTGGCGTCCAGGTTGGAAAGCGGTTCATCCAGGCAGATGATCTCGGGGTTGTTCACCAGCGCGCGGGCAATGGCAACACGCTGCTGCTGGCCGCCGGAAAGCTCCGCGACTTTGCGGGCCAGCTGCTGTTCCGTCAGCTCGACTTTCGCTGCCATTTCTTTCACCCTGCGGTCAATATCCACTTTGTTTACCTTTTTCACCCGCAGCCCGAAGGCGATATTTTCATACACGCTCATGGTCGGAAACAGCGCGTAATTCTGGAAGACCATACCGATGTTGCGGCGTTCCACAGGAACATGGGTGATGTCTTTGCCTTTCACGATCACCGTTCCCGCGGCGGGTTCGATAAAACCGGTGATGGTTCGCAGGGTAGTGGTTTTTCCGCAGCCGGAAGGGCCGAGAAATGTATAGAACTCGCCTTCTTTTACATGGATATTGATATCCTTCAACGCAGTAAAATCACCAAACCGCACTTCAATGTTATTAAGTTGAATCATATTTCAAAACCCTTCCTCAATTATTTTTATTAAAAATCGGGGCAAGGGTTCCCTTGCCCCGGATACGATTCGAATACAGTTTACTGCATGTATTCCAGCATGATCTTTTCGCACCATGCGTCGATGTTGGCGGCAACCAGTGCCCAGTCGATATCCTGTGCGGGGATGGAGCACATGGTGACCTGGCTGGCAGGAGCCTTGTCGACGGCCTTTTCATTGGCAGGCATGGTCTTGAATTTCTCGGACCATTCGCCCTGGATCTGGGCGGAACCGAACCATTCAATGAAGCGTTTCGCTTCTTCCACGTTCTTGGATGTGCTCACGATGGAGACACCTTCCACAGCGTAAGGAATACCGCATTCCGGAGTCGCGTAGCCGGTCTTCGTGCCGTACTGGGCATCATACTGATCGGCGCCGGAGGACCACATCTGGCCCATCAGGACCGGGGAGGAGGGGTTGGAGATCTGCGCGTAGAGATCGACGCCGTCTTCAACGGGAGTGCCGTGGGCAAAGAACTCTTCAATGGCTTTCCAGCCGTCATCGGAAATGCCCAGTTCACCTTCGGGGTCAACATAGCGGGTCAGGATACCTGCCAGGACGTTGCGGGTGGTGCCGCCGGTGAGTTTGATCTGGGATTCGTATTTGGTCCAGAAATTTTCATTCTCCCACAGATCCGGCCAGTCTTTCGGGGCGTCTTCCGGGGAAATCTGGTTGGTGTCATAGGCGAGCAGGATCGCCTGCTTGACGATGGCGTAATAGTAACCGTTCGGGTCATTCAGGCCGGCGCTGACTTCTTCAGCCCAGGAAGGGGCGTCGTAGGACATCACGATGCCGCGGGCGATGAGGTCATTCCAGATGATCGCGTTCAGGCCGAACACTACATCACAGGGGGTGGCCGCGCCTTCGTTGATCAGACGCTGCTGAATGGCACCCGCGCCGTCTTCAACGATGGTCAGATCATATCCGTCCTCGGCAGCCCGTTCTTTGAGCCAGTCGGCACGGCCCGATGAACCGGAGTTCGTGTAGACAGTCAGGGCAACGCCTGTGCCTTTTACGTCGGCACCCTTGGCGTCATCAGCGAAAACGGCAGACGCAAGTGACAGAACCATCACAACAGACAATACAAAAATAACAAGTTTTTTCATAATTTTGTCGGGACCCTTTCTTGATTTTATCCATTTTACTGGATCAATTTCTCAAAATTATATATCCCTGACAGATTTTTGTCAATAATCTTTCAGGGGAACAGCAATTTGAAATATTTGATCCTGAAATATTTGATCGTCAGGCAGCTGCTGCCGGGTACAATATTTACACTTGCCGCATAAAATCACTGCTGCTAAGAATATTTATTTGCAAATCAGAATTAATAAAATAGTATAATTACTTGTGAAAATTGTATGGATCCGCTGTAATTGAACGAACAGATCAGTTACTGTTTTCTGTCTCAAATCAGTATACGGAGCGGAAAATCGGCGGCGTTGTCCACTGAAGGTATTCTTTTCAGGACTGATAGAAAATCAGGAAGGAGTATGTCATTATGAAAAAATGTATACTGTTGTTTATGATAATTTTATCGGTTATCAGTTTCATCGGCATTTCTGCCGCATTTTCAGCGGGAGACGGATCATCCGCATCAGAACAGCCGATCTGGTCAAATTTTAATAATTCCGCGGTAAGAAATAACCCCCAAAAGACCAAGATTTTTACGATCGACGCCGATGCCAAGCCCATCCGCCTGCATCGGATCACAACTTTCCACTGGAACAGCGGAGATGGTGCGGAACCGGGGACGATCGGTGTTTATTATGAAGACGGCACAATGATCGCCAGCTGGCAGGCAGCCGGACGGGGTGGTCCGGACACTACCAATACCTACTGGGATGCGGATGTGGACTTCGTTATGCTCCCGGGATATTCTTACCTTTTCAAAGTTTCCGACAATGCCAGCTGGAGCTGGAATGCCGAATCGGACAACTGCGGAATGCTTGAACTTTACGGGGAACAGATCGAGAATGTCAACAGCCAGGTTGAAATTGTTAATCAGACGATCGGCGGCAACTCTTCTGCCTGCGCGGAACCTGCACGGGATATGAAGATCGTCCTGAATGATAAAACAATTGATGTGAATAACGCAAATGGGAAACCGGTATTCCCGCTGATCCTGGATGAAACTGTATACATCCCTGTGGAAGTGGTCTCGGAGATCATCGGACAAAATGTCACCTGGGACAAAGAAAAGAATACAGTCTTTTTCGGGAAACAGCCCGTTTCCGGTCCGGGATGGAGGCTCGTCAACACGAAATATGAATTATACGATGAAGAGGACACTGATGTATATTATCAAACCTATTATTTCGAAGGTGTTCAGGATGACCGGGTCGTATTCAAGGGGGAACACGGCTGCCATTCCGGTGACGGATCCTGGTACAAAGTTAATTATTATGAATGTGAAATTCCGCCATCTTTCATTACACCGGGGCAGGAAGTTCCGTTAGAAGCCGGAGTCAGGATCAGAAATTCCTGGCGCGGGAAAAAATGCGATTGTTTTGGGACCGGTAACGCCGGCTATTACACCAGCATTATCGGCAGCTATGGACACATGTTGACAGACAAGGATGGCAACCGATTTGTGAGACCGGGTAACGCCATGGCCACCGGAGATGGGGACTGGTTCCATATACTTGAAGGAAAAGCCTGGAACGACCGGCCGTTTAATGGTCAAACCGGTGATATCATCTGCACGACTGATGTCGGAACATATACCTGGGAGTACGAATATCGGGAATGATCAGCCCATATCGGGAAACAGTCTTAATTTAAAAAACATCAGGAGCGATTTTTCCCGCTCCTGATGTTTTTTGAATACATAGTCATCGCTGAAAAAACGAAGGTCAACCGTCCAAATCCGTTATAAACTCAGATGGATCTTTCCGGCGTTTTCTCCCCGGATCATGATTTTCCGGCTCAGCCCGGATAATGTTCCGGGCTGCCGCATTATTACAGATCTGCTTCGCCGGTTGAAATGCCAAACGGACTGGAAGAATGATCTTCGTTTTGCCGGGGAGCGGATGTTGTATCGGATAATTTCATCCAGAAAGCAGGCCGTATTCCCAGAATTACCTTGTCTAAAGGCGTATTCATAAAACCATGCATTATACCGCCGGTGACACTGACCCAGGCATTGTCTCCCATGGAAACACCGGGGGAACGAAGTACCCAGATCGTTGCCCCTCCAAAATTTTCATTTTCCTCAGCACCTTTAAATTTTGCATATGGGGTCACAGTTAGTTTTCTTGCTTCATCCTCAGCAAAATATTGATCTGCTTCATCAATGCTGAGAAGGAAAATATGATCCTGTGTATTGCTGCCGCCGCTGGTTCCAAAAGATGGATTATCGGGAGTTTCAATCGCTGCCAGCAAAATCCGGTCTTTCTCTTCATCTGAAAAGGCAAGATCATAGAAATCATTGTTCAGCCATCTGCGATATAAACTGGTCTCCCATGTGATATTATTGGTCTTTATCCATTCAGCCCAGGAAATATCAGTCAGGTTTTTCGTACCGCTGTTATCCGTCCAGCCGATGGCATCCAGTGCATACTTACTGATCACCAGGGCCCGGTCATCCTGTACGGTCAGTACCAGCCATTCGATTGGTTCGGTCCCGTTGTTCAGGTCATTGTCCTGTTCGTAATGTCCAAAATTGAAGGTGCTGCCGGTTTTCAGAGAAGAAGATGATGAGGAAACATCAAAAGGCAGCGGAATATTGCCGGCCGGCAGGACCGATTCACTCACCGATATCGCGGAAGGCATCTCTGTAGATTTGTCCTTCTCGCTCAGGAAATATAACAATGTTTTTTTCGCGGATTCCGCGTTTATTGCCGACAGGCCCGATTCTCCTTCCGCAAATACAGGCATTGCGGAGACGAGTAAAACAATTGCGGGCAATATAATTAACCAGTTCTTTTTCATTTCGAGTTCCTCCCGGATAAATCAAAATCGATTCAGGTAAAAATTTTCAGCGGCCTGGAATGACCCATCAAAGGAATTTATTTCCGGATCCAGTGTTATCACTTTCGGTTAAATACGAATTGCCTGATATTCATCAGATAACCTGATCCGCCATGAAAAACAAGGTATAAATCATGAACACCAACTATATCGGAAGTCCGGCATTCCAAATTTTTATATGTATCCCAGGTTCCGGTTCCGGGAACAGTACATTGACCAACCGAATTTCCCGATAAACTGTCTAAACGGAGTTCGATCGTTCCGCCTTCATGAAGCGATGAGGCATCGATCGATAAAGAATTTGTACCCATTTCAAAATTCAGGTTTTTATAGAGGACCCATGAGTCATTTTTGATATACCCGATATTCTCTCCATCGTTTTCACCCAAAACCCCATTCTGGTCATTAAATCTGCCCGCTTTTATCGGTGTGTACGCGGATCGGACATTGCGGATCCCCGGACATCCAAAATAGAAATAATTGATATTGAAAAGGTAACCGCTGTTCCCTCTGAAATAAAGATAGAGATCGTGAACCCCGCCGGTATTTTTGACGTTACAGGAAAAATCTCTCCAGGCTTCCCAATCTCCGGTGCTTTCGATTTTGCAGCTGCCGATCAGTTCGCCGTCCAGGCTGTCCAGATGCAGGTCAATATATCCGCCCTCTCTCAGCGCTGACGCGTTTACGATAAAAGTATAAGCTCCGCTGTCAAAATTCACCTCACGATACGCTGTCCAGTCGCCGTTTTCAATATATCCGACACATCCGCCGCCCTGAGCTGTATTTTGAATTCCAAGACCGTCATCCCACGATTCTCCTTCTATGTCAGAAAAGGCATTCCTTGCTGAATCTGAAATTATTGCCCGGGGTGTGCCGTTATCAAGCAGGCTGCAATCCATTTCACCATTTTCATCCACATAATACTTGCCGTCGATCAACTGATCCTTCGCGATACGGCCATCCGAAAGACTGTATGAGCATGTACCGTCTGTCCAGTATGCCCAGTCATTTGGATGAATATAGCCATCTTTATCAAAGGCGTAATCGATACCATTGATCGTATACATTCCGCCTGTCGGTCTGCTCCCGTCGCTGTTTTTAAACCAGATTCCGGATCGATCAAATTGCCATTCTCCCGCATAAACCGGTAAAACGGTCATGAGCAAAAAAATACTGAATGTGATCATAACGATTCGTTTCATCATTTTCTTTCCCTTTCTTCGTAATTGTCGGACTCACAGCGGACAGTCTCCGGTGTCCCGGGTCCGGGACGTTGGCGGACTGCCCCCGGATGTTTCTGCTGAACAGCTGCACCTGACCCTGAAATATGTAATTCGGACTGATCGTCGTATATTCAACTGTCAGGTTTAAGTTAATTACAGTCAGTTACAGCCTCAATATCCTGATATGGCTGATCATGAAGGGACCGTTACAGCCGTTTCAGGAAGGCAATGACTTGCACAGCGTCAATCACCTGTTGATCATCCTGTTTTTATTTTAATATTAATTATCCCTGCTTCTGTAATCATTTATCCGATTCGGCACGATCAAAAATCATATTATTATGGATCTGTGAGAAGAATAAGACAATACATTATCAAAGATGGTTCGAACATAATTATTTAATGAAACTTGACAGTTGAATTTCAGACATAATTGTCGGGAATAATAAAAACCTTTACAATTTTACAAAATCCATATGAGCTGATTTTCTGCATATTAAAAAAAGGGGCGCCGGGGGCCACGCGGGAGCTTGCGGCGTGCGTGGCCCCCGGCTGAAAAAGACCAGGCGCGGAACGAACTCCGGCAGGCACAAACGATTCCGCTCCGCGCCTCTGCGAAGCATGATACCTCGAAGGCATTTTTCCCGGCTGTCAAGGTGATTTGTTTTTTCAACGTATTTCTGGTATTATCACTGAGTCAAGGAGAACAGGTTCCAATGTCTCCATGTTGTTATTCGTTAAAATGATTATTACTTATAAGGTTTGCAAACGCAGGGAAATACTGATGTTGTCTTGAATAACGATAAGCCCTGTGATCGTCACAAAGTTCAAAGGTATCGTTAAAAGGTTTGAGTATTCTTATTTCACAGATAACCCGGAATTTGCCAACCCCCGCCTGTCATTTCATCGTATCCGTTCACGGGAACTGGTGGTACCGGTGTAGGTATACCCGGCTGTCTCGAGGTCTATCCGCAGTGCGGGAATCAGGCCCGCATCCTGACAGGTGACCGGGATCCCCCGGTTAAAGATATAACCGAGCTCTCCCACATAGACTACATTGGAAGCCGTATATCCGTTGGATCGGAGAAACCAGAAGGTATTTCCTGCGCTTTCCTCAAGCTCCGATCGCCATACACCCCGGGACACGGCATAGGCAGTGGGAGTGAAACGTTTGGCGGGATCCGCTTCGGCATCACTGTTCAGGAAACCAAAGGATGCGGCGGCGGGGGAACTGAAGATCTCGTTCTCAGAAAGCAAAAAGACCCGGTCTGCTGTATCGGGACCGCAGGATGTGCCGAAGTAATAATTATCGGAATTCCGTATGCAGGACGTAATAATTGAATGGCGTTCATCTGCGGAGAAGGCTGTTGACCAGAAGCTGTCCCCTTCGCCGGAATAATCTGTCCCCGAGAGATTCTCCTCTTCGCCGAGGCCGTTCAGCCAGCTGCGGATCTCTGACTGATCCCAGTGAACATCGGTCAGCTCGTGATAATATGGGAAGCAGTCCAGCGCCTGCGCGGCAAGCAGAAAGGCGGAACCCTCTGAAACCTCCAACACCTGCCAGATGATGGGATCGAATCTGAAAAACCGGCTGCCGCTCCGCTTGTACCTTTTCCCATCCAGCGCAAGCTCATCCCCGCTCCATTCTGCTGCCTGAAGTTTTTGAAACAGGACCGGATCTGCCTCCCCTTCGGTCAGAGCGTCCCCTTTTTCAAGGATCTCGGTCTGCGGATAGCTTCCAAACGCGATGGTATCCCATGTAACGGATGTCCCGCCGGGAAGAGAATCATCGGCTTCGATCACCGGATTCCGGAGTTTGATCCTTTCGGCATATGTCTCTTCGCCGTCTTCATCCGGCGGTTCTTTTGTGATATCCGCGGAAGAGACTTCCCCGGCATATACGATATCAGCAGCCGACAGATCGATCCGGATCGCGGGAAGAATGCCCGCATCGTCACATGTCACAGTCGTCCCCCGGCTGTAAACATAGCCGAAGTCACAGATATAAGTGACATTGTTAGGCATATAACCGCTGGTCCTCATAAACCAGAAAGAATTCCCCCTGTAAGGACCCACCGGAGACCACCACGCGCCTCTGCATTTCGCGTACATGGTGGATAAAAAGCGTTTGGAAGGGTCGTCATAGCCCCTGCCCGCAAAAAAACCGTAACCGGCAGCTACAGCATCCGCGTATACTTCTTCAGCGGACAGAAGAAACACATGATCCTGCGTGGCAGGACCGCAGTCAGTGCCGTAATCCCGATTATCCGGCGTGACACATGTGGTCCGGATCATCGCTTCCCGCTCATCCGGCGTAAACGCTTTGTCCAGAAATCCTTTGCCGGAATAATCTTCCCCCGCAAGATTCTGTCCGCTGTCATATCCGTTCAGCCAGCTGCGAACCGAGGAGGTATACCAGCCGACTTCTTCATCGGTCCGGTTGAATGGAAAGCAGTCCAGGATCCGGTCCGATAAAAGCAGCGCTTCATCATCTTTGATGGAGAGGATCCGCCATTTGATGGGCTCTTCGACAAAATAGTGCCATGAATCAGGATCATCCCATCGATAGTGCTGTTCTCTGTCGGATGCCGCGGTTATGGCATCCATACGGTTGATTCGTATATAATCCTGTCCATCCAGGGACAGCCTGTCATCTGTCCATTCAGCTTCACTGAGACGCATGTACAGCTCGTCATCCCGGATCACATCACCATCCCTGATGGCATACCCGTCTACAGAATCCCAGCCGCTTTGAATGACTTCCGAAGCCGGATAGTGTCCGAAATAAATGCAGCTCCATAATGTTTCCTGCCCGGTGGAAAGAGCCGCATTTGGGAAAACACGCGGTTCATGGATCCGGGGATCGCTTTTTGCTGACACATGATATGGGAACGGAAAAAGCGTCACATAAAGTAATATCGAAAGGAGAAACAAATAAGATTTTTTCTTTACCATGGATACTGCCTTTCCGAAGCATCTTATGCCTCTGAAGGAATCAGCCGGTCCTGTTCCGTAACATTCTCAGAATAAAAAAATTCTTTCATCCTTTATATTCTCAATATTTTCCCGGTGTTTTTTTGCACCATACATGACCACATATTTAAGGAAACGCTGATTAATAACCATTTTTCGAACACTCAATAGCGGATA
>DAIMGK010000116.1:0-15588 GCA_036723985.1 Flexilinea sp.
CCAATCCCTTGAAACCGGAGTCCGGATTTAAGAGTTCAGAGTTCATTGAGATATTACAAATCCGGGACAGCAGGACAGTATAAACGCCGCGAAGCGGCACCTTATATACTGAATACTGAATACTGCATCCTAATTCCTGAATCCCGTATTCTGTATCCTGATTTCTGCATTCTGATTTCTGCATCCCGAATCCTGATCGCTGACAGCTGACATCTGACCACTGTTCCCAATTTCTTTTCCCTAACCTTTTGACTTTTTCCGATTCAGGGATTAGAATATTTTTACAATAAAAAATAACCTTTCACGGAGGAATAGATAATGAAGAAATTACTGTCTGTCGTTCTGGCCTTAGCCATGCTGCTGTCCCTTGCTTCCGTTGTTATGGCTGATTACAGCGGAGATATCAAGATCTGGGTCGCTGAAAACGTCGTTGATTTTACCAAAGAACAGGCGGAAGCCTTCAAAGCCGCCAACCCGGAATATGCCGGTATGAACGTCATCGTTGAACCGGTCGGCGAAAATGACGCCGCTAAGAATGTACTCACCGATGTTGAAGCCAGCGCGGATATCTTCGGTTTCGCTCAGGACCAGCTGGCCCGCCTCGTGGCAGCCGGCGCGCTGGTCGATGTGGAACCGGGCAATGCCGAGATCATCATGGCTGAAAATGATGCCGGTTCTGTTGCCGCCGTTACCCTGGGCGATACCATGTATGCCTACCCCATGACTTCCGATAACGGTTATTTCCTTTACTATGACAAATCAGTCATCTCTGATCCTTCCACCATGGAACAGATCCTCGCGGACTGCGAAGCTGCCGGGAAGAATTTCTATATGGAGATGAATTCCGGCTGGTATCAGACCGCGTTTTTCTTCGGCGCGGGCTGCCAGCTGACCTTCGATTCTGATGATGAAGGGAATATGGTTGCCATGAACAGCACTTACGCCTCCGAAAACGGTGTCAAGGCTCTGAAATCCATGATCAAAGTCGCATCCTCCCCGGCTTTCGTAAACGGGTCTTCCATTTCCAATGCCACCAACATTGGCGCGATCATTGACGGTGCCTGGGATGCCGGCGCCGCGAAGGACACCTTCGGCGAGAATTACGCCGCTGTCAAACTGCCGACCATAGACGGCTATCAGATGGGCGGTTTCGGCGGGTTCAAGATGCTGGGGATCAAACCGCAGACGGATGATGACAAACTGGCTGCCTGCGACGCCCTTGCCGCGTACCTGACCGGCGAAGAAGTTCAGCTTGCCCGTTACAACGCGGTGGGCTGGGGTCCTTCCAACCTGAAAGCACAGCAGAATGAAGCAGTCCAGGGTGACGAAGCCCTTGCCGCTCTGGCCGCCCAGCTGGCTTTCTGCGCCCCGCAGGGGCAGTATCCGGGTGAATACTGGGCACTGTCAACCGCACTGGCCGATGACATCATCGCCGGCAAGCTGACCAACGCTGATGACGCGGAACTGCTTGAAACCATGAAGAATTTTGAAGCAGCCTGCGAAGGATATCTGAAATAACAGGCAGCTGCTGCGCTAAAACACAGTGTCAACGGGCGAAGCTCCTGTCCCGGATGGGATGGGCTTCGCCTGATTATTATGCAGAACCGGAGTTGTACCCGCTGACTCGCTCCGCTTGCGGGAAAAGGAGTCGCTATGACTGACCTTGATTATCTGAAATACAGCAGCTTTCAAAAAATGCTGCATGATCTGAAGCAATTTTTCATTTCGCTTCCCGGAAAAATATGGAATGGACTGAAAAACCTTTTTCTGCTGATCCTGAATTTTTTCAAAAATATTGGACATGGCCTCGCGGATCTTGTCACCACATTCAAAAACGGAGACTGGAAAACAAGGGTCTCATATATCGTGATGGGTTTCGGATCCTGTGCCAGAGGCCAATGGGGGCGGGGGATCCTGTTTTTCCTTTTCCAGACCGTCTTCAATCTCTATATGTTCTTCCCAAACGCACAGTTTTCCGGGCTTTACTACCTCGGAAAGCTCAGTACACTGGGAACCATCGAGACCCACAAGGAAGGACGGAAAACCGTTTACGGCGATAATTCCTTCTTTATCCTGCTGTACGGTGTCCTGACCATCTTCTTCATTATCGCGTTTATTTACACCTGGTATACCAATGTCAAACAGAACCGCATCAGCGAAGAGATCCTGCGGTCCGGCCACAAACTGAAGACCACGAAGGATGACCTGAACTCCCTGCTGGATGAGCAGTTCCATAAAACACTGCTGGCGCTGCCGGTCCTTGGGGTAACAATGTTCACCATTTTACCGATCATCTTCATGATCCTTATAGCCTTCACCAACTTTGACATGACACATCAGCCGCCGGGCAAGCTTTTCACCTGGGTCGGCTGGGATAACTACCATCAGCTGCTTTCAACGGACACCTCAAGCTACGGATACACCTTCCGGCAGGTGCTGCTCTGGACACTGATCTGGGCATTCTTCGCTACCTTCCTTAACTATTTTCTCGGTACGCTCGTCGCCATCATGATCAATAAAAAGGGTATCCGGTTTAAGAAAATGTGGCGGACGATCCTGGTCATGACCATCGCGATCCCGCAGTTCGTCTCGCTGCTTTATGTCTCCAAGATGTTCGCGGCAGACGGGCTGATCAACTCTTATCTGATGAAATGGGGCTGGATCACCGCCCCGATCCCCTTCTGGACCCAGCCGGGCTGGGCACGCTTTACGGTGATCCTGATCAATATCTGGGTCGGGATCCCTTACATGATGCTGATCACCACCGGTATATTGATGAACATCCCGGAAGACCTTTATGAAAGCGCCCGCATCGACGGCGCCAGCGCGTTTCAGATGTATCAGAAGATCACGATGCCCTATCTGCTGTTTGTGACAGGGCCGTACCTGCTGACTTCCTTTACCTCCAACATCAATAACTTCAACGTGATCTTCCTGCTTTCCCAGGGGAAGCCGATGTCCATGACGCTTTCCGGAAACGCGGGGTATACAGACCTGCTGATCACCTGGCTGTATAAGATGACGGTCAACGACACGAACTACAAACTGGCTGCTGTCATGGGCATTCTGGTGTTTGTGGTCCTGGCTGTGATCAACCTGATCACCTACAACCTGATCCCATCCGTCAAAAACGAGGAGGATTTTCAGTAATGGCCGCGCAAAATGAAATTCCCGAAGTTGATATCATCATTGATGAAGAAAAGGGTGTGATCCGTGAGGTCAAACCGCAAAAGTTCCGCTCGAAGAAGGGGCATGAACGCCGTGTCAACACGACGATCTATGTGATCCTTGTCCTGATGAGCATTATCTGGCTGGCTCCCTTTGTATTCCTGGTATTCCAGTCTTTCCGTTCCTATGCCCTCGAATCCGGCGGGATGGTGAATTATCTGCTGCCGAAGACCTGGTCGCTGGATAATTACCGCTGGCTGTTTAACACCGGCAACAGCTATTTTCTGAAATGGTACGGCAATACACTGATCATTGCCATTGTATGTTCGGTCATCCAGACCATTATGGTGCTTTCTGTCAGTTATTCCCTTTCCCGGCTGCGTTTCAAGGGCCGCAGGATGATCATGAATGTGGTGCTGGTCCTGGGGCTGTTCCCTGGATTCCTGACCATGATCACCCTGTATTTTCTGCTGAAACAGATGGGACTGACACAGACCGGCGCGGTCCCGGGCCTGATCCTGATCTACTGCGCTTCGTCCGGGATGGGATATTATATCTCAAAGGGCTATTTCGACACGATCCCCAAATCGCTGGATGAAAGCGCCCGCATCGACGGCGCGACCCGTTTCCAGGTTTTTCTGAAGATCATCATGCCGCTGGCGAAACCGATCGTGATCTACACGGTCCTGATGGCTTTCATGGCGCCCTGGGCGGATTATGTGTTCGCGTCGTATGTCGCCTTCGGCAGTGAGCCGAATTATAACGTGGCCGTCGGCCTGTACCGATGGGTCAATGTGGCGGATTATCAGGGGTATTTCACCCGCTTCTGCGCGGGAGGCGTACTGGTGGCAGTCCCGATCACGATCCTTTTCATGTGCCTGCAGAAATACTATGTCGAAGGCGTCACCGGCGGCGCGGTAAAGGGATAAAGACAGTTTTTAGTCATTAGTCAATAGTCAATAGTCAGTAGTTAGATGTTGATGGTTGATGGTTGTGAATGAGGAGATGGGAAAATGGCAAGTGTAACGCTTGAGCATGTAAAGAAAATTTATGATAACAAAATGGAAGTGGTCCACGATTTCAATCTGGAGATCAGGGACAAGGAATTTATTGTCTTTGTCGGCCCTTCCGGCTGCGGAAAATCCACGACCATGCGTATGGTCGCGGGGCTTGAAGACATTACGGAAGGCATTATAAAGATCGGCGACCGTGTCGTCAACGACGTTGAACCGAAGGACCGGGATATCGCGATGGTGTTCCAGAATTACGCGCTGTATCCACACATCACCGTCTATGAGAACCTCGCGTTTTCCCTGCGGCTGCGGAAGATGAACAATGAAGAGATCCACAAACGGGTCTGTGAAGCGGCAGACATTCTCGGCATCACCGAATATCTGGCGCGCAAGCCGAAAGCCCTTTCCGGCGGGCAGCGTCAGCGTGTGGCCATCGGGCGCGCGATCGTCCGCGACCCGGCGGTATTTCTGATGGATGAACCGCTTTCCAACCTGGACGCGAAACTGCGCAACCAGATGCGTTCCGAGATCATCCTGCTGCGCAAACGCGTCGATACGACATTCATTTATGTGACCCATGACCAGACGGAAGCCATGACGCTCGGAGACCGGATCGTCGTCATGAAGGACGGCTGGATCATGCAGGTCGGTACGCCGCAGGAGGTTTTTGATACCCCGCACAACCTCTTCGTCGCCGGTTTTATCGGCAGCCCGCAGATGAACTTCCTCAAGGCGGATCTGGACTGCAAAGGCGAAAAATACAGTGTTTCGCTGCTGGGTGCGGAAATTCCGCTGAATGACGAACAGAATGAAGCTTTGAAAAAGAAAAACACGGGACAGCGGAAGATCATTCTCGGCGTCCGTCCGGAACATACCACAGCGCTCTTTGAAAAACAGCAGAACGACATCGAATGCACGATCCTGGTCAATGAGATGATGGGGTCGGAGCTTCATCTGCACCTGAAGACCGAAAATGACGACAACATCATCCTGCGCCTGCCCACCATCGACCTGACGAAGGAACGGCGTGAAAGCCTGACATACGGCAGAAAAATGTACATCACATTTAAAGCCAAAGTCATGCACCTCTTCGACCCTGACACAGAGCAGAACCTGATCTTTGGATGAAATAATATTTCGCTGCCGGTTCGGCGGGACTGCCCCATTGTCCCAACTTTCCCGATCCCGCAGTTTTCATCCGCCGGTCAGCAAAAATGGGTTATGATAATATTAATGATCGGGTTCAGTGTCATAACAATTCATAAAAAACGGATCGTTACGCTCATAGCCGCATACCGTACGGCTTAGCTGGCCACAGATCACCGGCCGAGGGCCACAGATTATAACCAAAAGGAGAATAAACAATGAAAACCAAAATGATTATCGGATCAATTTTGATCATTATCGCCGCCGTGCTGACAGGCTCAGTCCTGGCAGATGCGGCCTATAACTTTGAACTGAAGGAAGTATACAGCTTCTCAGAAAAAGAAGAGAACTGGTCAGTCAAAATCTCCGTACCGCGGATCAGCGGCATGGCAGATGAAAAGGCACAGGATCAGCTGAACGCGCATTTCCTCGCCGAAAAAGACTCCGTAAAGGAAGGCTATGAGCAGGACGCCGAATACGCGAGAAAGAGTCTCGCGGAAGGAAACCAGCCCCATTTCTCTTACGAGTATTACTGGGATATTATCACGGATTCGGACGATTATTTCGTTTTCCGGACAAGCTCATTCGTGGCAGGAGCCTCCTCCTTCACGGGAAATGAATACTGGAATCTGGACAAAAAGACCGGGCAGCTGCTGGATTTTGAAAAAGACGCGGTGACCACTCCCGAACAGATGTCCGCCATCCGGGACAAGATCTACGCGGATATGAAAGCATCCATTGATTCCGGCGAAGGCATGTACTGGATCGAAGACGATACATTCGATAAACAGCTTGCGAAAGTCGGAGAGCTGAACCACTGGTATTACAACGCGGACGGCGACCTCGTCATCACCTTTGACAAATATGAGATCGCGCCCGGCGCCATGGGCGAGCAGCAGTTTGTGATCCCCGCCGCCGAACAGTGATCAGGCACTGTTCAGAACCTGCCATTGCGGACTGTCCCATAAAGGGACAGTCCTTATCATGATAAAAGGTGACCACCGCGAAAGCGTGTGAGTCTTATGAAGAGCCTGATAGCTGCTTAAGCGGGGGTATGGGGGCTGCAAGCCCCCGGAAATCCGGTGCGGGATGTGGCATTTGCAAACACACGAATACACGTTCCCGCACCTTGCGAAGCATACTATCCCGCATGCGGAGGGTAAATATAAACTGAGCTCTTATAGTAGTATCGGGATGGGCAAGTCCCGCGGATCATCGAATCCGGATCCGCCAATGTATCATGATGACCGGCCCCTGATCCGGCATCTGACGGCATAAATCTTACGTCTTACTTCATTCCACACGGAGAAAATTTATGGCAATCGAAAAAGTAAGGGAATATTTTCAGCAGCTCGGGATCGCGGAGCGGATCATGGAGTTTGACGTGTCCAGCGCCACAGTAGAGCTGGCAGCCGCCGCGGCAGGCTGCGAACCCTGCCGTATCGCGAAAACACTGTCTTTCATGGTGGATGGCAGCCCGATCCTGATCGTCACAGCCGGAGATCAGAAGATCGACAACACGAAATATAAGGCCCGGTTCCATACCAAGGCGAAAATGCTGACTCCTGAGGAAGCGATCAAGCTGGTAGGGCACGCGGTCGGCGGTGTCTGTCCCTTCGCGGTGAATGAAGGCGTGTCCGTCTATCTGGACGAATCAATGAAACGCTTTGAAACCGTTTTTCCCGCCTGCGGCAGCGCCAGCAGCGCCATCGAGCTCACCCTGCCGGAACTGGAGAACTATTCCAACGCGCAGGCATGGATCGACGTCTGTAAATTCAGTCAATAGTCAATAGTCAATAGTCAATAGTCAATAGTTATTCGTTATTAGTTTTTGAGATTTGGTTGTTCCAATTCAGAAGGTGCCGGTTCCGTTGGTGCGTAAACACCCCCATCGGAAGGTTCTGAATTGATACGATCGTTTTTCGAAAGAAGGAGAGATAGAAAACATATATGGAAATCATTCATCTTGAAACAAAAAACACAAGTTATCAGATCGGGATCGAGCCGAACGGGTTTATCCTTCATTTATATTACGGTCCGAAAGCCTCCGGAGACCTCAGCGAACTTTTGACTTATTATTTCCGGGTCAACAACGGCGTTCCCTACGACCATAAGGGAGACGGCACCTACTCGGCAGATACCCTCCCGCAGGAGTTTTCCTGTTACGGCAGCGGTGACTACCGGAACCACGCGCTTCGGATCACCGACGCGAAGGGTACACAGGGAGCGGACTTCCGTTACAAATCACACCGCTTTATCTCAGGAAAATACAGCATTCCTGCCCTGCCCTCATCTTACGGCGAAAACGCCCAAACCTGCGAGATCGTTCTGGAAGATCCGCGCCTCAACGCGGAATTGATCCTGCGGTACGGGATCTTTTATGAGAAAGATATCATCACCCGCTGTGCCGAACTGCGGAACATCGGCAGCGCTCCTCTGTACCTTAACAAAATCATGAGCATGTCCATGGATTTCCTCAGCGGAGATTTCGACCTGATCCATTTCCAGGGACGGCACAATAACGAAATGAATACCGAGGTCACCCCCGTACGTCACGAGCTGACTTCCATCGGCAGCCGCCGGGGCGTTTCAAGCCATCAGCACAACCCCTTCGCGATCCTCGCCGAAAAGGGATGCACGGAAGAAAATGGGCTCTGTTACGGCGTTTCACTGGTCTGGAGCGGGAACTTTCTCATCCAGGCCGAACAGGATCCCTATTCCCAGACCAGGCTCCAGGCAGGGCTTTCGGATGAAATGTTCTGCTATCCGGTGCAGGGCGGAGGATCTTTCCATACCCCGGAAGCCATCCTCAGCTGCTCCGATAACGGCCTGACAGAGCTTTCCCACCATTTTCACGCTTTCATCAGGGATCACATCTGCCGCGGGAAATATCAGAAGATCCGCCGTCCCATCCTTGTCAACAACTGGGAAGCCACCTACTTTGACTTCACCGGCGATAAGCTGGTGGAGATCGCGGAAGAAGCCGCGTCTCTCGGCCTGGATATGTTCGTCCTGGATGATGGCTGGTTCGGGAACCGCGGGCCGGATGACCGGGGCCTGGGCGACTGGTTCGTAAACGAACAGAAAATGGGCGGGACCCTTGACAGCGTCGTCAGGCGCATCAAAGCCCTCGGCCTGAAATTCGGCATCTGGATCGAACCGGAAATGGTCAACGAAAACAGCCGCCTTTACACCGAACATCCGGACTGGGCACTGGCCATACCGGGGAAACCGCCGGTACTCGGCAGGACGCAGCTGGTGCTCGACTTTTCCCGGAAGGAAGTGCGGGACGCGGTTTTTGACCAGATCAGCGCCGTGATCAATTCCACGGAAGTCGACTATATCAAGGTGGATATGAACCGGAGTATCTGCGAAGCTTATTCCGCCGGTGCCGAATACCAGAACTTCGGGACTGTCTGCTACAACTATATGCTGGGTGTCTATGAATTTTTCGACCGGCTGACAAAGCGTTACCCGGAGATCCTGGTCGAAGGCTGCTCCAGCGGCGGCGGACGGTTTGACGCGGGACTGATGTGCTATACGCCGCAGATCTGGACCAGTGACAACACAGACGCCATCGACCGTCTGCACATTCAGTACGGCGCTTCCTTCGGCTATCCGGTTTCCACGGTCAGTTCCCATATATCCGCCGTACCGAATCACCAGAACGGCAGGATCACGGACATCGACACCAGGGCGATCGTTGCCATGTCCGGCAATTTCGGCTATGAGCTGGACCTGACGAAGCTCTCCGCGGATGACAAAGAAAAGATCCGCAGACAGATCGCCGTTTTCATCGAAAACTGGGACATCATCCACAACGGCCTGTATTACCGGGATTCGGATATCCTCACGAATAAGGATTACTCGGCATGGAATTTTGTCTCAGCCGACCGTTCCGAAGCGCTGCTGACCGTCGTGACGATGGATCTCCATGCCAACGACAAGATCCACTACATCCGCTGCCGCGGCCTGGATGACGGGGCGCTCTATACCTGTCGGGAGACCGGCCTGACCCTTTCCGGATCAGTCCTCCGCACCGTCGGCATCCCCCTCCCCATGATCCCCGGAGAATACCACGCCTTCCTCTATCACTTCGACAGAGAATAAGGTATCAGGGGACGGTTACGCGTCAGCGAAACTCGAGGAATGAAAAAGGTGACGGCCATGAAACCGTGAAAAAGGGTAACGGTTCCTACCTTCGGATCGTACCCCTTCACGCCGCCGGATCCCGGATCGTTATAACATTACAAAAAGAAAGGACAGTTCCCTCCGGCTCTTTAAAGAGCCTGCGGAAACTGTCCCCTTTTCATCTGTCTTTACAAGACTTATTACAGCGGTTTACGGCTCATCCATAGATCATGGCAAAGACAAGAAGCGTCATCTGACGTCCGGCTCCCGGTCTATTTCGCCACGTCCAGCAGCATATAGCCGTCTTCCGGGCAGATCGCGGCTTCACCGCCGGCTGTCGGGATACGGCGGGAAAGGTCATGGATCGCTTCCACCTGTGACCAGGGATAGACATAAGCCTTGATCGGCAGGTTATCATAGGCGAGATAAACATTCGCCCCGTTTTCAGCCAATGACGCGATGGCATCACTCCAATCGATCCAGCGGCCGGATTCAAAGCTGACAAAGCTCTCGCCCGGGTTGACAACCCCCTTCGCGTAGCGCATGACCAAGCGGCCTTCTTCCGCGTGGATCTCATTGAAAGCCTCCGCGCCTGCTTCACCGATACTGCTGTTGTTCACCAGTGCGTATTTGCCCCCGTTTTCTCCCGGGACATGCTCGAGGACCACAACACTGATCCGCGCGCCTTGCGGCAGCAGCAGATTACCGTTCAGTTCCATGCGGTGATACCCGGCGAACAGGAAGGTCTCCGTGACGCTGTCCAGCAGACGCCCATCCGTAGGCAGCACAGCGTCATCATCCAGCAGGAAGATCGAAGCGGTGACAGTCGTGTTCAGGTCCCCGGTCATGGCAGAGACAAACTGCAGGACGCTGTCTTCTTCAACCTCAAAGATATTCGCGGCATAGACCGGCATATCGAAGAGCGTGGAACTGGTGATTTCCTGGGGCATATAATCGTGCTGAAGGATCATCAGATAATCAAGCTTATCGAGGGCTTCATCAACCACATATTCAAAAGTGCCGATGCCGCAGAGCGTCTTGTCATAATAGGAAAGCAGAAAATATCCGTCCGTTCCCCATTGATCGCCCCAGCTGTTTTTCACGATCCAGACACCGTCAGCCGGTGGATGGCGGTCTTCCGGCCAGTTTTCAGCGGAGAAGGTATCGTCCCATCCCACAATGGTAACCGCATGGTTTGCCTTCAAAGGCTCATTCGTATATTGTGCGTAGATGACCGGATCTTCACCAATAAAGCTCATGAAGGTTCTCTGGTTGTCTTCGGCTGACACAAGTGCGTCATATGGGTAAGAAAAATACCGGGACACCAGGATCCTCGCGAGCTGGTCATGGTCCAGGGAATCCGTATCATAGAGGTTCTCATCGAGGCCGTTGACACGCAGACGGAAAAGCACCAGATTCTTCAATTCGTCCGCAGTCAGATCCGCCGTTTCAACATCACCGACACGCACATCAATATAAAGAGCCTTTTCCTCCTCTGTCCCGCCGCTTGCTTCACTGAGATCCGCCTCGAATTTTGCGCGTAATTCTTCTTTTGTCATCTCCGGCCGGGATTGATCCGCTAGGAATGAGATGCCGACCGCCCGTCCGGCCATCAGTTCGGTCTTGATCGCTTCTGTAGCCGCGGGCCGGTAAATGTAATTGCCATCCTCGTCAAAGGTCGCCGGGGCAGGCAGGATATTGGCGTTTTTCAGCTCATAGCTGAAAATAAAACGCAGGTCCTCCGGCAGTGACCAGTCACCGTTTTTATCCGCCTTACCTTCATCGTTTCCATAAGGAGCGTATTTTTCTTTCAGGATCCCGACACCGGAAGCAAGGCTGGCTGTGGACAGCGCGTAATTGCCGCCCAAATTAAGGGGATTATTATCCACATTTTCATAAATATGAAGTCCTTCTCCGGCCTGCGCTTCATCAAAAGGATATTCGCCTTCCGGGTACGCGTCCGGCCCCGGGAGCGCGTTCGCGGTGAACCATGCCAGATGTTTTTCGGAAAGATCCATTTCTTCGCCGTATTTTTCCTTATACTCCTCAGCGGTAAGCCCGAGGGAATTCAGAATACTGGTTTCACTGGCGCCGATCGTGGCGAAACTCCAGCAGGTGCCCCAGGGATTCTGGCTTTTCACCGGTGTGACGGTCCCGCGGTCCCGAAGGTCGAATTTCGCCGGGAATGTATCCGCGATAGATTTCCAGTTCAGGGTGGTGTAAATGTCATTCACATCCTCCCCGTCACGCATCAGATGATCGGCGGCCTTCTCCAGCTCATCGCTGAGATATTGGAGGGAAGCCTGTTCAATCTCACTGCGTTCCGCTGTGCTGCCTGCGGCTCCTTCTTCTGCAGAACAGACAACAGCGCTGAACAGCAAAGAAAACAATAACAACGCGACCACAAATTTCTTCATAATGTCTCCTGTAAGAGATTTTGTCCAAATTTTTTTGGTCCCGCATCAGCGGAACTGTCACCTTCCGAAGCGCCCGATGAAAAAGGGAGCGGTTTCTATCCCTCGGATAGTGACTGTCCCTCCCGGCGGGTTCCGGATGATTTCAATTTTATCAAATATTTCACCGGATATGAGAAAATGAAAAGTGTCAATGGTGACAGTTCCCCGCTGTACAGCTGCAGTCGATTCGTTTTCTTCAACGATAAGAGCTCATTCATAATTGCTTCCGCATGAGGGAAAGGGGCCGCGCTCTTTTTCCGGCTCTCCCACCTGTGCGGAAGCCGCCCTATATCAGACAGTATCCTGTACTCGTCTGACTCGCGGCAAACATCAGTGGTGTCGGGACTGCTGAGTCAGTCAAAACCGCCCCCTGGCAAGCAAGATATTTTTTTACATATATATCGAATCTTTAACTGTCAGGTTTGTGTTTTTTTATATCGATTCATCCTTATGAATACAGAAGACCGCATACAGGGGAACAGAGAAAATATTATTCTCAAAGCCGAAATTCTTTCCGGATACCCTGACAGACAATGCCGGAGAAAACATCCTGACATATTCCGCAAGGCTTGATGAAGAGACATTCTCTCCGCTCTTCACTTCGACAGGGATCAGCTTTCCCCGGATCGGTATGATGAAATCAACTTCCTTTGTTCCTTTGTCATTCCGCCAGAAGAAAGGTTTAAATCCGGAACAGGTCAGCTGCGTATTGACATAATTCTCCGTCATACCGCCCTTAAAATCCGAAAGTTCCTCTTCCATATAGAAGACATCTTCCGCCTGTAATCCCTTTTGCGCGCACAGTATACCCATATCCGAAAGAAATACCTTGAAATCATCAATGTCTTTATAATTCTCCAAAGGCTTCATGATCTGTTCCGCGCGGTAGACCCGTGCGATGAGCCCGGTCGAAACCAGCCATTCGATAGCGTTTTCAAATTCGGCAGCACGCGCCCCGGATTTGATGATCTTATATTGAAAACGAGTATTTTTTTTTGAAAGCTGAACAGAGACTGTTCCGTAAGTGAGACGGGTTTTTTTGATCTCACTGGTGCTTTCCTGATACTTGCTCATATCATCCAGGTAATCCATTTGTATCGTTTCCAGCACATGCCGAACCTGAATATAGTCATGGGTATCCAGAAACCTCGCCACAGCTTCCGGCATTCCGCCGATAACAAGATACTGACGGTATAACTTCAACGCAGCATCATGCAGCGCCGCGGGCATCGGTATCCGCTCAGCATAACTTTTACGGATCAGCCTGACAAGCTCTTCTTCCCCAAACGCGGTCATGAATTCTTCCATGTCCATCGGAAGCATTGTGACACGATCCACCTTACCCACGGGGAAGGCAAATCTTTCTCGGTTGACAGCTACCCCCAGCAAGCTTCCGGCCGCAATGATATGATATTCCGGCGCTTCCTCACAAAAATATTTCAGGGAAGTCAGTGCCCGTTCACATAACTGCACTTCGTCGAAAACTATAAGTGTATGTCCTTTGGTAATGGTCTGTCCGCTGATATGGCTCAGGATCGGAAGCAGGTAAGCCGGTGAAATATTTTCCGAAAAGGTTGCGGAAAGTGACGGATTCGTCTGAAAATTGAAATACGCCACGTTTTCATAATATTCTTTTCCGAATTTCAGAACCGTATACGTTTTTCCTACCTGTCGGGAGCCTTGTATGATCAGAGGCTTTCGATATTTGTTTTCTTTCCAGTTTTTCAGATAATCAAATATTTTCCGATACATAGGGTCCTCCGATTCAGATCAGATTTCTTAATTATTATACTACAGGCGAAATGTTATGTGATTTTTATTATTTTTTTACATTATTTCCTGTATTATTGTTATGATTTTTAAACCATTCACAATTGTGTGAAATTCCCGGTAGCCTGTATTCGTCTGAGCCGCGGCAAACATCGGTAGAATCGGTTTTGATACTTACGACTATTTACACAATCTTCTGTCCGGAATAGTCATGCAATTCATAAAAACGGTTATAATGATAATCTGATAAGGGGATACCAGCACATGGCAAATGAAATGAACCAACAACCGAGAACAAAGATCTGCCCGACCTGCGGCACCAGGATGAACGAATCCGCAACCCGCTGTCTGGTATGCGGGCGGACATTTACCAACGACGCACAGCCCGCCAACCGGGGGCCTGTTGCTGCCAGCGACAATGAAAAGATCGAAAAACCGCGTCTGCACAGTGTCACCATCAGCGTACCGATCTTTATCGGACTTCTTCTGCTGCTGATCGGTATCGGCGCCGCCGTCACTTTTGTACTTCTGCAGCAGACGGGACGCGTTGTCGAACCGACACCGATGCCCACCGCGACCCTCAGCCCCACGCCCACCACGCCGCCGACAGAAACACCCACACCGACGATGGTCATGTCGCCGACGCCGCTGGCGCCCATCGAATACACCGTTAAGGACGGCGACCTCTGTGCATCCATCGCGGCAGTTTTTGATGTATCTGTCGCCAGCATCATCCTGCAGAACAACCTTTCGGCAGACTGCTACCTCTCCCCGGGTCAGAAACTTTTGATCCCGCAGCCGACGATCACCCCGACACCGATGCCCACCGGCACGATGACAAGCCAGCAGGCGACACTGGACGCGTGCGGATCCTATGACCACGTCGTCACCAACACCGACACGCTGTTCGGCATCGCCCTGAACTATGGTGTCACCACCGATATTATCCGACAATACAACGGCCTGACAGGAGATATTGTCATCGCCGGAACGACCATCAAGATCCCGCTCTGTGAACGTGTCACCCCGGGACCCACATCCACACCCACCACACCTCCGCCGTATGCCGCGCCGAATCTGCTGCTGCCGGCGGACGGGACATCCTTCAATGTCAGCGGTGAGACCATCACCCTGCAGTGGGCGGGCGTCGGTTCCCTGCTTGCCAATGAAGCCTATGAAGTCGTCATTGAAGACGTGACCGAAGGTACCGGCAGGAAGCTGATCCAATATGTTCCGGACACCAAATTTATCGTCCCGATGGATTTCCGCCCCAGCAGCGACACTTCCCCGCATGTGATCCGCTGGTACGTCACTCCCGTCCGGCAGACGATCACATCCGAAGGTTCCCCGGCGACTTATGAACCGGCAGGCGCCCGCAGCGAGCCCCGCACCTTCATCTGGACCGGCGTCCCGGTGTCGTAGTTATCAGTTGATGGTTGGTGGTTAGTGGTTATTAGAGATCGGCTTACAAATGTCCGGTACAACCACTAATCACTAACCATCAAGAATCAAAAATCAATCACCAACCATCAGCCACCAATCACCGGCAAACCCATGGCACAAAACAATAAAATTTCCGTACCGCGTCTGACGGCTCACTATGCGGCAGCATTCGCTGTTTATTTCGGCGGATTCTGCATGGTCCGCAGCTTTATCTCTGTTTATCTTCTGGACCGCGGTTTCTCTTATGCGCAGGTCGGTATCATCTCCGGGATCCACATGTTCTTTTCCGCTGTGATCCAACCGCTGTTTTCTAATGTCCTGAACCGGTTCCCGAAGCTCAGGCTGCGCCAGTTCCTGACGCTCTGCTGCGTTCCGGCAATGCTGTGTTCCCTTCTTACCTTCTTCCTCCCGTCCCGCATGCTCTTTTTCATCCCGCTGTACATCCTCTTCGGCTTATTCGA
>DAIMGK010000117.1:0-15516 GCA_036723985.1 Flexilinea sp.
ACTTATATGCCGTATTTTGCCGTATTTTTGAGTGTTACCGAGTCCGTAACATGTATAATCTGGTCAAAACGGCAAAATTCCCCAAAACGCTGGAAGCCTTGAAACATAAGGAAAAGAGGCACTTTTCAGCGCCTCTCCCAAAGTGAGCCCGGCGGGATTCGAACCCACGACCTTTTGATTCGTAGCTCCACATCCCGGGGAGTGAAGCCCTTGAGAATCAAGCTTTTGAGCCGAAACGCTCGATGTCTTGAACCGTTTTTGAACCGTTTTCTCCGTTCCGGGGAAAACAGTACATCATCCTCACAAAGTTATCTGAATTCAGTAATCAGTCTCCATGAACTGAACGATAACGAAGGAGGAACTCACCATGAAAACCAATTTGCCCGAAAAAACGTCTCAGAACGGAATCGAATACATTCTGCACGGAGATTATTATCTGCCCGTTATTGCTTTAAGTGAATCCGATTCCAAACCACTTGGACGCTGGGCGCGCGAATGCAAACACTACCTGGAGCAGAACCGGTCCGGCTTATATACTCGTCTGATCCTGTCCGGCAGGCTTTATTCTACACTGCATGACCTGGATCGTCAAGCACAGGAACGTTATCAAACAATCGTTTCCCAGATGAAAACCACGGAGGGGATCACAGAGTCCCTTAAGGCAGAAAATCAAATGGAATGGGTCAGACGGATGAACAGTATCCGAAATCGGGCTGAGGAAATCATCCGAGCTGAAATGATCTATACCTAATCAACTTCACGCGGCGGCATCAATTTGGTGCCGCCCTTTCTTTTTGCTAGAGTCGAATTATTCCCCGTGAATTGTCGCTTGTTTTTATCGCTCGTTTTTATCGCTTACTTTTATCGCTTGTTTTTCTGCTTGTTTTTTATCGAAGCGAGAAATTGTCGGAGTTTTCTACATTAAACCGATGAATACAATGCCTAACCCGGGAAAACTATGAGCCATAAGGCCTTCATTATGACGAAAACGGTATCCCGAACGCTATGAACATGGCCTGGAGTGTGCAGAGCAATATGGACGAGATCACCTACAGGTTAACGTCTGTCACATCTCTTTTTTTATTTCACGAGGACGGATGAAGGAATCCCTTTGGATTCCATGAATTCAGGTGTGAATTCATATGAGGACGTGATATCGTAAACTTGGGTGTTATCTCTTTGCTGAAAGCTTAAGCACCAGAAGCGTATATTCTGAATGATTTTCTCAACTGTATCATGATCAAATTGGCTCAGGTTAACAACGTAATGATTCATCTGTTCCTCCTTTCTGATCAGTTGATATAAACAATTGATAAACAAATCAAAGTGACAGGCTGATACATCGACTTTCACATTTAGTGGAAATCACGGGAATAGCGCAGTCAGTTTCTTGTGACGGCGCCCATGCTCTTGAGCTGCATTTTGCGCTCATACATCAGGCCATCTGCCCGTTTAAAGACTTCATGGAAGGATTTATCACCAGCCGGATCAAAAATCGCCAGTCCCAGAGAGGCAACAACATCGTTACTGCCGATATTTTCTTCTATTTTTTTGTTAATGTTTTCCAGGATTTCATCCCGCTTCTCATAATCATGCCCCTGAAGCAGCACAACAAACTCATCCCCGCCGATCCGGAAAACCGGACTATGGTCAAAAAACACGCAAAGCATATGGCAGGCTGAACGGATATATTCATCTCCCGCCTTGTGGCCCAGGGTGTCATTGATTTTTTTCAGTCCATTCACATCACATACAATAACACCGAACTCTCCTGCTTCACCGTCCTGGATCTGTTTTTCCATCTGGCTCTCCCGGACAGAAAAAGCATGTTTGCTCTTTACGCCGGTCAGCGGGTCGGTAAAAGCCACAATCCGTGCCTGGTCACGCTCGTCATTCGCTTTCTTTTCCCATTTCTGCTGAGAGGAATAGTTTACGAACATCGCGCCGAGGGACAGGCTGAAGAGGATGGTGATAGTGACAACGCTGGTGTTGTCCGCCTCGTGCAGGCGCTGGCGCTGAGTGTTCAGGAAGGTCAGATGCTCGTCAACGCATGTTTCATCGCCTGTGAGAACGTGGAAGTACTGATGTATTGTTTCAACAACCTCGTTCTCCCGCGCTTCGTTTGCGCGCTCTACCCAGGCCAGGGTGACCAGCACGATGAAGCCCAGCAGCGCAATCCAGACAATGATGGCCTTACCAAAGTTTCTTGCGTGGTCTTTTCGGATCACATAGTTGAAAAACAGCAGGCCGACAAAAGACCAGCCGGATAGCAGAACATAGGTCTCTGTCTCGATGGAATAATCGGAGAAGAGTGACGGGAACAGCAGAAACACGGAGAAGATGAGCAGAATAACCAGGCAGATTCCACTGAAAATACGGTCTTTCCGGCATCCCTCCTGTTTTGAAGCCTTGAAAACCGCGGCGGAGACAAATCCGTACAATATTGTCGCGCCAATGGTCGTAGTATCCACAATCCATCCGATAGCTGTTCTGCCCACGAAGAGGATGGGCACGGAAAGAGCGAGGACCAGCAGGATGGTGTTGGCAGGGATCTGCTTTTTATTCAGCCGGGCAAAGCGCTCAGGGAGAATGCCATCCCGGGCGACAGCGTAGCACAGGCGGCTGACGGTGCGCAGCATGCCGATGAGACTCGTGAGTACCAGCGCCAGCAACGAGGCCATCAGAATATAGACCCCCGTGGAGCCAAGATAGTAATTCGCCGCATAAAAGGCCGGCAGTCCTTCGATGCCGTCGAATTCATCCAAACGGCTGATGTAGTCAAGCCAGCTGGAACAGCCTTCCGGATAGGCCGAAGTACCCATCAATATGATAAAAATATACAGAGCGGTAGTTACAATCAGAGAGATGACCAGCACGCGGAAGAGGTTGGAATGCCTGAAATGGTATTCCGCTGCGGAGTGAGTCACGCTCTCGAAGCCGATGAACGCCCAGGGAGAAATGAACGCAATGCGAATCACCTGCCGGAAGACGTTCTTGTCCGGGATAAATGCCGGCTCCATTGTCATTCCCGTAGAGCCATGTCCAATCATGGCTGCGGCAAAGCAAACCGTGATCCCAACGGTGAATAGCAGCACCAGCGCTTCCATACAGCGGGCTGTGGCTTTTTTGCTCTTCATGCACAGGATGCCTACCAGAGCGATGACAATCATCGTCCCCAACGCCTCGCCCAGATAGACCTCATAACCAAACACTGTATAGAGATAGCCGAACTTGAATGCCCCGTGAAGAAAGTAACGGGCGAACAACGGAATACTGGTAGCGTTGGCCCAGAAGATTGCAATATAAACCAGGAACATGAACCAGCCTGCCAGGAAAGCACGGTCATAACCGAAGACATGTTTTACATAGTTATACAGGCCGCCCGTACCTGGATAGCGATTAGCCAGGAAGTGATAATGCCTGGCCACCATCAGCATCATGACCAGACCGATCAGCAATCCCAGAACGGAGCCTGCCGGTCCCGCCTGTGCCAGATAATTCTGGCTGGTAACAACCAATGAACCCCAGCCTATCGCTGAACCGACAGACAGAGCCCAGACAGCCAGAGGGGAGAGATACGGCTGCAAGGCATCTTCCTTTTTTGCTTCAGTCGTAGAATGTGTCATGGGACCTGCACCTATCCCTTCATTTACAGATTGATTTTATTTCCATGGGACGTATCATAATTCATCTGGCGCTGCATCTGCGCGTTGATGTTGTTGACGCCGATCACAATATGCTTATCGTTTTTGTCAGCCATACGGGTGGCCTTCATGCTGACATAATTGGTTTTTTCACCGAACATAAGGCGGTAATTCAATGTAAAGGTACCGTTTCTGTCCAGTTCATCCAGCAGCTTTTCCCGGGTAAACTCCTGCAGAATCTTGTCCTGGTCTTCGGGATGAACAACGCGGGCTATATTGATACGGCTAAGGGTAAAGAAATCCTCACCGCTTTTCTCAATGCCCAAAGCGTCATAATCATCATGCGAAGAGTATTCGATAAAGTGATCTGTTTCCGTATCCACATAGTAGATGCTGAAATAGTCGGCAGCCAGCGCCTTGGCGATCGAAGCAAAGGTCACGCTGTCCGCCTGGGACGCTTTCAGCGCCTCCGCGCGCCGGATTTCAACGTCCACATTACTCAGGCCGAAGACCAGATACCGCTGATTTTCCGCCAGAACAATCTTCAGGCGATACCAGACAGGATCATTCTCAATCATGAGACGGTATTCAACGGACACAGCCTGTCGCTGTTCGAGCGTTTGCAGAATACTTTTCTTATCAATAATACCCAGCAATTTCTGCTGATCGTCCGGGAAAACCACTTTGGGAATATTTTCCACAGATTCAGTAAAGAAATCCGTTCCGGTGAGTTTGATTTTCAGATCCTCATATCCACCCCGGGCGATAAATTCCGTATAATTGTCTGTGATAGAATCCACATAATAGATGCTTTCAAAATCACTGGCAAGGGCCTGCGCAATGGAAAAATAGGCGCCATACTGTGCTGTGCCGGCTTTGCTGCCAGGCTCGGCAGGCTGCTGCTCATTCCTGGATTGCGGTATCTTTGTTTTACCTGTTTCTTCAGCGCGGCTGTAAACTGCTTCTTCGCCTTCTTCCGCAAGCCTCTTTTTCTTTTCAGCGATAAAACGCTCGAATTCTTCGGGGGGAACAGGGCGGGAGAAGTAATATCCCTGAACAAGATCACATCCCATGGCGCGCAGAGCGGACATCTGTTCCTCCGTTTCTACGCCTTCCGCAATCACAGGAACCGAAAGGTAATCCGCGATATCAATGATGATCTCAATCAGGCGGGTGCTGCCGCCTTCCGCAAATGCCGTACGGATAAACACCATATCCAGCTTCAGCGCGTCGATGGGCAATTCTGAAATCATATTGAGCGATGAGTATCCGGTACCAAAGTCGTCCATTTCAATATGAAAGCCCAGGTTACGCAGCTGATGAACTTTCTCGATCATCTGGGTGGAATCACCGGTATAGGCAGATTCTGTGATCTCCAGAAACATATCTTCAGGAGTGAGATTATTTTCCCGGATCAGATTCAGAAGAGTGCCGGTCAGCTCCGGATCATACATATCCACACGGGAAACATTGACAGAGACGGGCACGGAAAGACTGAGACGATTTTTCCAGTCCCGGATCTGGGCCGCGGTTTCCCGCCAGACATATTCGTCCAGTCTGCGTATCAGTCCGTTTTCCTCAAAAAGCGGAATAAACTGACCGGGACTGATAAAGCCATAATCCGGATGAATCCAGCGCACGAGTGCCTCGGCGCTGGCAAGTACCGGTCGGTCGGGTCGGACGTTAAACTTGGGCTGGAAGAACACTTTGAACTGTTTTTCACGTATGGCGGTATCGAAGCTCTCCAGCAGGCTTTCCGCAAAAACTTCGCTTTTGTGCAGTTCGCTGTCATACATGGCAAAAGTGCTGCGATAGCTGCCAATCACAGTATCCGCTGCCATTTTAGCCCTGTCGAATCTGCGTTCAATATCAATACTTTTGTCAGTGTCGGCATAAATACCCATACGCAAACGTACACGGCTGCCGCTGCCCTGGAGGGGAAGTGATCTGGAGACAGTATCCAGGAGAGACTGATAATTCTCCAGATGCGGGCAATAAACCAGGAAAGTGTCAGCGTCACGCCTGCAGACGATTCCGCCGCCTTCCCGCACCGCATCGCGCAGGCTCTCGCCCAGCTTCCGGAGGATCTCATCGCCGAACGCTTTTCCATATCGCTCGTTGATCATACGAAAGTGGCAGATATCCACCAGGATCGCGTCCATGGGACGGTCCGCATGATGCAGATCGATCTGGATCGCATAGCGGTAGAAATATTCCTTGTTCAGCAGTCCGGTCAGTCCGTCCCGCTCTGTAAATTCAATAATCTCCCGGCTTTCCGTCATCTCAATGACGCGATGAACGCGGGCAAGGATGATTTCCCGGTCCGGGTAAGGTTTGGACAGGAAGTCAACTGCGCCGGCACGCAGGCTTTCGACTTCCGCTTCCTGATCAGCTGTCAGCACGATCACGGGAATATGTTTCAGATCCGGATCGTCCTGTATTGTACGAAGAACCTCCAGACCATGCATACCGGGCATCAGCAGATCCAGCAGGACCAAAGAAAGACTTGCCGCATACTGCCGGATCAGGGAAAGTGCGCTTTCTCCGTCCGCTGTGGTGATCGTTTCGTATTCTTCCTCCAGGACAAACTTCAGTATTTCCCGGTTTACAAGCTCGTCGTCAACAATCAGGACAAGATGCTTATCGGTGGTTGTACGCGGATTCAGTCTGGCAGCTGCCATCGGAAACGCCTCCGTTTCTGCAAAGTCAGTTGTTGCACAATTCGCGAAGAATCTGTAACCTTTCCTCTATCTGTGTCACATAGGGCGTGTAGTCACATGCTGTTCCGGAGCGAAGCAGCTCTGTCATCTGTGCGGTAGGCTCCAGTACAGGTGTCAGGGACAGATTAGCCAGAACGCCTTTCATGGCATGGCATACTTCAAAAGCTCTGGGCAGATTTCCATCAGCCAGCACGGTCTTCAGCTCACCGGTGTCGAGGCCGGCAACTGCTTTCTCCACCATTTTCAAATAAAACGCCTCATTGTTAAGGCACCTTTTTAAGCCTTCATCCACATCTGCGCCATAATTACGAAGGGCGTCAATTGTCAGCACGGCAGAATCCTCCTTTTGTCTGAGTTGTGTTATTTTACCATGATCCGGAGCCGGACACAATGATCATCTCTGTGCATTAAACAGCTCCGTCAGGGTACTAATCATGACGTTCACATCAATCGGTTTTGCGATATGCCCCTGCATTCCGGCATCCAGGCAGGCCCGGACATCTTCTGCAAACGCATTCGCGGTCATCGCGACAATCGGTATTTCAGCAAGAGCTTTGTTCTCCAGCGTGCGAATCTCCTTGGTAGCGGTATATCCATCCATTACCGGCATCTGGATGTCCATCAGGACTGCGTCATAATACCCTGGCACTGACGCCGCGACCATCTCCACCGCCACTTTCCCGTTTTCCGCGGTTTCAACGATAAATCCCATACTGGTCAGGATCATGTTCGCAATCTCCATATTGATTGCGTTATCTTCGACAAGAAGAAGTCTTTTCCCTGAAAAATCGACCGGCTCCTCTTCTTCTGTCGGCTTTGGCTGCTCTGGCAGATCTTCTTCCCGGGCAAGCCTGAGTTTCAGCCGGATGATCATGGTCGTTCCGTTTCCGGGTGCAGTCAGCACTTCAATCGTACCGCCCATCAGATCAATGATCTTCTTTGTAATGGAAAGGCCAAGCCCGGTTCCTTCCACACCGCTGACAGTGGAGGAACGTTCCCTCTCAAAGGCACGGAACATCTTTTCGGCAAACTCTTTCGACATGCCGATTCCGTTATCCTGAATGTGGATCTCGTAGGTGCCGTAGCCATTTTCTTCTCCTCCGGTTTCCGACAGCGTTGCAGTCACAGTTCCGCCTTCCGGTGTAAACTTGTAAGCATTGCTGATGACATTAAGCAAAACCCGGTTCAGATTCTTTTTGTCACACCAGACAAAAGGATCCTGAACCTGTGAGGCATGAACCTGAAACTTCAGTTGTTTCTGCTTCATCTGTTCAGAAAAAAGATCACGGATTGCGTCAAATACAGCGCGCAGGTCTGTCGGAATGAACTCCAGCTCCACCTTTCCGCTCTCAATCCGGCTCATCTCCAGGATATCGTTGATCAGGCTGAGCAGATGCTGACTGGAAAGATCGATTTTTTTCAGGTATTCATGGAGCTTTTCTGTGGCAGGTTCCTTCAGGGCCAGGTTGGTATAACCGATAATGGCGTTCATAGGCGTCCGGATATCATGAGACATATTGAAGAGAAACTGGCTTTTAGCCAGACTTCCTTCGACAGCCCGTATCTTTTCGCGTTCCACTGCTTCATGTTTTTTCCTGACAAGATTCTGTACATACAGCATCACAAGCAGACCAATGAAGATCAGCAGCATCACCACGGTCCCGCCCCATACAATGGTGCTCGTGATACTCTCAGATCCGGATATGGCTGCCAGACGCTTGGCAAGCCACATCAGTGCCGAATAAATCAGCAGCGCAAAAAGCACGATCCCGGATGTGGAGATCCCGCTGTACTCGGTCAGCGTGCTATGGGTCACTGTTCTCCAGTAGAAAAGGAACCCCAGCAGGCACCAGAGGGCAAGCAGCAGGAAGGCCTCGCTTCCCATTGCCTCCATGGCGGCCAGCCTCGGGACCATCTGGACGATAATACAGGCTGTGGAAATCACTGTGCCGATCAGCCCTGTTACTGTGGTTTTTTTATTTCCTTCACTCTTTGCGATTTTGTATGCCGCCGCGGAAGTATAGCCGAACCCGACGATCGCGCCAAACGAGGTCAGATCCACAAACCAGTTCAGCGTATTTTGCCCGAACAGGGATAATATAATGGAAATGACCATGATAAACAGGATGCTGAATCTTGTTTCTGAGAATTTTTCGGACAAAATGCGGTCTTCCGCCATGGCGGACAGTATTTTGGTTGTAGCGTGATAGCCTCCGATAATCCCTGTCAGGATCGCGGCAACCGCAGTGACTGCCATGATCACCAGGCCGGCCGGGCCCATAATGGTTTCTGCTGCGTTAAACGTTGGAACAGAGACAACGCCCTTCAACCCTTTCAGGGAACTGATGTACTCCTGCCATGAACCAAATCCGTCCGGAACGGACGCCACACTGACAATTGTCATAGCGGTATACACAAAAGTTGCCGCCAGAATAGACAGAATGATCAGTTGTTTGGTTTTTTTGACCGGAAACAGAAAGTGCGCTGTATCAAAGGATGTGATTTCAAATCCGACAAAAGCCCAGGGAGCAAGAATGACAATACTGAATATGCCGTAACCGATGCTGATGTTGCCGCTGCCAAAGGAAGTGACAGTTCCGCCGGATATCGCGTGCGGCACACAGATGATGGCGGTCACGGCCACCCCGGCAAGCAGGATAACAGCAAGTACTGTGTGGATTGTTTTCAACACGCGTTTTGCAGTGACAAACAGGAAACCGACACAGGCAAGCACAACAGCTGAAAGAATCGTTTCTCCCAGGTAGATTGTATTTCCCGCGATGGTGTAATGGAATCCGTTTTGCATAGAATCACTGAAAAGCGTACGGATAATATAAAATAACGCCGTGCCGTTCAGAAACACAATCGTCAGATAGGAAAGGCAAAGAAACCATGAACTCAGGAACGCATGATCCCGTCCAAACGCCTCTTTGGTATAGGAATAGACTCCTCCGGTGATGGTGGATCGGGTCATCAGATAAGAAAAGTTCCTGCCGATGATCAGCATGACGATCATACCGATCACCATGGCAATGACGGTTCCGGCCGGTCCGGCCACAGGAAGGAATGTGTTGCCGGGCATGGCAAAAACGCCCCAGCCTGCCATACATCCGAAAGCGATACCCCATACATCGAGTGGCGAGAGATATCGGCTGATTTCTGTCGTGTCGTCCATGGCTTCAGTCCTCCGTGGCTTTCCCCTGCTCTGCTTCCCAGATCAGTTCTTCCAACGTCTGGAAAAGGTGCTCCGGTTCCACCGGCTTGGAAAGATGCGCGTTCATTCCAACCTGGAGGGAGCGCTGGACATCCTCATCAAAGGCATTGGCTGTCATTGCGATAATCGGAACAATCTTTGCGTCAGGCCTGTCCAGTGCACGGATCGCTGCTGTGGCCTCCAGCCCGTCCATCTCCGGCATCCGTACATCCATCAGGATCGCGTCATAATATCCGTTTTTACTGTGACTGAACATTTCCAGCACCAGCCTGCCATTTTCGGCATGGTCTACGTCGGCTTCTTTGATTCTGAGGATCTCTTTCATGATTTCCGCGTTGATCGCCATATCCTCCGCCAGCAGGAGACGCCTGCCTTTCAGATCGGCTCTGCGTTTCTCTTTATAAAGCGACATATTGTTTTTTCTCGCAATTCGTTCAAACTCATCGATGACGTTTGACGCGAAGAGCGGTTTCGCGAGAAAACTGTCAACGCCGGCATGCAGGGCTTCTTCCATGATCTCATCCCAGTTAAACGATGTCAGGATAATGACCGTCGTTTCCCTGTCATATTTCTGCCGGATCTTTTTGGCTACTTCCACACCGTCCATGACAGGCATTTTCCAGTCAAGCAGCACCAGATTATAGGGTGTATGCTTTGTATGTGCGACTTCCAGCATCTGGAGTGCTTCCTCTCCGCTGAGACAGGTATCCGACATAATCCCGACTTCATCCAGTACAATTCTGGCATGTTCCGCCGCGATTTCCTCATCATCCACAATCAGCACACGCATGTCCTTCGGCTTAATAAAGCTCATTGCCGGACCCTGATGATCGCAGTTCTTGAGCGTGATCACAACGGTGAAGGTTGTTCCGACTCCTTTCTCTGATTCAACGGAAATCGTTCCGTTCATGAGCTCTACGATGTTTTTGGTGATTGCCATACCAAGGCCCGTGCTTCCGTATTTATTGCTTCTGCCGCTGTCCTCCTGAGTGAACGAATCAAAGATTTTCGGGATGAATGATTTATCCATGCCGATGCCGGTATCCTTCACGGCAAACCGAAGTGTAGACTGATCTTCAAAGGTCGCTGTACGCTCGACGGACAGTGTGACGCTGCCTGGTGTGTCAGTAAATTTGATCGCGTTGCTCAGGATATTGATCAGCACCTGCTTCAGTTTCATATCATCGCCGATGTAATAATCGCTGACACCGCCTGTCATGACACATTCATATTTCAGGCCTTTTTCCCGGCACTGGGACATGACCATTGTATTAATCTGTTCCAGCATATTCCGGAAAGAGAATTCCTCCTTCCGCAGGATCATACGTCCGGATTCAATCCGGCTCATATCCAGGATGTCATTGATCAGGCCAAGCAGATGTCTGGCGCTTCCACCGATTTTTTCAAGATATTCCCGGGTTTCATCATCAAGATTCGTTTTTCTTAGCGCGAGGCTGTTCAGACCGATAATCGCGTTCATCGGCGTGCGGATCTCATGGCTCATATTGGAGAGGAATGCCGTTTTTGCTTTATTGGCCTCCTCTGCCGCTGTGAGTGCGGAGGCAAGCGCCTGATTTTTAGCCATGGATTCCCGCATTTCAGCATCAATATCACTGAAGCCGACACCGATGGCATGAACCAGATGGTCGGCTCTGTCTTCCATATGACGCACGCCGGCCATTCGCAGCATCGCATAGGACTCCTTGCCGTTGCCGGTTTCCAGGAAACGATAGGAAATCAGCGGATGCTTCAGAAGCTCACTGCGGATATTGTCCGGCTGAATAAACCGGAGATATCCTTCCCGATAGGGTTCCGCTACATGATCATACGCGAATTTCGTGAAGCTCTCCAGAAAACGGAAGCTGTGTCCTTCAGCGGAGGCTTCCGGCAGGCGCTCGTCGTCCAGATAGCAGACAGCCTCATCCCGATCCAGATTGACATAGAAAACGCTCTGGTAATCAGAAGACAGGGCAACAATCATGCTGTTTTGCTGTTCCCGCTGACGTTGTCCTTCCTTTTGCATCTGCTCGCGCTTCTCCGTGATGTCGGAAATAAACACATAGTATATTCCGCCGTAAACGTCCGATTCCGTATAGTGACCGTAATCGTCCACCCAGCGGACAGCGCCGTCCTTTCGGATGATGCGGTATTCAACATAATCCATATTCCCCTGGGAGATCTGTTTGTCGATACTGGCTGTGGCGGCGTCATAATCATCCGGATGAACGATTCCCCGGAATGTGTAGCCGGTCAGCTGTTTGAAATCATCCGGCCCGTCGCAACCAAAGATATCAAACACCGTGTGATTTGCGTACAGCAGTTCCTCATTTCCGCCAGCTTTATAAATAAAGAAACCGCCCGGCATAAGGCTTCCGATCTCTTCCACGATGGATAGTGTGTTCTCATTCAGGGCAAAGTGTTTTCCAAACATCGCTTACCGACCTCCTGGATGTTCATTTTCCATTCATCGTCTTTATAAGGTTTTCCCCTGTTTGCGTTATATACAATTTATTATACCACAATCAGTACGGTGTTGAAAGGATTATATTCAGATCCTGCATACAGGATTTGGCTTAACCGGCAGCGAATGTTATGTTATACAGAATCGGAAACGATGGGATGGGACATATGTTGAGTGAAATCATGATCTGGCTTGGCGCTGTCCTGATGGCCTGGAACATCTTTCAATATAGCCGCTTTGCCCGGGATGTAAGCGCCAAAGGAAACTGGAAGCAGGAAGCGAGAATCCTTCAGCTGCCGATCCTTTTGCTTGTTCTGTTCCTGTGCGGCTATCTGGCTGTCGGTTTGTTCGGCCATCCGGATTTGCTGATGGCCGGCATTCTTTTTGGCGGCAGTCTCTTTGTATTCGCCATGTTGGTGCTGATCCGGCGCATTTCTGACAGGATCAAGCAGCATGAACACATGGAAGCTGAAATGGAGGCGGCAAAAAAAGCCAGCGAGGCCAAAACACGTTTTCTTTCCAACATGTCTCACGATCTGCGTACACCGCTGAACGCCATCATCGGATATACCACATTGGCGAACCGTGAAGGGCTCTCCCTTTCGGAAGCCAAAGATTACTTCGTGAAGATCGATACGGCCGGGAAACAGCTACTGGATACGATCAACAATGTCCTGGAGATGAGCCGCATCGAGAGCGGCAGGCTGGAGCTGGACCCGGGGCGAACCTGTCTGGAAGACGTCCTCACACAGGTTCGGGAGGTAATCGCTCCGCAGATGGAAAAAAAGCATATCCATTTTGTTTCGCGTTGGGAAGCACAGAAAACCTGGGTGATGTGTGATAAGGGGCAGCTCAGTCGGTCTTTGATGAACCTGCTCAGTAATGCCTGCAAGTATACCCCGGAAGGTGGCGACGTTACCTTTTCCATGCTGCAGAAGAATCGTCAGGACGATACTGTTGCCTGTGATTTCCTGGTTCGGGATACAGGAATAGGGATGAGCCCAGAATTCGTCGAACGTCTCTTCACGCCTTTCGAACGGGAGCGAACCAGCACAATCAGCCGAATCCAGGGCACCGGCCTGGGCATGGCCATCACGAAAAGCTTTGTGGATCAGATGGGTGGAACCATCGAAGTAAAGACACAGCAGGGCGAAGGCACGGAAATCACCATGCATCTGGGATTTCCTTTGGTTGACTCAGAAGAAAACTGCGGGGAATCAGAACCGGAAGCACCCGTGGATTATTCCGGCGTGCGCCTCCTGCTGGCGGAGGACAACCCCGTCAATCAGGAAATTGCAGCAATGTTGCTGTCCCATGAAGGATTCCTGGTAGACTGTGTTCCGAACGGCCAGGATGCCGTAAACGCACTGTTGCGGGCAGAGCCGGGCACATATGCCGCTATATTGATGGATATTCAGATGCCGGTCATGAACGGCTACGAAGCAACGAAAGCCATCCGTGCCCTTGACAACAAGGAACTGGCAGCAATTCCCATTATCGCCATGACAGCCAACGCCTTCAAGGAAGACGAACAGGCTGCCGCGGAAGCCGGGATGCAGGGTCACATTACCAAGCCGCTGGATCATGGCGTGATGATGAAGACCATATCACAGGTTTTGAGAAATCAGGAGCCGCACAAACATACAGACGGTAAAAAGGAGAAGGCAGAGTGATGAGAAGGCAGAGACGCATTAAAACAAACGCGATCCGTTTCCTGGCGATTTTTTGTCTTACTGCGCTTGTGATGATGATGTCACCATTGGCTGTGACTGCATCCGGCTCCGGGAATACGATCGTTCGCGTCGGCTATTATGAAAATGAAGTATTTCAGGAAGGCGCAAGGGATGGTTCTGTTAAAAAAGGATATGCCTATGAATATTATCAGAAGCTGTCGGAGTATACCGGATGGCAATATGAATATGTTTACGGCGAATTTGGAGATCTTTATCAGATGCTCCTTGACGGTAAAATAGATCTTCTTGCCGGCCTCGCGTGGCGCGAGGATCGCGAAGCAATCATAGGATACCCGAATGCCGCAATGGGCAATGAATCATACAATCTCATCAAGCATGATTCAGACGAGGATATAACCGCTGATCCCTCGACGCTGAACGGGAAAAGGATCGGTGTTCTTGACAGCGCCATGGCCGGCGTACTGCAGGCGTATCTGGACGATCTCGAGATACAGGCTGAAATTGTTGTGTTCCGGGACTACGAGCCTCTTTTCGCTGCTTTTGACAATCATGAGATTGATGTCCTTGCCGCGGAAGGTGACGGCGCTTATGGACGCACACATGCGGAATTGCTCTGTACTTTTGGCTCCTCAGACTATTATCTTTGCGTCAGTATACTCAGGCCGGATTTGTTATCCGAGTTGAATGCGGCGCAGGCTGAACTTGCGACAAACGAGCCGAGTTTTATCAGTTCCCTGCGCAGTAAATACTACCCCGTCAGCATCTCAGGCAGGGCTTTGTCCGCAGATGAAAAGCAGTGGCTTTCCGGACACAATGAACTGCGTATCGGATACCTGAACAATTATCTTCCATACAGCGATACCAATAACTCCGGAGAAGTAACAGGTCTGATTAAAGATATCATCCCCCGGATGCTGGAAGGGCTTGGAATTGAGGATATGGCTGTTTCCTATATTGGATTCGACAGTTATGATGCCATGATCTCTGCTCTGGGTCGTGATGAAATCGATACAGCCTTTCCTGTAGGCGGTGGTCTGTACTACTCGGAATCAAATGGTATTTTCCAATCCACTCCTGTTGTGTCTTCAGCGACAGAACTGGTACATAAGGGCGAATATACAGATAAGACAACAGCACACTTCGCGGTCAACGAAAACAACCGGATGCAGTATTATTTCGTGCTGACCTATTATCCTGAAGCTGAGATCTCATTCTATCCTTCCATCGAAGAATGCCTGAAAGCGGTCAGCGAAGGCGAGGTCGGATGTACAACATTAAATGGCCTTCGGGCAAACGACATCCTTCGGAACAGCCGCTACAGCGGTCTTGCGCTGCTCCAGACAACCCATGATGATGACAGATGCTTTGGGGTTCACGTTGGGAATTCAGGACTGTTAAAGCTGCTGAATCGCGGAATCAGTGTTCTGGGATCGGAATATGCCCAGAATCTGGCTTTCCGGTACACAGATCAGTTATATTCATATTCCTTAGGCGATATGATCCGAAACCATATGGCGCTTTTCGGCAGCATTATCCTTGGTATCGCAGCAATGATCATCCTTTTTCTTGTTCGTGACAGAAAACGATCCAGACGTGAAATACTGAACAAGGAAGCGCTGCTTGAGCAACAGTCCCGTCGTGAGCAGCAGGACAAGATGATCACTGCGCTTGCCACAGATTATCGCTGCGTATATCATGTGGATCTTGATCATAATGAAGCGGTATGCTGCCGGGCGGATCCCAATGACTCTGAACAGACAGGAGAAGGGGTTCACTTCCCGTA
>DAIMGK010000118.1:0-15419 GCA_036723985.1 Flexilinea sp.
CAACCACCAACTAACGTCTGTCCATGATCAGCTTCACCAGGGTCGCGTACATGGTATCGGGCTCGATCGGCTTGGAAAGGTGCGCGTCCATCCCTGCCGCCATAGACCGCTCCACATCCTCATCGAAGACGTTTGCCGTCATGGCGATGATCGGGATCCGCTTCGCGTCCGGGTGATCCGAGGCGCGGATCGCGCCGGTGGCAGTCAGGCCGTCCATGACCGGCATCCGCACATCCATCAGGATCGCGTCATAATAGCCTTCCGGACTCTCGGTAAACATCCGCACCGCGATCTCACCGTTTTCCGCGTACTCATGCTCAATATCCTCCAGATCCAGCAGGTCCTCGAGGATCTCCGCGTTCTGAGCCACATCCTCCGCCATGAGGATCCTTCTGCCCGCCAGGACACCTTCAGGTACAGCCGTCTCAGCCGTCTCATCCGCTTTTTCCGCGGCTTCGGCCTTCCCTTCATGCCGGGAGAGGATCTCTTCGATCTCCCGCATCAGGCTGTCCGAAAAGAGAGGTTTGGCAAGGATGCTGTCCACACCCTGTTCGAGCGCCTCATCCTCGATAATATCCCAGTTATACCCCGTCAGCATGATGACTGCGGTCTTCCCGTTGTCAAACTTCCGAAGCTCTCGGATCAGATCCAGGCCGTTCATTTCCGGCATCTTGAAATCAGTCAGCAGCAGGCGGTAAGCCTGACCCCGCTCCAGGGCTTCGCGCATCTTCCGCAGCGCATCATCCGGATGGGTAAAGGTATCCGCTTTAATGCCGATGGACTTCAGGACCGCCTGCGCATGGTCGCAGGAGATCTCATCATCATCCACCACCACGGCGCGCATGTCCTTCGGAAGGCTTTGATCAAGCCGGAAGACCCGGTCAGACGTGCCGAGCACCACCGTCACGGTAAAGACAGACCCGACGCCTTTTTCGCTCTCCACCAGGATATCGCCGTCCATCATTTCCACAAAATTCTTCGTGATCGCCATTCCCAGGCCGCTGCCGCCGTAACGGTTCGTGGTGGTCGCGTCTTCCTGGGAAAACGCATCAAAGATCTTCGGAATATATTCCTTATCCATCCCGATCCCGGTATCCGTTATTTTAAAGCAAAGCGTATGTTTTCCGTTCGTCCCGCCCTGATCCTCCACCGTCAGCGTGACGTCGCCTGGAGCGTCCGTAAATTTCACTGCATTGCCGAGGATATTGATGATCACCTGCTTGAGCTTCATGTCATCACCATAGTAATAATCACTGACGTGCCCTATGACATTGCATTCATAGTGCAGGCCTTTGTCCACACACTGTCCGTTGATCATAATGTTGACCTGGTCCAGAAACTCACGGAAAGAAAACTCTTCATTTTTCAGGACCATCCGTCCGGACTCGATTCGGCTCATGTCCAGGATATCGTTGATCAGCCCGAGAAGGTGCTTGGCGCTGGCGCCGATCTTCTCCAGCTGCTCCCGTGTCTGCGGCTGGAGATTGGGATTGCGCAGCGCGATGGAATCCAGACCGATGATAGCGTTCATCGGAGTCCGGATCTCGTGGCTCATATTGGAAAGGAAACTGGTCTTCGCGCGGCTGGCATCCTCGGCGATAGCCTTTTCAATTTCCGTCTGCCGTTCACGCTGCTGCGTCCGCGAATATATATCAAACATGATCACCAATGCGATAATGATGAGGACGATTTGGATCAGGATACTGATGCCCAACCCGTTGTCGATCGTTTGCAGGACTTCCCGCAGATAGGAATTCATGGGCTCAGCAATTCCGGGATCAACATCCACCCCCGCGTCTTCAATTACCCTCATACAATACTGCCGGATCGGAGGCACGGCATTTTCGATGGCGGCTTCAGTGGACTGGCGCATCCACACCGTAGAAGTAAAGATGATCAGCCCCAGCAGGATCATCCAGGGGATGATGGAACGGCCGAGACGCTTCTCCACGTCATTTTTCAGCAGGCTGCGGAAAGCAAGGAAACCCAGAATCCCCCATGCGGCAAGGATCAGGTAGGATTCCATGGAAAGGGTCTTGATGGAGATAATGTTCGGGATGAGAAATTCCACCGCAAAGAGGAGCGATACCACCAATCCGGCGACCCCTGAGATCTTATAAGCGGTTTTCTTATCTTCCTTTGCCGATTTCCACGCGCAGGCGGAAGCAAAGGCATAGGCGATGGTCGCGCCTACCGTAGTGACATCCACGATCCAGCTGATTGCCGTACGCCCCAAAAAGGGCAGAAAAACGGAAACGAAAAGGATGGCAAGGATCGCGTTCCGGGGAACGCCGTTTTCATCAAGCTCACCGAATCGGCCGATGAACAGCCCGTCTTCCGAAAGAGAGTAAAGCAGACGGCTCAGCGCGATATAATTCCCGATCAGCCCGGTAAAGATCCCGCAAAGGGCAGCCACGCCCAATATGACAGACCCCATGGTCCCGAGTGCCGAATTCGCGGCAAAAAACGTCGGCTGCCCAGCGATCCCTTCATAGCTGCCGAGATCGCTGATATACTCCACCCAGGAACCGCAGCCTTCCGGTAAAAATGTGGTTCCCAGCATAGCCAGCAGCGCGTAAGCGATACCGGCTGTGACCAGGGCAATAGCCATGATCCTGAAACTGCGTTTCAGCGAAAAAACAGCTTCCCCGGCGGAATGGGTGATGGATTCAAATCCGACATATGCCCAGGGAGCCAGGGCGAAGATCGTGAAAATCCCGCCCGCAGGACTGTATTCCGGCGAATAGGGAGGTTCAAAGAGCACAGGAACATTTGTCCGTCCCAGAGCAGCCGCGAAGCAGACCGCGACGCCCCCGAGCAGTAAAACTGCCATGACCGTCTGTGTATTGCCCGCAGCCTTTCGTCTCAGACAGAGAAACGCTGCGATCACCAGCGAGGAGACCGCCAAAAGCATCTCACCGAAATAAACATGGTAACCGGCGATCACATAATGAAAACCGAACTGGAACGTACTGCCGAACAGCGTCCTGCCGATCAGCGGCAGCGCGGTGGCGTTGGCCCAGATAACGGCGATATAGGTCAGGATCAAAAACCACGCGGATAAGAAACCATTGTCATAACCGAAACATTTCTTTGTGTAGGTATAGGTCCCGCCGGCACCCGGGTAAAGGTTCATCAGGTAATGATAATTTATCCCGATGATCAGCATGATGAGCGCCCCCAGTCCAAGCCCGATGGCTGAACCGACAGGGCCGCCAATCGGCAGGAAGGTCCCGCCGGGCATGACAAATGAACCCCAGCCCACCGCGCATCCGAAGGCAAGCGCCCAGGCACCGAACGCGGACAGATAGGGGGTGAATTTTTTATTATGATTCTGTTTGGAAGGGATATTCATGAACGTCATACACTCTTTCTTCTGCTGTAAGAACTCAGTTTGCAGCGGGTCCTGCAGGCGGAATATAATGCTTCGCAGGGTGCGGGAGCAAAAGCGCATCCGTCTGCGGAAACGAGCCGTAATGAACCGCTGTGCTGAATGACGATGCGGATCCCGGGCTTCACACCGCGCCTGATTTCCGGGCGCTTCTCGGCCCATACCCTGCTAAATGCGCTCTTTCTTTGACTCACACACTGTTTGCGATGGTCACCTTTATAAGATCTCACCGCCATCAGGCAGGACAAATCAGCGGGACGGGTTTCGCTGACTCGGATTTGAGTCAACAGAACTGTCCCCTCTGACACGGAAACTCATGCCGTTTCTGCTTCATATTGGCTGATACCTTCAGCGGTCTTCCGGTAAAGATCTTCGACCTCCTGCAGTTTGGCGGCGACTTCCTCATCGGAGAGTTTCCGCGGATTGCCCGGACGGAACTCTTCGGAGATCTCCGAAGCCAGTTCCATAAGTTTGGTCAGACCGAGGTTCCCGCAGACGCCCTTCACCGCGTGAGCGGCATCGAAAAGCTCCTTCGGATCCATAGTATCCCGGGCTTCCAGCAGCACATCCACCACACCGTTTTTCGTCAGTTTCCGGATATGTTTATCCATCAGTTTTTCCACCCTGAGCACACGGAATGCCTGGTCGTAATTTCCATCGATCATTTGATATAATTCCTGAAGTGTCATTTTTCTTTACTTCCTTTCTATGGCGATTTCACGTTCGATCAGTTTTTCAAATTCTGCCGGAGGCAGCGGACGGGAGAAATAATAGCCCTGCACCAGGTCACAGCTATTCTTCCGCAGGATCTCAAGCTGCCCTTCTGTCTCCACTCCTTCGGCGACTACCTTTACCTCAAGATAGCGGGCTATGTCCAGGATCAGAGATACCAGACGGCGGTCTGTTTCATTGTCCTCAATATGCCGGACAAATTTCATATCCATCTTCAATACGTCAATGGGCATATCCGAAAGCATATTCAGAGATGAATACCCCGAACCGAAGTCATCCATTTCGATCTCAAAACCCAGCTCCCGCAGACGCCGGATCACATTCAGCAGCTGTTCGGCATTATCCGTATAAGCGGACTCTGTGATCTCAAGTTTAACATTCCTGAAATCCAGCCCGTTATTCTCGATCAGTTGCACCAGGCGATCCAACAGAGTCGGATCAAAGAGATCCGGACGGGATATATTAACGGACACCGGCAGCGTAAAGCCGTATTTATCCCGCCATTCCGCCACCTGTTTCGTGGCTTCCCGCCAGACAAATTTATCCACCTCGCCGATCAGCCCGTTTCCCTCAAAAAGCGGAACGAAATCCCCGGGAGAGATCATGCCCAGTTCCGGATGGTTCCAGCGGATCAGCGCTTCCGCGCTGGACAGCTTTGGCGGTTCGAACTGGATATCATACTTTGGCTGATAGTAAACGACAAACTGACCTTCATCGGCGGCAGCATGCAGGTCGTTGAGAAGCTGCTGGTTCAGCATCTCCCGCATACGCAAATCTTCGTCATAGATCGTCAGCGGGTTCTGATAATCTCCCCGCGACATGTTGCAGGCAGCCCGCGCACCGTCAAACAGCAGGATCGGCTCCATTCCTTCCCGCCATGGCTTCACACCCATACGCAGATGAATATTTACATTAGGAGAGATGCGGTCAACTTTTTTCTGGAACCGGTCCAGCAGTGCATGATAATCCGGCTGCCGGACACAGTAAATTTCAAAAAGGTCCCCCTCAAAGCGGCTCGCGATCCCTTCGGTCTCGGTCAGAAATTCACGGATCTCATTACCGAGGGTCCGCAGGACGTCATCTCCGAAATTTCTCCCGTTGAGCGCGTTGATGGAATGGAATTTTTCGATATTCATCACGACGGCATCAAAATGCATATCGGGATGATACTGGAAGAGCCGGTTGGCATATTCGAGGAAGAAGTCCCGGTTATAGAGCATCGTAAGCCGGTCATGTTCCGCGGCGGAGATCAGCTGGCGTCCTTCGCTCAGTTCGATGATCCTGCCCACCCGTGCGAGGATGACTTCCGGCATATCAAAAGGTTTGGTGATGAAATCAGCCGCCCCCATCTGCAATGCCTGCAGTTCCGCGCTTTTTTCCGCCGTCAGTACGATAATGGGAATACGTTTGAGGTCCTCATCCTTTCCGACGATATCCAGGACATCAAAACCGGACATGACCGGCATCATCAGGTCCAGCAGTACGATGGACAGGTCATTGAGATGAGCCCGCATCTGGGCCAGGCCTTCCCTGCCGTTCTCGGCATAGATCACTTCATAATCATCTTCCAGGATGATCCCCAGCGAATCGCGGTTGATCTCGTGATCGTCAACGATCAGCACGAGCTGCGGCCGCTGGATCTGTTTTGATTTGATCATACTGCCTTATTCCTTCCTGTTTTGCTTTCCGTTCCGTTCTGATTCCGCATTTTTATCTGTTCAGTATCCGCCATCGGGGACAGTTTCTGAGAGCTCTGCTTAGAGCTGCAGGGAACCGCCTCCCGGTTCTAAAAAAACGAGTGTACCTGATATATGTGAGGACAGTTCAATAAAAGTCCCCGCTTTCATGCACACGAACGAGTGTATCTGATATATGTGGGGACAGTTCCCTACGGCTCAATTCTGAGCCTGCGGAAACCGTCCCCGCCGGTAAGTCATTCCTCTGCCAGCCGCAGCTGTTCCCTGAGCGTATCGTACAGTTCATCCGCGTCTGTCGGTTTCGCCAGATGCGCGTTCATGCCCGCCTCCCGGGTGGCCCTGACATCGCTTTCAAAGGCATTTGCCGTCACCGCGATGATCGGCATTTTTTTCGTATCCGGCCGGTCCAGCGCGCGGATCTTTCTCGCGGATTCCAATCCGTCCATCACGGGCATCCGCAGGTCCATCAGGATCGCGTCATAATACCCGGGATCCGCGTCTTTCACCATATTCAGCCCGATCAGGCCGTTTTCCGCGTGTTCTGTTTCAACACCTTCCAGTTCCAGCAGGTCTGTGACGATCTCCGCGTTTTCCGGAATATCCTCAACGACCAGGATCCGCCTTCCTTCCAACGATATCTGCTGCTTTTCCTGCTGGATGGGAGCGACAAATTCGAGCGGGACGGTCACTGTAAACTCCGAACCCTCTCCCTTTTTGCTTTTCACCGCGATGGTGCCTTCCATCAGTTCCAGTGTATTCTTTGCAACCGCCAGGCTCAGTCCGCCTCCGCCGTAGCGGTTGGTGGAACTGGAGTCCTCCTGCGAAAACGCGCCAAATATATGCGGGAGGAAATCCGGATCCATCCCGATACCGGTATCCGCGATAATGAAGCTGCAGAGATGTTTGTCACCGTCAGCGGGATCAATAATTACCGTAAAACAGACCTGTCCGGGTTTATCCGTATACTTCACAGCGTTATCCAGAATGCTCAGCACAACATTTTTGATCTGGATGCTGTCACCTTTATACATCGCGTTGACCGTTTCCGGGATGCTGACCTGATAGTCAAGTCCTTTATCCCCACAGAGGGTGCCGATAATGGCATTCACCTGATCCAGGACTTCACGCAGGGAGAATACCTCACTGTGGATCACAAAATGTCCGGTCTCGATGCTGTTCATATCCAGGACATTTTTGATCAGCCCCAGCAGATGCCGGGCGCTCAGGTCTACTTTCTCAAGATATTTGCGGGTATCGGTTTGCAGCGTCTGATCCTTAAGGCAGATCCCGGTCAGGCCGATGATCACATTCATCGGCGTCCGCATCTCATGGGATACGGATGCCAGGAACTGGGTCTTGACACGGTCGTTTTCTTCCGACGCCCGCAGCTCCGCCGCCAGCCTTTCATTTTTCAGGATCTCACCCGTGATATTGCTCAGGACTTTATACATGATGAAAACAAATATACTGCCGCCGAACAGGATCCCGCCCATGACGATATCCGGATCACCGAAGATCCCGACGAACAGATACCCCAGAAGGAACATGACCAGGAGAGCGATGGGAAGATATAAAATAAAATTATTCTGCTTCCAGCTTGTCTGATTGCGGATAAACCGGGCAAAGCTGACAAAGCCGTAAATGTTATACACCATCAGCGCCGCTCCGCAGAAGATCATTCCGTTGATCAAAACTTTCAGCATCCGCACACCCTCCTTCTGTGATTTTTTCCCAACCTGAACCGGATCCGGCAATATTCCATCTGTCCTGAAAGCCCCTTTCGCTTCCCGCAAATGCCCATGCCTAAAAATCCATTCATAGATTATACCATGTTTCGCCCGACCCCGAAAAAAAACGGAAACAGGGAAAAGCAAAGAAGAGAGATAAGTGGGACAAAGGGACGGTTCCCGGTGCGATAAGCCTGCCGGACCTGTCAACCGGGCCGGCAGCAGCATCATTATTCCTGATTCATTCTTCGCCCATTCTTTATAAGCAAAAAACCGCTGTATAAACGGATGGAGAAAACTTTAGTCAGAGATTCAGGCCGAAAGGATCCCGCTGCTGCTCCATCTGAGTACAATCCGGTATCCGAGTTTCTCATACCAGGGCCATATGTGCGTATAATGTATCCAGGATATGTCGAATCCGTTTTCTTTCAGAATATTTGTCGCCCGGCTGACCATTTCCAGCCCGATACCCATTTTTCGATATTCCGGAACCGTTCCGACACATCCCGGCCCGCCGATCAAAAGGCCATCCTGCCTGCCCCAGTCTTCCAAAATGCAGAAAGAAGCAACCGTGTCTCTGTCAAAAGCACAAAACACCCTGCTTCCTTCACAATAATACGGGAGCCATTCTTCGTCTACCCGGGCGACAGCTTCTTTGATCCTTTCGATCTCGCCATGATAAACCCCGAACGAAATATGATCCGGACAGGGGTAAGGAACCGGTTCCGGCGAGGATCTCCGCAGATCCATGACCAGTTCAGCGAACACCCTGTCCCCGGGTATATTTTTTATCCCCGGCTCATTGAAAAACCCGGGAAACATACTGTCAAACAATTTTCCGCAATCCATAAACCGCCGGTCTCCCTTACATATCCGAATGATGAACAGCCTCTCCGCTCTGTTTTGAAATGCCCGCGTCTCGGTTCCTTCTTCAGTCCTGATCTGCCGGGATGTGTGTACTTTCCCCGGACAAAACCACCGGACAGAAAACCCCATTTGACTGAAAATTTCAGCCCTTTATTATTCCAAAAGACGTATCCGGGACCCGGATGACAGGTCAGAGGAAAAAAATATATAACAGTCTCTGATTTATTGGGATCCCGCTGATGCTATGTCAGGTTCTGGGGTCCGACGATCCGTGCGATCCCCGCGTTGTGGATCATTCGTTCACAGATCGGGCAGGGAGTACATTCCGTCATTTCGACGAAACCTTTCCCTTCAATATATTCTTTTCCCGCGAGATACAGTACTGCCCCGAGCATGCGGTTCCTTGACGCGGAAAGCATTGCGTTCTGTTCCGCGTGGACCGCCGCGCAGTCACCGTAATTTCCGGAGTTGTGTTCGGCATTCAGCCGGGGGCATATTTCATAAATGTCACAACAGTTGGGTTCACCCCTGGCAGCACCGTTATATCCGGTCGCGATGATCTCATCATCCTTTACAATAACACAACCGTACTGCCTTTTGAGGCAGGTGCTGCGGGCTGAAACGCTCAGGGCGATATTGAGATAGTATTCATCTTTTGAGATGCGTTTCATGGATCTGTCTCCCGGGCTGTTTTTGTCTGTCTTCTCTCATTTCGTATTACATTCCCGGATCCGGCAGGCAGACTGATATCTGTGTTCTGTGCTTTTTCCGGATCCGCAGGGATCACCGTCAAATCGGAATTTATCATAAATCAGCCATTACGGTATTATAACATTTTTCAGATTTACTTCCTTGATCATATACCTCTGTCTCAGCATGCTGCCGGCTTTCAGCCATGAGCTCCGGAATACAATTGTCTTCATCTTCAGCTGAGATCCATCCATTATTACATCAGCGCTGACATTATATTGTTGTTTGGCATATTCCGAATAATTCCGGTCGCTCTTTCATTTTCGAATAATTGTATCTAACAAAAAATGGCTGCCATATTATTGTTTTCTGCTGCTGTTTCGCGGGCCCCGGCTCTACGCCGAAGAGATGGTTTTTGTTATATCACAAATCAATTTTTACTGTCAGCGATAAAATAATGCCAGAACATCCTTCTCTGACCATTGATCATTGGCGCAGTATTGAAGAATATTATGGTGAACAGTGCAAATAAGCACAGGTGCTTCGCCGGAATTATCATAGATCCATAAATCATCAACGAATTTATACAATTCCCGGATATTTGCTAAAGATTTTTGATATCTGCTGTGAATTTTTTCCTCAGGTACATCATGTCCGCCTTTTCTGACCCGGTCGGCTACACGCCGTACATTGATAGAACTGTCAGTTGTCAGGATGAAAATTACACGTATAAAATAACCGGCGTCATGAGCCCGCTGGATCAGGAGCAAATTTCTGGGTGTGGAAAGAACAGTCTCAAAGGTAAAATCCAACCGGTGGGTCAACAGGAATTCCCGCGTCATTTCGGCGTACTGCGCTGCTTCAAGATCAGTACAGCCTTTAGCGATTTTTATTTTGTCTGCATTTACATATTCACCAACGATCTTTTGAAATTTTGCAGCCGTGCTCTTTCCGGATCCATTCGGGCCGGCAAATACTAATAGCTGAGGCCGATGATCAATAGAGAACATATTCCACTCGTCCGTCATCATATTGTCTGTATGGCCGTCCCGATTCGTCGAGCATTGTCACAAAAGCATCCAAATCCGTGGCATCACGTGTCCGAACGGCTTCCCGGAAAGCCTGTTCCGTTTCTTTGGGCGTCATTTGCATATACGATTTCGGAAGTTCATCATCCAGGCGCAGCGGTTCTGAAAATCCCTTGTTTCGATTGAATTGGCGCAGGGATATTTCAACGACAGCATTAAATGACAAGCCTAATCTGTCGGCGATCCTGACGGTTTCATTTTTTACGGCATCATCAATACGAATAGAACTTACAGACATTTTCAGTCTTCCTTTCCGGATAAATAATGATACATTTTATTCAGGATATTATATTTCTTTACAAACAGGCTGTCAATACATTTGATATCTAAAGTATTGCAAAATATCAAACACTATATGGACTGAAACATGCAGATGCCATTTCAGGTATCCCTTCATATGCCATATCTGATGAGCACGAAGTCGGCATGATCCTGAATTATTTCAAAACAAAGGGTCTCCGTTATATCGGGGGCACTTATAATGAAACAGTCGCCTCCGACTGAGATTTGAGTCGAAGGCAACTGTCTCTACACAGGGATCCTGAACAGATACCTATTGTTATAAAAATATCATGTGATCCGGCATATTCCGGCAGCGGCGCTGCGGCCGGATCCTGTTTGACACCGGGATCGTACCGGCCGGGGCTGTTAGAATGCTTCGATCATTTTTTGAACGACCTTCGCGCTGTTCACCGCTGCCTGCTCTAAAAATGTCTCGTAGTCGACAGACCCGGAATCATCAGCTTTATCGGAAATGGAACGGATAATGACAAACGGTGTATTCCTCAAATAACAAGCCTGCGCGATGGCAGCCCCTTCCATTTCGCAGCATGATCCGCCGAAAACGGAGCGGATGGCTTCCTTCTGTTCCTGTGAAGAAATAAACTGATCCCCGGTGCAGATTCTTCCTTCAAATACCCGGATATCGGGAACAGCCTCACGGATAGCCTCTGACGCCGCCGCGCGCAGGGTCTCATCCGCGGGAATGGCGTAGATCCCCGTGTACGGTATTTCTCCCTTCCGGAAGCCGACAGCTTCAGCGTCAAAGTCGTGCTGGACAGCGTCAACGGAAACGACGATGTCGCCGATGTCTATCTCATTATCAAGTGAACCGGCAACGCCTGTGTTGATGACCATGGTGCAGCCGAATTCGCTGATCAATATGTTCGCGCAGATACCGGCGTTTACTTTTCCGACGCCGCACTTGACAATAACGACGTTCCTGCCTTCCATCACACCCTCATAGAATACCATTCCGGCAATTGTTGTTGTATTATTGACAGCAGCCGCATCCTTCAGCAGGCTGATCTCTTCATCCAAAGCGCCGATGATGCCGATCTTTACCTGCTGTTCAGGCTGATCGCTTTGTCCGCTGCAGACAAGCAGCGTACCCGCTATCAGAATTAACGTGATAGCAAAAATCATTATTTTTTTCATAACAGACCTCCCGGACATATTATTAATATATCTTCAGGACAGCGTTTACCGGGGTGACTGTTCAATCCGGTTCACTTCTGAGCCTTCAGAATTCCTTATGAGCTTATCATCCCTTGATGTCTGCCCGACAAGGATATAGGAAACGATGAACAGTACCGCGATGAAAATGAGGAAATACCAGCCGGCGTTCTGCTCTTCCAGCGTGGCGATATAGTCATATGAACCATGGATCAGCATGGGAACGAGCAGCGAAAGGATCGTGAAAAGCGTCCTTTTGAAAGTATCTCCCGCGTAATCATGCTTTTTGGCAATGCCATAAAAAGTGCCCATGAAAACGCCGAAACAGGCATGACCGGGAATGGCGGTAACAGAGCGGGCAATCGCAGTGCTCAGTCCGTAATTCAGAACATAGCTGATGTTTTCCCAAAGAGCAAATCCCAGCGAAACAAAAACCGCGTAAACCACTCCGTCATACTGACAATCGAATTCCCGGTTATTCCAGCTGTTTTTTCGCAGGAAAATATATTTGGAGCTTTCTTCCGCGACAGCTACGATGCAGAAATACAGGATGACGTTATATTTCACCGTGTTCGGTTCCACATATTGATCCAGTATATAGCAGAGAATTCGTTCCTCAAACAGCGCCAGAAGGGAGGAAAGGATCCCCGCCCGTACCAGCGTATACAACAAAGCGGGACTTTCTTTTTCCAGATGATCGGCCTCATAAACACGGATCATCAGCGCAATCGCGGGGATCACAGCGGCCGCGATCAAAATATAATTATAATAAACGATAGGTTTCACAAGATAATAAAACATAACGGTCTCCTCTTTCGTTATATAACATACAGCATCCGGGCGGATGGCATGTTTTTTTCTGAATTAACAGCAAGTATAATGCCTGCACCGTAATAAATGACATTCCCGATAATAAATGCCCGGCTGTCAGGCGAACGGGCAGGCACATGCTGCTTATCCGTAAGATATCGCGATGACTTCATCCCAATGGCATTCCGGCTGTTTTATATTCAGGTATCTGTCGACAAGCTCATAGGGGACCACGCTGTAATACTGGTCATAGTCGATAAGACCGCAGACCGTGCTGAGGATCTCATCGATCAGAGGATCATCATGCGAAAGGTTTTTCCAATAATACGCCAGATCCTCTATCCAGAAACCGTACAGGATAATATCCTCATCCGCGGTCACAATGGGAGTAATCATATGCTCAATGCTCTTCAGATAATCTTTTGGATATTCGTAAAATTCGTATCTTGAGTTACCCGCGGCACGGGGGAACAGTTTTCTGAAGTACCTGGACCGGAAGATCTCTCCTGCGGTTTTTCCTGTCAGTTCCGCAATTTCCTCCTCACAGAGCTTTCTGATTCCATATATTCTCAGATCAACTGACATCGTTTGTTTCTCCCGCTTAATAGTTCCTTCAAATCAATTATGATCGGGAATTCCGGGACAGTCCCTTCACGGGACTGTCCCCTGACTCAGCTTCCGAATCAACACGATGGTGTATCTCGTTCGCTGATCCTCCGGCCTGCTTATCGCGGCGATGCCTCATTTGACCGTGATACGCCCCTGAGGTTCAGCATAGACGCTGAGGTCGCCATTGAAGGAAACAATATGGTTTACCAGAACCTGATAATCCGGAATACCGGAATCAAGGACTAATTCATCACCATCGAACATGGTAAACCCGCCGCCATGGTTCAGCAGCGTATGGTCATGGCTTCCGACGATATATTCAGCCTCCGCATCAAGCGGGACCCATTCGCCGTCCTTCATGACTTCCACATCACTCACGCGGCGCGGAGCGTCTTCCACCATGCCGAAGAACATATTGTTGATATCAGCGATCGTCGGCGATTCAATTGAAGTGTTGACAGTATAGTGCAGGCCGGATACCTGGAGAAACTGTCCGCATTCCCCGACAGGGTTGCCTTCGGCATCTTTGTATTCAGCCCGGGCAAGACGGGCTCCCCATTCAAGGGCGTCGAGGATCTGCTGGCCGGTTGCTTTGATGGCAACGATCGAGTTGCCGAAGGGATGGCAGTTCATCATGTCAGCGTAGGTCAGGTCGCCCGCGGCCAAACCGGTACGGACACCTCCGGCGTTAACAAAGGAAACATCAGCCCCGGTCGCACGGCGATACGCGTCAGCAATAAGATCACCGATATTGGTTTCCCGGGAGCGGATCATGCGGACACCATCTTTATCGGAGATCCGCATGTCGACGTTGGAATGAGCCATAACTTCCCTGATCACTTCTTCAAAAGCTTCTGTGACTTTGGCAGCATCCTCATCGAATTCAGCGCTCTTCAGCAAATCTCCGTTGACAATGTTGGCAGTCAGAATACCGCCATCCGTGATGACCAGAACTCCGATATTGTTCAGTTTTGTGCCGGTGGAAGACAGCGGGATCAGTTCTCCGCGGTCATTGGCAACGTATTTGGCCGGGAGTACGCTGTGGGAGTGAGCATCGAGACAGGCATCGATATCATGGGTATTGGCAATTACATCAATGGAACGATACGGGGCACATGCCTCTTCGATACCCAGGTGAGCGAGGAGGATGACATAGTCTGCCCCTTCAGCCTTACATGCGTCAACTGCTTCCTGGATCATACCGTAAAGGATCGAGCCTTTTTCCCCTGCGCCGAAACTATAAACGTATTCACCGTTTTCCTGGAAGAAAGCCGGTGTGACCTGAGTGAGTGTCTCCGGAGTATCCGCACCCACAAAACCGACTTTCCTATCACCGAAGTCATGGACCGCGTATGGTTTCAGGAACCCGAGTTTATTGACACCGGTTCCGGTGTAGACAATATTTGCGTCAATATACGGGAAATCAGCCTTCTCCGCCAGTTCCGCGATACGGTCTAAACCATAGTCGAATTCATGATTGCCCAGGGACGCGAAGTCATAACCGATGTCATTCATAAAGTCGATGATATACTCGCCCTTGGAAACCGCGCAGAGCGCGTCGCCCTGGATCGCGTCGCCGCTGTCAACAAGCAGGATGTTAGGAGTAACGGTTTTATAGAAATCCTTCAGTGCCGCTACAGCGCTGTATCCGAGATTATCCTGATAACCGCAGTGAACATCGTTGGTGTAAAGGATCACAATATCCTCAGCATAAACGCCGGCGAAAGACGCGAGCAGAAATATCGCCAGAACAACAACAAATAACTTTTCTTTCATATGACATCTTTTCCTTGTAAGTGTAATATGATCAAATAAACTCCGACCATTAAGTCTGTCGGAAAAATACCTGTTTATCTCCCGAAATATAACTATTCAGGACCTGCCGGCAGGGACGTCTGCCATCCGAAGGATGGAACCGCCGCTCTTTTTCATCGGGTGTTTCTCCCGGTGACAGTTCCGCTGACGCGTAACCATACCCTTCTGAACAGGAACTTCCAGATAATATATGGAATTGTAGCATAAACTGACCGATACGGGAATCATTCGGTGCAGGGAAGGAAAGGCAAAGGCTTCCTTCCGCCGGCAGTCACAATGCGGGGACGGTTTCTGAGCGCAGCGAGAGAACTTTCACCCTGATCAAAGCGCTTCACTGAGGTTGAATGATCTTTTCATTTCATCATTCTTCTTCCCGGGAAGCATATTTTCATCAGGGGGACAGTTCCGCTGACGCGTAAACCGTCCCCGGCGGTATATTCTGAAAATCTGCCATTTGTCACAGGAGGGATTGACAGTGTAAAATATATTTGATAAAATATATTTGTATAAAACATATGGAGCAGAAGCTATGGAATAT
>DAIMGK010000119.1:0-15392 GCA_036723985.1 Flexilinea sp.
TAAGGACAGAGTAAGCGTCAAATACAGGACGGATTGAAAAGCGAGAAGCAAACAGCATACTCAAAAGAGGGAGATATCGAAAGTGACCTTGCGGTATCTTGAGCAATCCAAAAGAAAGCTAAAGAGTATGCAATGGCAAAACTCGAAATTATGCATAGCGGAAGCAAAACACGAACTGCTGCTACGGGAATGGCATAAGAGGATAAATTGTAAAGCCGGCGGATTGTCCGTAAAGGACTGGTGCTGAGAAAATGATATCGGAACAACGAGATATTATTATTGGTATCAGCGATGATGGAAACGGGAATTGGCAAATTATGAACAAACAACAACCGGACCGGAACCGGTACGATTCGCACAGATAGAAATGCCCGCAACAGAAAGAACGCAGTATAAAACCATTTGTCATTGGCCGGAAGAACTTCCTGTTTGCCAATACACTAAGTGGCGCACGCAGCAGTGCGATCCTTTTCAGCATGATCCAGAATGCCACTGAAAACGGCCTTGCCCCGTATCGCTATCTGACATGGGTTTTAAAAACAGCTCCGAACCTTAACTTGACCGCTCCTGCCGAAGTTGATTCCCTGCTTCCTGCTAATGCGCCGAAGGATTGTCATTCCGGAACGATCCCGGCGTAACGTCTGCTATTTATCGCTTGCCGGAACCTGATCCCGTCCGGCAGAAATTAACTTTGTGGGGATGATTGGTTTGAGCCTTCCATCAATTGTTGGTATTGGCGGCAGGAGGCGTCGATGGTGAAATGATCGCGGATACGGGCAGCGGCAGCTTTTCCCCGTGCGGCGGATCCTTCGGGATCAGATAAGGCTTTGCGGATCGTTTCCGCCAGAAGTTCAGGGTTTCCGGATGGGATCAATGTCCCGTACCGTTCATCCGGGATCAGCTGCGCGATGCCTTCCAGATCCGAGGCAATGCAGGGGAGTCCGGCGCTCATGGCTTCCATGAGGGACACAGGCATTCCTTCGGTATCGGAATAAAGGACAAAAAGATCAGCCGCACAGAGCAGACGATCAACATCCGAACGGCTGCCCAGAAGGCGGAAATTCTGTTTTGCCTCCGAGTTGCTGATCTGTTCTTCGAGCTCACCCCGGCAGGGGCCATCTCCGGCGATGAAGAAGCGAGCCTGAGGCGTATTTTTCGACAACAGAGCGGCGGCGCTGATCAGATGCTTCTGGGCTTTTTCCGGGACCAGCCTCCCGACGGTAAGGATCATCGCGTCTCCATCCTGTAAGCCCAGTTCCGCACGGGTTTCCGCACGTACAGCCGGATCGCGCCGGATGGGTTTGACCCCGTTGAAGATCACGCTGATCTTCTCCGGCAGGATCCCCTCCGATAAAGCCTGCCGTCTGGCACGTTCGGATACACAGATCAGTTTTGACGTCTGGGAACTGTTGATGATCCGGGTATGCAGCTTCCGGGCGGAGGCAGACTGCCCCGCGAACTGTCCGTGATGTGTTGCGAAGCGGCCCTTGACGCCTGCCAGATACGCGGCCGGGATGCCGAGGGTGTTGGCGTCATGGGTAAAACATTCGATGTGATCCGGTCTGACCTGACGGAGGAATTTGACAAGGTGGAAAAAGCCATGCATGATCCCGCCCATATTCTTCCGCATTCCGGCACCCCGCTGATAAACGGAGAGCACGGTGATCGGGAACGGATAGCGGGATGACCATTGCTGCAGCAGGCCGTCTTTGTCATAGAAAAATACCACCTGCACATCATAGCCCTGATCCCAGAACCACTCTGCCTGGTCCAGCAGCACGCGCTGCGCGCCGCCAACAGTGATCTGACTGCCAAACAAAACGATTCGTTTCATGAGTTTTTCCTGTCTGCAATGCTGTTATTTTTGAAACCGATGGGATGGTCATAGCCGAAACTGTCCAGATGTCTGTTGAGGACGAAGACATCCACACAAAAGGCAAGAAATTCGCTGACCAGACCTGCGATCCAGACGCCGCGGTATCCTAACAGAAGCGGCACGGTGAGTGTGGTAATGATCCGCAGCACAAGATTCCGGTTGATGGCAACGGCCATGGAAGCCCGGAGCAGGTTTACCGCTGTCAGCATGCGGGGGATCATCACACAGGCGGAGAAAAAGGGCAGTGAAAAGTACTGGATCGTCAGCCCGTAATGGGTCAGAGCGTAAAATACTTCCGAGTTGTCATTCGGATTGATGAATATCGAAATAAAAGGTTTCCGCATCAGCAATCCGGTGGTGGTAAGGAGCACGGAACTGCAGACCCAGATCATGGCATTCTGCCGGAGAAGCTTGCGGAGCCGTTCTTTATTCCGGCTTCCATAGTTATAGGAAATGATCGGGCCGACGCAAAGCGTATAGCCGAAAAACAGGGAGGTCAGGATCCGCAGCAGGTCGGCGACGATGGAATTCGCGGCGATCCCGTCATTACCGACATAGTTCAGCAGCTGGTAATTCATAATCAGAGAAGATAATGAGAGGGCGGCTGTGTTGATAAACTGGGGCAGGCCGTTCTTCCAGGCATCCAGGGTCGTGGAAATGATCTTCCCTTCCGGCGGAACGAAATGGATCTCGTTCCTGCGGTCCATGAAGAAAACCAGCCCGATGATAAAGATCACGACATCTCCTGCCACCGTGGAAATGCAGGCGCCCAGGACGCCGAATTTATAAACAACGATCAATACCACATCCAGGATCACATTGATCGCCCCGTTAACGATCGAACATACCAGCCCCATCGAAGGCTTGCCGGCTGTGGAGAAATATGCGTTGAATACGCCGTTGAGCAGTATGATCGGCATGATCAGAAAGACAGTCCGCAGGGAGGTCAGGGCATGTACGGATAGCTCCTCGTCCGCCCGGAGAAACCGCAGCAGCGGATACGCGAAGATATTCAGCAGCAGCGCCATTAGCGCGCCGACTGTTGCCGCGGAGATGGTGACACGGGTGAAAATACGTTTGGCTTCCTGTTGGTCGCCTTCTCCCATTTTCCGGGAGGAAAGATTCGGCGCACCGACCGCGAACAGGTTATTGAAACTGAATTGAAGGAAATGCAGCGGATGAAGGATGTTCAGCCCCGCGAGCGCGGTTTTCCCGACGAAGCGGGATACGAACAGACCATCGTCCAGCGTCTTGAACAGTTGGGCGAAGAAGTTGTTCAATATCGAGGGAAAGCTGAATTTCAGCAGCGCCCAGAGGGAAAAATCTCTGCCGATCCGGTTTGTTGTGTCCTGTTCCATAACCCTTTTATATTACCTTCTGCATAGAAGAAGGCCGGTTTTCAAGATGTGGCCTGCCCGGCGGGGAAAGGTCTGCCGTGTGAAACCGCTTCCCCGGGGCCTTTTGCGGCCGGCTGCAGATGCACGCCGTTCATGGTTACCAGCGCGATATCCCGGCCGGTGTTATCCCAGATGCGGATCTCGTAAAAACATACCCGCTTTCCGTCCTTGATCAGCCGGCTTTCACTGAAGATGGTATCACCGGCCAGCGGATTCAGATAGCTGACCTGCGCCACATTGGTGACTGTAGGCTGTTCCGCGCGGAAGTTTGTGGAAACGGCAAAAGTCAGGTCAGCCATGGTATAGACCACACCTCCCATCAGAAAATCCAGCGCGTTCAGATGGCGCTCATCGATCTTCAGACTGCATTTGGCATAATGCTCCCCGACTTCCTCAATGACGACTCCGGTCACGACTGAGGCGTAGCGGTCCCTGGCAAACACTGTCCGTGCTTCTTCAAGTTCGTCCATATTCTGAAATTTCCTTTAAATCTATTATACGTTTTCAACCATGGAATCAAAGAAAAAATCTGACAATCAGAGCGCAGACGGAAAAAAGCGCCTCCGGAATGGAAGCGCTTTAGTCATTTGATCGTATTTTGATGAGCCTTTAGAACTTTTGCTTAAGGCGGGCACCCTTACCGCTGCGATTGCGGAGGAAGTACAGACGGCCGCGGCGGACTTTGCTGTGGCGTTCGACAACGACCTTATCGATGCGGGGGGAGCGGGTCAGGAAAGTACGTTCGACGCCGATACCGTTGGACGCGACACGGCGGACGGTGAAAGTGGAATTCGTACCGTTGTTGTGGGTAAAGAGAACGACGCCCTTGAATTCCTGAATACGTTCACGGTTGCCTTCCTTGATCTTTACATGAACGGAGACCTGGTCACCGGGGAGCAGATCAGGGATATTCGGATTGACCGGAGCTTCAATAGTTCTTAAAATATCTGTCATTTTATTACACCTTAACCTTCAGCAGGTTCCTTACAGAATCATGCACCGAAGTGCGCGAGAGTGGATTATAGCACAGTCTGCAAAACGTGTAAAGTGTATGCAGCCTTGAGATATGACAAATTTATCACAATGCTGCAAATCCTCGCATCATTTCGATCACGGGAATCATTCTACCACAAAAAGGGAAAATATCGGAAAAACGGGTGGAAATCGTGATAATTCGGAATGAGGAATGAGAGGGGAAAGATATCCGGGTGACAGGAGCGGACGGGCGGGATGGATCTTATCTGTGGGATGTGGACCGGTGCGCCGGGGTGTATGCGCTGAGGGTACAGGCCCGCTGTGCGGCTGCGCGTTAACCAGCTTTTGGGCTGAAAGTGATCAGGCGGTGGTACATGACCAGGGAGCCGGATACGGATACGTTGAAGGAGGCGTAATTGACCGATTCGATCTCCACCACATGCTGACACATGGCGGTCACCTCCTTCGGCAGTCCGTTGACCTCCGATCCCAGCAGATAAACAGCCCGCACCGGATGGACAAAAGATGCCAGCGGTTCTCCGCCCATTTCGATGCCGATGAGCTGGGCGCCCTGGGGACGGGCAGCCAGAAACGCGTCAAAATCTTCATAACAGCGCAGCGGGATCCGCTTATCGACCCGCAGCACATCCGTTGTCTGCCGTCGGGGTTTGGCACCGATGGTAAAGATCCCGGCCGCGCCCAGCTGCCAGGCACTGCGCCAAAGCGTCCCGACGTTTTCCCAATGCTTCGGCTGATAGATGCCGATCTCAAAATAGCCAAGATTCTCTGTGATCATGAGTTTCGTCAATAGTCAATAGTCAATAGTCAATAGTCAGTGGTCGGTGGCCGGCTGTAAGCAGCTGCCAATTCTTGATTCTTGTTCCCTGACCACTGACCACTGATCCCTCCTAATCCGCGTCGTTTTCCGGTCCGTATTCACCGTAATCGAGGATCTCGCGGGGGATCGCGGGATTGGGGTTCGGCGGACCGATGATCCCGTCTTCTTCCATACGGGCCAGGAGTTTATTCGCCCGGCTGTAACCGATGCTCATGCGGCTTACCAGCATACTGGCGGAAGCGCGGCCTGCCCGCTGAACCATCTTCACGGCTTCATCATAACGGCGGTCCTCGTCGGTCTTCAGCGGCGGCGCGGATTCGTTGAAAAGCGGGAGCTGGGTCAGTGTCCCGTTGAGGATCTCCGGCGGACGGCTGACCTTTTGCGTGACCGGCTGCGGGACCTTCACCAGATCCGGGTCGCTGTTTTCCGGTTCCTGATCTGTGCGCGGTCCTTTTTTCCAATAGTCAACGATGCGTTTGATCTCATTATCCGAGACGAAGACGCACTGCAGCCGTTTCAATGCCGTATCTTCCACTGAGAGGAAATACATATCCCCCATACCGAAGAGGTTTTCCGCGCCCGGACGGTCAAGGATCACCTGACTGTCTACGTAGGAAGCCACAGCAAAGGCGATGCGGGTCGGCAGGTTGCCTTTGATGGTCCCGGTGATGACATCCCGGGACGGGCGCTGGGTCGCGACGATCAGATGGATCCCCATGGCGCGGGCGGTCTGAGCCAGGCGCACGATGCTGTTTTCGATATCGGAAGCCGCTTCCATCATCAGGTTTGCCAGTTCATCGATCACGATCACGATATAAGGCAGTTTTTTGTTTGAAAACTTGCGGTTGTATTCCTGAATGTTGCGGACGCCGTTCTCCATAAAGTGCAGGTTGCGCATATCCATCTCGCGCAGGACCCACTGCAGGATATTCCCTACCTGTTCCGCGTCTGTGACCACGGGGGTGATCAGGTGCGGGAGCCCGTTATAGCCGGTGAGTTCCACGCGTTTCGGGTCCACCAGGATGAGCTTCAGCCGTTCGGGGGAATTATTGAGCAGCAGACAGACCAGGATCGAGTTCAGACATACGGATTTACCGGAATTTGTCGCACCCGCGATCAGCAGGTGGGGCATACGGGTCAGATCGGCGCCGAAGGTGGAGCCGTTGATATCTTTGCCCAGGGCGATACCGAGTTCCCGCTTATGTGCGCGGAAATCATCGCTTCCGATAACTTCCCGCAGGGGGACAGGGATGCGGTCCTTGTTCTGTACCTGGATCCCCACATAAGTCTTCCCGGGGATAGGGGCTTCGATAGCCAGCTGTTTGACGGAAAGTTTCATTTCGAGGTCTTTCTGCAGCGTTTCGATCTGTTTAATACGGACGCGGGTCCTTCGTCCCCCCCGCTCCACAAAGCCGGGTTCGACACCAAACTGGGTAAAGGTCGGGCCGCACTGGATATCCACGACTGAGCTTGGCGCTCCGAAGGTATTCAGCAGGCGTTCGATTTTTTCCGCCTGAGCCTGTAATGCCGGATCAGACGGGCTCAGCCCTTTGATTTTATTTTCCGGATCCAGAATATCCTCCGGCTTCGGCAGGATCCAGGGATCGCTGCTGGTTCCGTCCGCCGGGCCTTGTTTCCTGTCTTCAGCGGGGATCGTGGGCACAAAGGAATAATCCAGCTGAGTGGTGCTGACCTTTTCTTTTTCCTCATCCAGTGTGACCTTGTGCTTCCGGACCTGAACATCCGGATCTTTCACGGCCTGTTCTTTGACGGGTTTTGCCGGGGCGGAAAGCAGACCGCTGCCGTTATGATCGGGTTCTTCTTCGAATACGGGTTCCGGCGGCAGATCCTCCTCCGGTGCCTCTTCCGCCGCGGCGGCAGCTTTGGCTGCTGCCAGTGAAAGCTGTGCCGCCTCATCCGCTGACGGGCGGCTCTTCTTTTTCGCCGGCGGTACGGACCGTTTTTCTTCGATCTTTGCCGGCACTGCTTCCGCCGGCCGGCGGGAAGGTTTCGTTTCTTTCGGGATCATGGCGTCTTTGTCCGGAAGCGGCTGGGCGATCTCCAGGAATGTATCACGCAGTTTCCGAAGGGTAACGCCGGCTTCCTGATTCTTTTTCTGGTTTTCCTGCCGGGCTTCTTCGGCTGTCAGCAGTCCTATGCTCGAACGGAAATCTGTCGCTATGTCTGAAGTCAGCGCTTCGGACTTCAGCTTTTCAGATTCCAGGGCTTCCGCTTCCGCGGCGGTATGGACATTTTCCCAATAGAGCCTTACGGGGACCTCCGTTTCCTTGTGCTTCTGCTCCTGTTCCAGTGCGGAGAGGAATTTCCATGCATGCCAGACAAAAAACAGCATGAGGAATATCAGCAGGATCAGCATACCGCTGGAGCCGAGAACATTGGTGATCATCACGACGAAAAGATTCGCAAGATGACCGCCGTTCTCTTCCGGCATCAGGGGCGGGATATGCTTGTTGGCATTGTACTGCAATGCCATGCCCAGGAAGAAAATCAGGCCCAGGAAATACAGGTACCGTTTATAATGGATCTCCTTGAACCGCGGGATATTCCGAAGCCAGACGCGGATACAGAAAACGATCACCAGAAAATAGAACAGATACCCGATCCTGCCGAAAAGGTGCAGGGAAAAATTGGTGCACCAGACCGCGGCGGGACGCTCATTTCCGGATGCCATGGAATACAGGCAGAGCCCGGCGAAGGCAAAAACCAGAACGGCTGCCATGTCCATTAAACCGTTGTGTTTTTCGAAGAAGCGCCGGATCGGCCCTTTTTCGGAAAGAGCTTTCCGCTCGGCGATGGTTTTCGGTTCCTTGCTCCGCTGACGGATCTGTGCTTTCTTCTCTTTCCATCCGGCGGATGCAGTAGTTTTCTTCGGCTCGCTCTTTTTGCCAGAAGCAGCCGTCTTTTTCTTTGGTGCCGCAGTGGTCTTCCGCGCGTCGTTTCCTTTTGATTTTGGTTTGTTTTTTACATTATCTTTTGCTGCCATAAATTTTAGTATAACATCTTAATAATATTAAAATTTGAGAAGTAATAATCATGAAAACAGAAAGTTCTGCCGGTATCGGAGAATACTCTCTGACCTTAAACCCTGTATTCCCGGTCCGTCTCACCTTTTTCTCATAAAGGTCATCCTGACCGCCTTCGGCCCCTTGATCCTGAGACCCGCTTCCTGAGTCCGGAAATGCGGAAAAATGAGCCGGCCCCATGGGCCGGCTCATGTGGGGTACTATGTCTTTTCGGTATTGATCAGTCTTTGAACAGCGGCAGATGTCCGAGGCAGATGACATCCGGCCAGGCCTCTTCGGAACCTTCCGCGCAGATCGAAAGGGAAAGGGGATCAGGCTGCGCGCCGGCCTGTTCGAGGATGGACTCGATGGCCTGTTTGGTGGATCCGGTGCTGATCACGTCATCCACATAGAGGACCTTTTTGCCCTTCAGCAGCGGGATATCCTTTTCGTCCAGCAGCAGGGTCTGTTCTTTCTGTGTGGTGATGGAATTGGAGGTAGAGCGGATGGCGTTGCCCATATAGGATTTATAGTTCTTGCGGCAGACGATATAAGGTTTCCCGGTCCGCACGGCAAGGGCGTAGATGATCGGAATACTCTTGGACTCCGCGGTGATCATCACGTCATAATCGTACGCTTCAAGCTTTTTGGCGAGATCGTCGGCACAGGCTTCCACCAGTTCGGTGTCACCGAGAATGTTCAGCACCGCGATGCGCAGGCCCGGGGCAACTTCAAATAACGGCAGCGAACGTTTTACGCCGGCCAGGGTAATATCATAAAAATCTTTACTCATCTGATTCATCTCCTTACATTCATCATTTCCTGATGTAATTCATATTATATCATATTTGTTAAGAATTCAAAGTTTATCAGGGTATAGGGTTTAGGGGAAAAAGAAAAGCAGGTGTAAGGTGTCAGGGGAAAGGGATTAAAGATTTAGATGACCACCGACCACTAAACACCGACTGCCGACCACTGACTAACGACTAATGACTATTGACTATTGACTGTATTTTGAAACAGGTCACCGCAGCGGAGGGGGGAGCTTACGAATTTTGAGCCTTTTCCTTCGGAAACGGTTCCGTCGGGTTCCACGCGGAAAAGAACCTCCCGATGGGAAACAAGGCGGCTGATGATCAGAAAATCCGAAACAAGATCAACGGGCACCAGAGGATAGGACTGAGCGATCCGGGTGTCCCACATATAGCTGCTGAGTTTCCCGGCTGTGTCATCCGGCAGCGGATCTTCGATCAGCGTAAAGGCCATCAGGGGATGCAGGGGGACCACATCTTCAAACCAGCTTCCGGAAAGAATGTCTTCGGCATCCTCCGCCCCCGAAACATTGCGGAACACCGCGTACAGAAATCCCTTCCGTGAAAGGCTCTCCGCGCATTCCCGCCAGTCAGGGTCGTCCGTGCGCAGCAGGATCATGAGGTTCGGGATCTCCGCCGCCTCTTCCAGGATCTCTCCTGTCAGGGCCCGGGGAGAAAGGCAGAGACCGAACACGCAGTCCGAATGCAGGCGGAAGAGGCCGGCGTATTGCTCCCACTCATCGAGGCTGTCCCGGACCATCAGGACCCAGGCGTAAATATCGCACTTCCTGCCCCGGCTGATCAGGGCTTCGATCTCAGTGAACGGGATGCGCTCCGGGACGGCGGACCGGTCAATAAGGACCGTCCAGGGAATGGCCATTCCGCATTCTTCCGACCTGTGGCGCAGATGGCCGGAGCCGAAGGTCCAAGCGTTGTGCCCCAGGTTGATCCCGAACTGTTTGATGGTTTGCGGTGCGGTATGGGTCACCAGATGCCGAAGCATATCAAAATACGGCGAAGTCCGGTCCGCCGCCATCTGCTGCATCATCTGGTAGCATATTCTCTGGGTGGGTCCGTCGGAGGTCCGCTCGGCAATATCCAGCAGTTTACGGATGCTCCTGTCCGGATCCTCCGCGGTCTCGACGATATATCGGTCGATGATGCCGGATAAAATTCCTTTGGTGATACGTTCCTGATCCATAATACTGTCCTGCGGGGTTAATTATAATGGATTTTTTCCATTATGGGTATTTCGCGGACCAACTCCGAGAATGGGACAGCGGGGACGGTTTTCGCTGACTCGCGGCTGCCAGATAATATCGGCGTGAGCATGACAATTACCTTCCTTAAAATGCGGGGCAGCAGAACTGTCCCCGCTGTCCCGGACTTACCAGTGAGCCGTATCTGCTGCGGAAAGCGGATCATACAAATACACGAATGATCATTCCCGCACCTTGTGAGGTACACTGTACCGCGTACAGAAGGTGAAAACAAACTGAGCCTCTATAATAGGAATATGTCAGCATCCTGTGGACAAAACTTTCCCAAAGCGGTAAAATTTATTTGAGGGGTATCAGTCCGCGGCGGATGCCGGGCGTATGATTCCTTCATTTTTTTCCGTGGGAGGATCGGGTACGATGAGACAAAGAGTTATCATGCTGATGATCATGCTGACGGCAGTGCTGCTGTTTGCGGCTGTGTTCCCCAAAACAACGGTTTTGGCGGCGGATGAAGCGGCAGATTACTCGATCGAGATCCTTCCGGAGGAATTTACAGCCAGGCTGAAGGAACTCCTCTCCGGGAATTCGCATGACGCCTCCTGGTACACGGAAGAAGCCGTATATGCCCGTATGATGGCCTTACAGTCCGACTATCCGGAGGGAAGATACTGGACCAACGACAATTCCTACTCAAGATCCTATCTTTGGTATGGCGGTAAGTATGACGGCCGGACGGTCACATATACCGGACGGGGCTGTGTCGCGTTCGCGCTGATCATGAGCGACGCGGCTTTCGGCAGCGATCTCCCCATATGGCAGGATTACGATGTGACCTTTTCCAAGGTTCGTACCGGCGATATCCTGCGGGTCAATAACGACTCCCACAGCGTGATCATCCTGAGTAAAAACAGCAGTTCCGTGACAATTGCGGAAGGAAATTACAACAGCAGCATCCACTGGGGCAGGACGCTCTCTGCCGCTGCGGTGGAGGAAGCGGACTATATGCTGTCACGCTGGCCGGGCACTCCCCGGGTCACCTATACTGTCACCTATAATGCCAACGGCGGCACGGGTGCGCCGGCAGCCCAGGTCAAAACGCAGGGGGTGGATCTGGTGCTGAGCAGTACAAGACCTGTCAGAAACGGTTATTACTTCCTGGGCTGGGCGGAGAGCGCGTCAGCGGCAGTACCCGCATATCAGCCCGGCGATCACTTTACAAGCGATGCGAATACCACGCTCTACGCGGTGTGGGGGACGCCTGATCTGGTGCTTCCCGCTTCGCTGACCGCCATCGAAAGCGATGCCTTCTCGGGCGGCGCGTTCCGCTTTGTGAAGCTGCCGGACAATACGGCTTCCATCGGCAGCGGCGCTTTTTCTGGCTGCGGAAATCTGCTTTATATCTATATCCCGGATTCGGCGGTATCCATCGACGCGGGCGCCTTCGGCAATTCAGGGACGGTGTCCATCCTTTGCAGGTCCGGTTCCCATGCCGAGGAATTTGCCCTGACCTACGGCTTCCGCCGTATTCTTGTCCCCTGAAAACAGTCGGAGTCATGCGGGGACGGTTAACCCGAGGCGAAGGCCGAGGGGAACCGTCCTCAAGCTTTCGGAAAGGTATGCCTGGCGTCACCATCCTGACTTCATGTTTTTACAAGGGAAAAAACGATAAGCCTGACTGCCCAAAGACTTGAGGACCCTGCTCTGTGAGGTGTGAGCTTCGCTTATTCGGTTCAGAGCAGGAACTTCGCTCTTCGGCTTTCGCCTCGGGCTGACCGCCCCCGTTAGAATGCCCGGCTTCATCCGCCAGACTTGACTTTCAGAAAACGGGATGGGCGGAGCCGGGGTAAAGCCGCTTCGGGTTCAGTCCCCGGTTGGGCTCCCGGGGCTACAGGTCGGGATTCTGGTGATCTTCATGCATGACCTCTTCCGTCATGGTCCTGATCTTCCGGTAAACCGGTTTTGCGGGGAGGTTCAGGTCTTCTCTTATCATATTGAACTCATAATTACCCAGTTTGTCCTGCAGGATCCTTTCCACCCAGGTCTGGAGCATACCCACAACCTTTTTCCGGATTTTGTCCGCATCCGGATCGTCCATGGACCGCTTGACTGCCCTCATGATAATTTTCATCGCATCCGGTTTCTGATCGATACAATTCACAAAATCCTGCTGAAAGAAGTTTACTAATTCCGCTCCACGCTTCTGATTATCCGGTCTCTGCTCAAAACGGCTTTTCATTCCGCCGAAGATCTTCTTCATGATCAGCAGCTTATAGATAGACGAGGCGGTATTGGAATTCTGATAGATCTCATTCTGAAGCGTGGTATCATTCTCGTCTTCCGTATGCTGCTCTTTTTTCTCAAGCGAAAAAGCATGATCCACATCCTGCTGGCTGTATTTGTCCTTTTCCAGCATATAGCGGTGGGATTTTTCAAAGGTATCGGCAAGCTCGTTGATACGTTCTAATTTCTTATATTTTCTTTCTTCCTCCGCGGTCCGATCCATACCTTTATTTTCCAGATCAAAGTACTGGTCGATGGCGGCAAAAGCGGCTTTCGGTGACTTATAGATCTGCAGATAGGCTTCATAACGGGACGGGGTCAAGGGTACGGCCATCATTTCACTCACCTGGAAGATATGGGCCCCCTTAGTGAATTTATTCCGGATGTCGCCCAGATCTTCGTCCCGCTGGTGTTTTTCTTCTTCTTCAAGCTGTATCTGGTAAGCCTTGTCAAGTTTTCTGATCAAATGCTGTATGATCGATGTAGTATAGAGGACAGGTTCATGCAGACGTTTGTCATTTTTATAATATCGAAACAGCAGGGTGTTCAGGTCGCTGACCTTCTTCGACATTCCGCTGCGGGCACGGATCAGCAGCTCTTTCGGAACGTTGACCAGGTCCGGATCTTTTGCCAATACGAGTGCCGGCGGTGTATCGAGGTTGTTAACACTGTCGATAAGCTTTTGCAGACCCTGCGGGACATTCCCTTCATCAAGCTGCCCGTCAGGTGACAGCTGTCCGAGCAGATTATTGATCGCGGTTTTTTGTGAATTCAGAGCGTCCCTGAGCATCTGCACTGTAACATTGTCCGGAACCTCGCCGTTTTCGTCTTTTATATCTATATCATCATAAGCCCCGATCTCTCCCGTATCGGGACCTTCCATGCGGCGGAGATTTTCAGCGGCCATGTTCGGCGAATCCGCCGTACTGGACCGGAAGGTATAGAATTTCAGAGACTTCTTGTAACGGTCATAATCTTCTTTTGTGACCATTTTGTTTCCGTATCCCTGATAATTCAAATCATCCTTGTGCGCCAGCTTGTCAAAGGTGTTTTCCATTTCCGCTTTGTACAGGGGCGCTCCGGCGCCGGCGAGGAACATCTTCGCGTCCATGGCCGAGGACATATTGACCTTGTCATGCGTAAAAATGCTTTCCGCCTGCCGGATATTCGCCGCGCCTACGATCATTTCTTTCGCGAATGTGGTGCAGTTGCGTGTGTAGACGTTATAGCCTTTATTCGGATAATTTTCCGAAGCTCTCAGGACATCGTTGACCTGTTTCGCGTTCGCTTTAAAACTGCGGCTGACGGTATATCCCCCGTTTTTTTCACTCATCAGCTGGCCGGGAACGTTTGCTTTGTTGTAATTGATGACCGCGTTATTTGATTGAACGGGCAGGCCCCCGATCATAAAATAACCATACCGGAGGTTATAGCGTTCCCATTGGCCGGTAACAGGGCTTTTCCGGCTGTATTCGATGCCGATACCGGTATGGCCGGGGTCCCTTTCATCCGTGATGGTCCGATCTTTCGAAGACTGGTCGATGTAGACGGAAATGATCGGGGCTTTCGGGGCGTCGCCGTCCGCAGCGGTTTCGGCGATGGGATAGGACCAGATATCCGGGATGCGGCGGAAATCGACATCGACCGTGTCTTCGCTGTTGGACCTTTCGCCAAACTTCTGTCCGTCCCAGCCGGGAATATTGCGGGCGTCTTTCTGCTGCTGGTAATCCCGTTTGCTTCCGAAAGTTTTATTCCATAAAGCTTTCCAGGAATTGATCCCGGTGACAGCCCCGAAGCTCAGGTAATTGAAAACGTTCGCGATGATGCCCCCGACCTTCCCGATGGTCTTCCCCGCGTAATACGCGAGCCAGCTGCCGAACCTTTTCAGCTTGCCCGGTTTTTTCTTCGGATCCAGCTTCTGCGCGGTAAAATCCCAGTTTTCGATGGGCGCGTTGTCCTCTTCGGCTTTCCGGAGGTCATTTGGGGCATCGTTTTTCTCTTTGGCACCGCCTTTTACGGAATCGGTGCTGATCTCTTTCAGGTCCTCAATGATATTTTCAGCGATCTTTTTTTCAGGTTCTTTGTTTTTTTCTTCTTATCCTTACGGTTTAGGTCATTCGCGGCATAATGGCCGAGAGGCTCATCATCGATCCGGGAGTCATCATCTTCATTCATGATGTTTTTATCATCATTCATGATGTTCTCAATGATACCGGGAATCTCTTTCTTTTTCCCGCCGGGATCCTTACGGTTGAGATCAGTGGCGAGATAATGCCCAAGCATACCATCGGGATCATCATTTGTAATTAAATTCCCGATGGCCTCATTGCCGATCCCGCCGAACTCCGCTTTCTGTTTTTCGCGGATATCCGGATCCGGCTGTTTATTCTGATTTTGCTTGTCGTTTACTCTCTGAAACATATCTTCCCGGCTTCAAAAGTGTTTCGCTGTACCGTGATTCCGGCACCCGGCTGCTCCGTTCTCCCGTCCGGATCAGTCTGAATTATTGATCCCGCACAAATGACGATAATAAATTATATAGCAATTATTCCCGGAACGGGTAAATTGTCCGATCAATTCAGGTTTGGATGATGTCGGATGCCGGCGAAAGGACGGGGGCTCCGCCCTGTTTGTCCGCCGGGCCGGAACGGAAAGCTGTCCCGTTGCATACCGGCCGCCGGCCGCTATTTTTTCATCAAGAAGATCAATATCAGGATCAAAAGGACCGCCAGTACCGCCAGGATCACCGTCCCTTTATTCCCCGATGATCCGCTCCGCTCCGGACGCTCCGGCAGCGAATCCGGTTCTCTCCTCGGTATATTCGGCACCCCTCTGGCTGCCGCTCTCCCGCTTCCGTCCTCCGCTTCCCCCACTGGTGTGCCGGTCATTTCAAAACCGCATCCCGGACATTTTTGTACCCCCGCAGGCATCTCCCCGCCGCATTTCGGACAAATATTCATCGTTCCCCCTC
>DAIMGK010000120.1:0-15270 GCA_036723985.1 Flexilinea sp.
TCGTCGGGTGCATGGGATGTTCCTCGTCCATCGGGGAATATTCCGCGGTGCCGTAAGCCTCCGAAGAGGAGGAATGGATCAAAGTCTTGAAAACCCCGTCTTCCATCAGGTGCATTAAGGTTTCGGCGATATCCACATTGACCTTGTAAGCCGTAAAGGGATTGAAAAATGAATAGTTCAGTGCGATCGTGGCAAGATTGAAGACGACTTCGATATCTTCCTTCTTCATCACGGATTTCATCGTCCCCAGGTCCCGGGCATCATCCCGGTAAACCGTTACCCGCCCCGGATAATTCGCCTTCGCTTCCGCGATGTTCCGTTCCTTGCCGAGAAAAAAGTTATCAACAATGACGACCTTCTCCGCACCCGCAGCCAGCAGCGTATCCGTCAGATGCGACCCGATAAACCCCGCGCCTCCCGTAATGAGTACATTTTTTCCTTGTATATTTTTCATTTTTCTCCACATTTCACATTTTATAGTCGATCGTTAGATTAAAAAAAATACACTTGCTTTTTCATACTATATTTTCTTCCTCATCCAAATATTTCCAATTTGACCCTCTTTTATTGTAGTCTTCATTAAGTAAATTTATTGATCTAAAAAACTTATGTAAGAAAACAAATATACTAATTCCAAGTAGAGGAATTAAAATGAAAGGAAGAAAAGTATTAAATTGATATCTTACTTGAGTTCTCAGAATTGATTCAAGAAGATAAGTAAACAAAGAAGGCAGTATAAAACTCCAAATCCAGAAAAAAATAGATCCAAATTGATAATCTATTTCCCGATAATCCAACTCATCCCCAATTCTTTTGCATATCCGATGCCACCAGACAATATGTATAATTTGAATGCATATTCGAAAAAACCAAAAAATTGGCAACTTATAAAACAGACAAAATGGCAAAGATAAAAGAAAAATCGATAAATAATTTGTTGTCGATTTATTATCATGTTCACTCGCTATAATATTAATTTCTTTTGAAATATTATTAAAAGTAATAATTGCATAAATTCCCAAAGTAATAATTGATAAGAAAAAAAATTTTATCTCTTTTCGATTTGTATTATGTTTTATTTCAGGAGAGCAGAATTGAACATAAGCCAATGGATTATTCATTGTTTCGTTATTATAAAAACCATATGGAGATTGATTACTAAATCCTTGTGAATAATTTGAATTATAAGGAGAATTATTTGATATCAATAATTGACTTTGATATCTATTGTATTGTTGTCCCTGAAACCCTCTATTCTGAAACTTTTTATATCCGCAATGTTTACACATTACTTGATCATCACTATTTCTCTGACCGCAATTAGAACAAATCCACATATCTACCTCTTATATGAAATCGAAATATCTACACTATTCAACTCTTTGACTGATATGAGTCTCGGATATGATTGTTCCAAGAGCAATGAAAACATCCTAAATCCATTTTTATACTCTTATTCTTTTTTTGAAATTACAATGCCATTGTAATACCATCCAGATTTTAATTGACTGTAATCACCTGAAATCCACATCGTTAAAACATCGCTATCATCATCAACAGGTAATCCATTATGACCATATGCTGAAAACACAATTTCTAAGGATTCGTACCTATATTTTGCAACCAATTCCGGAAAATACAAATCAAATATCGCCTGATAAGCTATATGAGCATAATCTGGAATAAAACTTTCACCATGATCATTTAAACAAAGCACTCTTATTGTATTTATATCCGATTTATCCAGTCCTTTATAAAAAAAGTCCACATAAAGAGCATCTGTTTTTGTGAAACCACATCTTTGAAAATTAGTTCCTGACTCTGTATGATAATCATTACATCCGCTCCAATATCCAATAATGTCATTATCTAAATGATCACTGAACCCAAAATAGAATTTACTAAAATCCAGCCATCGTTCTATCGCATAAACATTTTTATTTACAAACGATAAAGATAATAGAAGAATAAGAATACAATATAATTTAATTTTTGCCTTTGTTATAAGCATAATTTCATTCTTTCTGTAAAGCAATCCATTATCTTTACACGATTTTTGAATAATGATTGGATTTTTTCCAGTGTCCTTATAACATGGAAGGCGGCATCGCCGCCTCCCGTTTCGTATTTCTTATATCTTATCTCTTGTTTTCCTACAGTTCCGCTTTGCAGTTGTCGCCGAGGAAAAGCTTGCGGTCGGCGGCGGTCACGTCCACATCCGAGCCCAGCATGGTCTCATGCGCGACCAGGCCGGAAATGTTTGTGCGCTTGTCCAGGATGGTATCCTGCAGCACGCAGTTGACGACCTTGCAGCCGGCGGCGATGGAGACATACGGGCCGATGACGGAGCGTTCCACCACAGCGGTGGGATCCACATAGACCGGCGGGATAATGACGACGCCTTCGCGTTTGGCGGCTTCGGCGGAGTTGTCATTGCCCTGATCCAGGAAGAAGCGGTTCGTGGAGATCACAGTCCCCGGGACGCCGGCATCCACCCAGGCGTTGGTTTCCTGGATGCCGAAATCATCCCCGCGGTCCAGCATGACATTGATACCGTCGGCGATGTAAAATTCGTTCTTCAGGGAGATATTCTTCTCGATCTGTTCTTCGATGGCGGAGATCAGTTTTCTTCCGTCTTTGAAGTAATAGAAACCGACAATGACCATCTTGTGTTCCATGGTCGGCGGTTTTTCGATGAAATGCTTCACACGGCCGGTCTCATCCAGAACGGCGGCGCCGAAGCGGCGGGGATCCTCGGTATACTGGCACCAGGCAAGCCCGTCACGGGTCTCATTCTTCAGGACAGACAGATCCACATGGATCAGGGTATCCGCGAAGGTCATGATCATCGGGCTGTCGATGAGATCTTTCGCGCAGTAGACCGCGTGGGACTGGCCTTTCATCTCTTCCTGGACCACGTATTTGCAGTTCAGGTCCGGATAATTCTCTTCCATATAGGTCTTGATGGACCAGCCGTTGGGAGAGATCACAAAGATGTATTCCGGATCCCAGTCTTTCGACAGGTCTGTGAATTCATCCAGCAGATAATCCAGGGAGGTCCTCCCTGCGATAGCAACAAGCGGTTTCGGTTTTGACCAGGTCAGCGGGCGCAGACGGGAACCAAAACCGGCGGTAAGAATAACGATTTGAATTTTCGGCTTCATCAGGAACAACCTCTTTTTTATTATTTTGTTTTAATTGTAACTGTTCAGTACCGGGCGGCAGCATCAGAGCGGAGCTCGTGTGCTTCGTCCGGAATAGCTGTGTTTAATTTTACTATAAAACCGGGGCAGAATTCAAACTGATTTGAATTCCGCCCGAAAAAAATATACTGTACACATTCGGACAGATTCTTCCGGATAAACCGTTTTTACCGGGATGTACTTCCAAATGATCCGTTTTTGCGGAAATATCCTTTCGACATTTCCCGCGGAATCAATTCATGTTTTCAACCAGCCAGTTGTATGATACCGCGGCTTCGAATTGATAATTGGGATCACCCCGGTCAAAGGTGGTGAAGTTCAGCCAGGATGCTTCCGGGATGAGCATTACATCAAGTTCCCCTCTGTCCGCGATCTCAAAATGGACAGGCTGTGAAAAGTCGATCATGTCTTCGTTGAAATAAATCATGAAATCACCTTGCAGTCCTTCCGGCGCGATCAGGATGTAATTTCCGTCCCGATAGATCTGGATAAGTCCGTGGGTATTTTTGTCTGCCGAAAGGTAATAGAAGGCGTCCGTTTCCCGCAGCTCAGCGCGGGTCTCAAGATCCCAGCGGAGGGTTTCCGGGAAAGGATATCTCACATGATCATCCAGCCAATCCGGTGCGTAGCTGTTGACCGGCTCCGAGCTGCGGTCTTCTCCGGAAAGGTATCCATAGATATTCGTATACACTTCAACGGGCTCCCGGTCAAAATCCTCATAGTTATGCCCCCGGTCTTTGTGGATCAGTGTCCGGTGTTCATAGCCGTCCGGATATTCCGTCTGCAGCTCGTCCAGGATCAGTCCGTATTCTGCAGTGACAACATTGCGGTCATAATCTGTGTCATATTCACCCGCCTGCAGCTGGATAGGCAGATGGTAAAAGTTCACCATGCTGATTCCGTTTGGATGACCGGAGGACATGTTGACCGCGGCAAAACGGTCCGCCATCCGGGCTCCGATTGCGTATACACCGTCGCCGCCGGCGGAGAAACCGGTCAGATAAACTCTGTTGGGATCTACATACGCGTTCAGGATCAGGTGTTCGATCAGCCGGTCATAAAGCGGATAGGATTCCGGATTGAAATGTGTATCCCAGGTATCCCTCACGCCGCGGACTGCCACATAAATACCGCATTCCAGATGGTCTGTATAATAGGTCTGCATGTCCGCCCATTGGGAATCATTAAATTCTCCCGTGTCATCGTATCCGCCGCCGTGCAGGGCAATGTAGAGCGGATAACCTTCATCCGGTGTATCCCCGAAGATCTCAACCGTGAAGCGCATTATGACATCACCGAACGTCATCGCGTATTCATCCTCTCCGGTCAGCAGGGTCTCGTTCCGGAGCACGCTTTCCGTCCATGACTCCCACGCCATTTCGCGGCAGCCCTGCAGACTGTCCGCGTCCAAATCATCACCCGCTTCCCGCATCGGTGCGGTGAGCGTCTGCGCGCAGACAGATGCCGCTGCTGAGATGAAGAAAATGATCAACATCATAAGTACCCTGATTTTTCTCATAATTTTTCTCCTTAGCCTGTGTAAATTTTCGCTGATACGTAAACTCCGGGACTTTGCATACTGTCAGGTATATATTAAAGATTATAATAAAAGCAGCGGCAGCTTGTCCAGATTACGGGAAATTTTATCCGCTTTTTGAAAGAAGTGCTTATGAAATATTTTTGTAAATCTTTGATTTTTTTTACAGCAGTCATGCTGGCAGTTTTGGTCCCTGCGCTGGCCTTTGCGGATGATGATATCCATGTCGTTATCCTTGGGACATCCGACCTGCACGGGAACATCTGGGGCTATTCTTATGAGGACAACAAGGAATTCGACAATAACGGTATGGCACGTCTTTACACCTATATCAAACAGGTCCGTGAAGAAAACCCGATCGTGTTCCTTGTGGATGCCGGTGACGCTATCCAGGGCACGATCATGACAGATGTTTTAGCCAACAAAACGCCTGATGAACCACATCCGGTCATTGCGGCCATGAATTACATGGGCTTCGATGCCATGACAGTGGGCAACCATGAATTCAACTGGGGTATTGAGACTATGAATAAGATCCTCGGTCAGGCAGAATTCCCGGTGCTGGGACAAAATGTCCTGAATCCGGACGGCAGCTATGTGACCGGAGCAGGCTGGACCATCATCGATCGCGGCGGCGTCAAACTTGCTGTCATTGGTGTCTGCACCCCGAAAATCCCGATCTGGGACGGCGGCAAACAGGGTATTGATGAGACCATCTTTGAACCCGGCTATTCCGCTGTAAAGAAAGCGATTCAGGAAATCGGTGACCGGGCCGATATCATTCTCGTCTCTGCCCATATGGGACAGTTCGCCGAATATGATGAAGACGGCGGTTCTGATTCCGGTGAAAAGATCGTTGAGGAAAATCCGGAAGTTGATATCCTTCAGGTTGCCCATATGCATATTACTGTCAATGGCGATGTTAATGGCACACCGATCATCGGTGTCCGCAACAGCGGCCGTGAAGTCAGCCGTGTTGATGTGACTCTTGACAAAGATCACAAAATCAAAACCATTACGACCTCTATCGTTGACATGGCTGATTTTGAACCCAGCCGGGAAATCCGCGATATCCAGATCGCGAAAGACTTGCATGAAAAGACCATCGCTTTTATCTTTGGCGGCGGCAGCGGCGAAAGCGATGAGAATTATGAACCGCTTGGCACCACCACGGCGAGGTTCCAGCCGGAAAATGAGATCCGCGGCCTGCCGGAGGGCAAACTGCAGGATACCGCGGTCATGGACCTGATCCTGAACATCCAGCTGGCAAACTCCGGCGCTGATGTTACAGCCTGTGCCCTCTTCAAAGACACCAGCGACCTGCCGGAAGGTGATATTAACTACGGAAACATCTTCGATATCTTCAAATTCGATGACACCCTTTACCGCATGACTGTAACCGGAGCGGAACTGAAGGGTTACATGGAATGGGCAGCCGAATGTTACAACCAGTGGGAACCGGGAGACATCAACATCTCCTTCGATCCGGATTATCCGGGCTATCTCTATGACATGTTCCAGGGTGTTGAATATGAGATCAACCTCTCCAAACCGAAGGGTGAACGCATTGAAAACGTGATGTTCCACGGTGAACCACTGGCTGATGACCGGACCCTGACGCTGGCTGTCAGCAACTTCCGCTATTCTGCCGCTATCAAGGCTCAGAACCTGGCAGAAGGCAATCGTGAATGGGAATCCTCCAACTCTATCCGTGACATGATCGTCGCTTACTTTACTGAAAATTCACCGGTGGAACCGAAAGTGGACAACAACTGGAAGATCACCGGCGTCGACCTGAGCGAGAATGATCCGCGCCGCGCAGAGATCATCGGCTACATCAATGAAGGTCTGCTGCCGACGCCGTATGCCAAGAGCTACAACCTGGCTGACTATGACGCCCTGGTCGCCGAAGCGGAAGCTAACCGCGCCGCAGGAACAGGCTTCGAAAGCGATCAGAGTCAATGATCCTGACGATATCTGATTTATTGTAAACCCGGGAGGAACCTGTGGAAGGTTCCTCCCTCTTCTATGTGTCTGCTTTCGGAATATATCTTTATCCCGGCACCTGTTCATAATGCGTTATAATCATTATTAAATGATCAACCGTGGCAAAAACCCCGGAATTTATAAAGGAGAATGAACTATGCCCACACCCACCCCGCATAACAGCGCAAAAAAGGGTGAAATTGCGAAGACCGTCCTGATGCCGGGCGATCCCCTGCGCGCGAAATTTATTGCTGAAAATTTTCTTGAAAATCCGAAGCTGGTAAACAAAGTCCGCAATATGTTTGCCTTTACCGGTACTTATCAAGGAAAGGAAGTTACAGTCATGGGTTCCGGTATGGGAATGCCCTCTATCGGCATTTATTCCTATGAACTGTTCAATTTCTACGATGTCGACCAGATCATCCGCATCGGTTCGGCCGGCGCTCTTGCCGATGGACTGCAGGTGTACGATATCGTGATCGGCCAGGCCGCCGCGACCAACTCAAATTATATCGGTTACCTGCATCTGCCCGGTACACCCACCCTCTGTGCTGATTATGGACTGATCGAGAAATCCGTCGCCTACGCGAAAGCGAACAACCTTCGCTACCGCGTCGGACCGATCCTTTCCAGCGACCCCTTCTACGGCAGCATGGAAGACCAGATGAAATGGAGAGATTTCGGGATCCTGGCAGTCGAAATGGAAGCCGCGGCGCTTTACACAAACGCCATTCTGGCAAAGAAGAAGGCTCTGGCGATCATGACCATTTCCGATATCGTTTTCGGTGAAAATCCCGCCGTCACAACCGCGGAAGAACGCGAAACCAAGTTCACAGACATGATGAAAATGGCGCTTTCGCTGGTATAGTTATCAGCCGACAGTCATTTTTCATATGAAAGCGGGGATGTTTCCTTACGGGTCAATTCCGGGTCCGGGGAAACCATCCCCGCTTCATTTTAACCCGCAGCCTTTTCTTAATTCTTTGTTAAAGCGGATGTACTCCTTTGGATTTGGCTTATAATAACAAACATCTGAGGTGTCTGTTCAGTATCCTGCCCCCGCATGCGGAGCGGGCCAGCGAAGACCGTCTGTGTGACTCGTTCTGAACAGTAACCGGCTGAGAAGATAAAATGATTTTGTAAGGAAAAGAAATGAGCGAAGCTTGCAATCACGATTGTTCAAACTGCAGTGCCAACTGCGCGTCCCGGGAAAAACCGCAGGATCTGCTGGTACCGCAGAATGCTGAATCCAACATCAAAAAGGTGATCGGCGTCGTCAGCGGCAAAGGTGGCGTCGGGAAATCCATGGTCACATCCCTGCTTGCCTGCGCCATGCGCAGCCACATGAAACAGGTCGCACTTTTGGACGCGGACGTCACAGGGCCTTCCATCCCCAAAATGTTCGGTGTCACACAGCGTGTAATGGCCGATGAAGATTATATGTATCCGGTCTCCAGCGGGTTCGGCATCAAGATGGTGTCCCTGAACCTGATGGTCGACAATGAGACCGATCCGGTGATCTGGCGCGGGCCCGTCATTGCCGGCCTGATCCAGCAGTTCTGGAAGGATGTCAAATGGGGCGATATCGACTATATGTTTATCGATATGCCGCCGGGAACCGGCGATGTCCCGCTGACCGTGTTCCAGTCCATCAAGCTGGACGGCATCATCATCACCGCCACGCCGCAGGAACTGGTCTCCATGATCGTCTCCAAAGCGGTCAATATGGCAAAAATGATGAATGTCCCGATCCTGGGCATCGTGGAAAACATGAGCTATCTGCGCTGCCCGCACTGCGGTGAAGCCATCGAAGTGTTCGGTCCCAGCCACACAGCCGAAGCAGCGGCGGAATTCGGTATCCCGCTGCTGGACCGCATCCCCATGGACCCGAAGCTTGCCTCTCTCAGCGACGCGGGAAAGATCGAAGAAGCCGATACAAAAGTATTGTCAAATACGATTCAGACGATCCTTTCGCTCTGAGCTGAAAACGGAAGATCCGATAAAAAAAAGGTGACCGCCTATCCGGCGGTTATCTTTTTTCTGTTTCTTCATAAATATGCTCCGGGCCCGCGAAATAAGAGTAAAATTCTATCGGAGCCATTCCAATCTTTCAGCGGTTTTCATTCATTCCGGGAGGCACAGACATGATCGGGCTGGGAACAATAATCAATACCGCCGCCATCGCGGCATCCGGACTGGCGGGGCATTTCTTCGGGAAATTATTTAACGGGGAGAAACAGGATTCCCTGGAAAAAGCGTGCGGGGTCAGTGTGCTTTTCATCGGGATCGCGGGAGCGATGGAGGGCATGCTGAAGGTGGAAGGATCCGCCGTCATCAGCGGGAAAGCCATGTTCATCAGCCTTTGCCTGGCGCTGGGAACTATGATCGGCGAACTGCTGAACATCGAAAACGCTTTTGAACGGTTCGGCGAATGGCTGAAACAAAAGACAGGCAACGCCAAAGATACCCGCTTTGTGGATGCCTTTGTCACCGCCTCCCTGACCGTCTGCATCGGGGCGATGGCGATCGTCGGCTCCATTCAGGACGGCATCCTGGGCGATTACTCCACATTGGCGGTAAAATCCCTGCTGGACTTTATTATCGTCGCGGTGATGTGTTCCTCCATGGGAAAAGGAGCCACCTTTTCAGCGGTCCCGGTATTCCTGTTCCAGGGGAGCATCACGCTGCTGGCAAAACTGATCGAACCCGTCATGACGGAAGGCGCGATCTCCAACATTTCCATGGTCGGCTCGATCCTGATCTTCGGTGTCGGTGTTAATCTGGTTTGGGGCAAACGGCTCCGTATTGCCAACATGCTGCCCGCCGTTGTTCTGGCTGTCCTGGCGGATTATCTCCCGTTCTGACCCGGCCGGCGGTCCCTGAAATATATCATAAGCATTATTCACGGGATAAAAACAGGGATTAAAATTAGTTATCTGTTATTGATCTTCTCTGGAAAGGAAAAAAGTCCATGAAAAACATATTTCTTTTACTGATAGCCATCCTTGCCTTACTGATGCCTGCCGGCATTTCTTCCGCACAGACCGCATCGGAAATCATTACAACCCTTCCGAAGATCAATAACACCGCCTGGCTGTACAACGCCGAAGATGATGTTTATTATCAAATCGGTATTCCCTACTGCGAAACACCGGCGGATGAAACCTATGAAAATCTGGCAGTCTTTGTACCGGGCGCATATATGAGCGCCGTGAGCAACGGTGATAATACCTATACCTGCCGGATCAATTCCAACGCGGCGGTTGGAAAATATACAGCAGCCACCGCGCCTGTTGTCATTCCGGTAAACACCCCCGGGTATTCCGCTATGGCGCCTCTGACAGAATATACAAGCCTGACCTCCTTTATGGACGCGGGTTTCATTTATGTGCATGCCGGATGCCGGGGCAGAAATCATGGCGCTCCGGCCGGTATAACAGACCTGAAAGCAGCCATCCGCTATATCCGCTTCAGCGCGGATATGCTCCCCGGGAACACCGAAGCGATCTTTTCCTTCGGAATGAGCGGCGGCGGGGCACAGTCCGCACTTCTCGGCTCCACCGGCGACAATGAACTGTACGAACCCTATCTTCAGGCCATCGGCGCGGTACAGGGTGTCAGCGACGCGGTGCTCGGCTCGATGTGCTGGTGCCCGATCACCGATTTCATTTCAGCGGATGAAGCTTATGAATGGATGATGGGCGTTACCCGTGTCGGGCTTACTGATGAAGAACAGGCTATCTCCGATAACCTGGCGGCGGCTTTCGCAAGCTACATCAACGAAGCCGGACTCCGCGATCCGGAAGGAAATCTCCTGACACTGGAAGCTTCCGCCAACGGGATCTATCAGGAGGGCAGCTATTATGACTACATCCTGAAGGTGATCGAGCGCTCATTGAACAATTTTCTCGTGGATACGGAATTTCCTTATGACGCATCCGCCGCTTCCTCCGGCGGACCCGGCGGCGGTTTTCCCGGCGGCGGAAGGCCTGACGGCGGTATGCCCGAAGGATTCCCGGGCGGAAACGGGTCCGCGATGGACGGTGACCTTAACCACGAAGGCAATTTTGAGGCCATGGACGACATTTCCCGCAATCAGACAAACAGCGGGGTAATCCTTGACGGCGTCTATGAGACAGTTCAGGACTATATCAACGCACTGAATACCTACAGCGAATGGGTGACATATGACCCGGTGACGATGCACGCGAGTGTCTCTTCTGCAGCTGATTTCGTCATGGCATTCAAAACCGCATCCAAAAAGATCGGTGCCTTTGACCAGATGGATGGCGGACAGGGTGAAAACATACTCTTCGGTTACGGCGACGGCAAAGGCGCACATTTTGACGAAACACTCACAGACATACTGGTTGGCCTTGGCAGCGAATACGCGGAAGCATTCGTGGAAGATATGACAAAACCGGACAGCCTCGGCAATACAGTCGATATGCGCCTTAATATGTATACACCCCTGTATTACCTTCTGGAATCCGAAGAAGGATACGGAAGCAGCAGCGTTGCCAAATACTGGCGGATCCGCACCGGTATATTCCAGAGCGACTGCGCTCTCTCAACTGAAGTTAATCTCTCCCTCGCATTAAAGAATTATGAAGGCGTGGAAAATGTAGACTTCGATACTGTCTGGGGGCAGGGCCACGTAAAAGCGGAACGTATCGGCGACAGCACCGATAATTTTATCACCTGGGTCAACCGCTGCATGAGCCATTTTCAGCAGTGAGTGCCGCAGGATCCGAAGGGAACGCTTACCGGGGCTGAGCCGGAACCGTCATTATGAAAGAATCATCGGGGAATCAGATTTTTTCAGGCGCTATAGCCTGATCGTTTTTAAGTTTATGACCCGGGTAACGTTTGTTTTGGGGACAGTCCCATGAAGGGACAAGTCCCCGTTTTTATATTTATCGTATGTTTTGGGGACAGGCCCGTGAATGGACAGTCCCCGTTTTATTTCTCAGTTCCAGGCATTCCGGATCTTTGTCCAGGTTTCTTCAAGTGATTCCGGGATCACCCGGGTATTCGCGACCGCAGTCATGAAATTCACATCCGCGTTCCAGCGGGGCAGCACATGGAAATGCATATGCTGCGCGATCCCCGCTCCGGCGGCAGCGCCGATATTCGCGCCGATATTGACGCCGTGCGGATTGTAGACCATATACAACACGGACTGGGCTTTAACGATCAGGTTCATGATCTCGTACCGCTCGTTTTCCGTCATCATATCCGGACGGCTGATGTGGCGGTTCGGCATGACCAGCATATGGCCGTTATTGTAAGGGAATTTGTTCAGGATCACAAAGGAATATTCACCGCGGTAGATGATATACCGTTCATGATCATCCGTTGTTTTCAGCGCGTCACAGAATACACAGCCCTCCGGTTTCGGCTTTTCCGTATCCGCGTTGCTATTTATATATTCGCTGCGCCAGGGCGCCCACATTGTTTCCATTTTTTATTTTCCTTGAATCATATCGAAAAGTAACTGTTCAGAGCGGGTCAGCGGGGATGGTCCTGCTGACCCGCACTTTATGGACGATGATTGTGATGATTATACCATTTTTTGTGGCAGCTGCGAATCAGCGAAAAACGTCCCCGCTGACTCTTTTTGAAAACAAAAAAAGAGCGGCGTTTTACGGCCACTCTTTCTTTTTTTCACAGAAACCTGATTATTCCAGTGCGCCGAGGTTCAGGGCGTTGGAGAGATCAACACGGATCCCGGGGCCCATCGTTGAAGAGATGGTAACACGCTTAATGAACTGGCCTTTGGCACCTGACGGTTTCGCCTTCTTCACTGCTTCGAGATAAGCCGAAACGTTTTCGTACAATTTCTGGGCATCGAAGGAAGATTTTCCTACCGGGACGTGCAGGTTGGCGGACTTGTCGAGACGGAACTCAACACGACCGGCTTTCGCTTCACGGATCACACGCGGCAGATCGGCTGCTGCGCAGACTGTACCGGCTTTCGGGTTCGGCATCAAACCGCGGGGACCGAGGACACGGCCCAGACGGCCGGCTTTCGCCATCATATCCGGGGTAGCGATCGCGACATCGAAATCGGAGAAACCCTGCTGGATCTTCTGGATCCATTCATCGCTGTCGGCGATATAATCGGCTCCGCCTTCCTGAGCTTTGGCAACGCCTTCACCCTGGCAGAAAACGAGGACGCGGACGGTCTTACCCAGACCATTCGGCAGAACGACAACGTCGCGGATCTGCTGGTCAGCCTGGCGGGGATCCAAACCGGTCTTCATATGGACTTCGATCGTTGAATCGAATTTGGTTACGCTTGTTTCTTTCGCAAGGTCGATCGCTTCCTTTACGGTGTAATACTTCTGGCGATCAACTTTCTTGGATGCTTCAATAAATTTCTTACCGTGTTTTGCCATTTAAAACTCCTTGTGGTGCAGACGAGGGTAAAACCGCTCTCCCACTTTTTCTTAGTCAACTACCTGAATGCCCATGTTGCGGGCGGTGCCTTCGATCTGCTTCACAGCGCCTTCGATCGTAGGAGCGTTCATATCGTTGAATTTCGTCTGAGCGATCTCACGAACCTGGGCACGTGTGATCTTCGCGACCTTAACCTTGCTGCCATTGGCAGAGGCGGTTTCGATTCCGGCAGCTTTCTTCAGCAGATAGGAAGCCGGAGGGGTCTTCAAAACGAAAGTGAAGGAGCCATCGGTATAAATGGTGATTTCGGCAGGAAGAATTTCGCCGGAGCGGCTGCTCGTGCGGGCGTTATATTCCTTACAGAAGGCCATGATGTTGATACCATGACTGGCTAACGCAGGACCTACCGGAGGCGCAGGATTGGCTTTACCGGCAGTCAAATTCAACTTTACAACAGCTTTTAATTTTTTTGCCACAATAAACTCCTTGGTGGTAATAACGGGTATTTTACCCTTCCACAAAATTCAACCCCGGAAGTATAACACATCCGGGGAACATTACCCTGAAATTATGACTTCTCGACCTGAAGGAAGTCCAGCTCGACAGGTGTTTCACGGCCAAAGAAATTGACCATGACACGAACTTTGGTCTTTTCCATATCGTAAGAAGAAACGACACCTGTGAAATCGTTGAAAGGTCCATCGATGATCCGGACTTTTTCGCCTTCCTTGAAGGTTACGTTCAGATGCGGTGCTTCTGCTTCGGCGCGTTTGAAGATCTCACGGGCTTCTTCCGGGCGCAGCGGCGTCGGCTGTTTGCCCATTCCGATGAATCCGGTGACACCGGGGGTGTTGCGGACAATGAACCAGGACTGTTCTGTCATTTTCATCTGGACCAGGACATAACCCGGGAAAATATTCCGTTTGATGGTCTTGCGCTTGCCGTCTTTGATCTCGATCTCTTCCTGCTGCGGAACGATCACGTCAAAGATCATATCCTTCATTCCCATGGTTTCAATGCGCTGTTCAAGATTATGGCAGACCTTGTTCTCATAACCGGAATAGCAATGGACAACGTACCAATAGACTTCATCAACGCTTTCGATCTTTTCGTCTTCTTCGGCAAGGACCGGCTTGTTGGAACGAGCAGATTTTTTTGATGAACCTTTTTTGGCAGTCTTTTCAAAGAAGCCATCTTCCGGAACCAAATCCGGATCGAACTCCGACTCCAAAGACAGGTCGGTCTGTTCGATCATATCATCCAGTTCGTCAAACTCTGTAGTACTCATAAAAGGCAGGTCCTATCAGCCAAGCAGCAATCCGACAAGTCTTGAAAATACGAAATCAACAACGCCGAGGAATACAGCGGTTGCCAGGACAACAACAATGACGATCTTTGTCATTTTAATGGCGTCTTCTTTGGTCGGCCAGGTGACTTTACGCAGTTCACCGACGGTTTCCCGCCACCATTTCTGGATCTTGTTCGGCTTCTTCACGACCGGTTTATCGTTTTTTTGTGATTTGGAATCTGCCATGATTACTCCTTAAAAAGCGATTCTTTTTGACGTTTAAAACGCCGCTGAAACAGCGGCGTTTCCAGCTTAGCAGGTGAAGCAGGAATCGAACCCACAACCTCTTGTTTTGGAGACAAGCGCTCTGCCTAATTGAGCTATTCACCTATATCAAGTCTGCCTTATTATAACACAGACTTTGAAAACTCCAAAACGAAATGATTATTTCGTCTCGCGATGCAGCGTGTGCTTGCGGCAGCGGCTGCAGTATTTTTTCAGTTCCATTCTGCCGGGATCATTACGACGATTTTTCTGAGTCGTGTAATTGCGTTCCTTGCATTCGGTGCAGGCGAGCGTGATCACGGGACGGATATCTTTCTTCTTAGATGCCATTTTTTCTAATCGTCCGGCCTCCCGGCCGAACACTCCTCTTTTTTCAAGATAACAGCGCCGATGACGCCACCAGCGCTGTCTGTTTCAAATCAATTACGCAAGGATCTCGGTAACGGTACCGGCGCCGACGGTCAGACCACCTTCGCGGATAGCGAACTTGGAGCCCTTTTCCAGAGCGACCGGAACGATCAGTTCCACTTCCATGACGACGTTATCGCCGGGCATGACCATTTCAGTGC
>DAIMGK010000121.1:0-15126 GCA_036723985.1 Flexilinea sp.
CCATCATCTTTGATTTCTCATCTTTTGTAAAGGCCAATGTAGTATCCTCCTTCCCGTTAAAAATAAAAAATCTTTGCCGCCGGCTGCACAGACAAAGACAATAAGGTCAAAGAATTGGTTTGACTTCTCTTCATTCGCCTCGGCAGGATATTGAGCCTTTCGGCACCGGCTGTCATCAGTGAATTGCGGGCATTTCAGTACCCTGTTCAATTTACCGGATAAATGTTACCATACTTTCGAAAAAGAAAGATGAATTTGTGACAGTGATAAACTGTTTCCGCATGCGCCCGTAAAACCCGCAGCGCCTGCCTTTTTACAGCATATCTCCATCTCCCGAATCATCCCAGCCACCAACTAATGACTATTGACTGATTTCCCTCTCATAGTATGTAACCTTTTTGGTTTCCAGATTCTGGATCCGGTCAAATTGGAACAGTGCTTTACACGGTCTCAGACCTGAAATAGGCTGGTAGCTCACGTTACTCATTTCGTAGCTGACATTTGATTCTGCATCCAGATCGACCTGCAATTCCCAGTTGATCAGAACAGGATTCACCCGGAAGATCAGCAAAACATCCGCCATACGAAGGGGAGGAAGCTGATCCCAGGTGTAAAAATTGGCAGCGCTGAAATAATCCGTGTGGAGGATCACCTCCGGAGTATAAGAAAGGAACCGGTCCCGGACATATCCGGTCAGCTGAAAGCTTTCTTTCCCCATTCCCTTCAGCACGCCGTGAGTAAGGTTCCTCATCCGGACACGGACCTGCATCAATGTATCGTCACTATTGGCTTCTGCCTGGATCGTACCGGCGTTGGTGACCTGGCTGCTGGTCGCGGGAGGTTCGGGAAGGGAGATCTCAAACGTATCTCCGCATACATATTTCGCTTTGTAATCAACAAGGACCCCGTCATCAGCCAGGGCAGGCAGAAAAGCCAGGGCGAGCAAAAAGAAAACAGGAAGGATCAGATTTCTTTTCATATTTCTTATCTCATATTTCTTATATCTTAAATCTTATTTTCACTGTACCAGCGCTTTGGGAAGCTGGAAACGGATCACGTCTTCCGCCTCTGTTTCCCCGAGAACTTTCGGGGCAATATTGAGGATCCAGCTGTCAACTTCAGGAAAAACGCTGAAAACAAGAACGGTCTGGATCATTTTCCCCGGTGCGATCGAAGAATAGAAGGCAGGCACATGGTAACCGGAGGCCATTTTGGCGCTCATGATAACATTTAACCGGTATGTGCCGTAAATCTGATCGAGATAGGTCTCCTGGACATAGAAGGAATCAGGGGTGAGCCATCCGACGGTTTCATCACCGCTGTTTGTGATGTTGAGGCGAATGACGAGATATTTTGTATCCTGGTCAGAGAGAATACCGTGGCCGGATTTTGTGATGACAGGCTGTGCGGTAAGTTTGAAAGAAAGCGTACCGCATTCCATTGAAGCGCCTATCTTCAGGACATCGGGGAAGGTTTCAGGTTCCGCATAGGAAGGGACATAATCGCTGCTGAGTACAAGATCTTCCGCGAAAGCAGGGATACAGGCGATAAAAAAGACAAAGAGGACTGTCAGGAAGGTTTTGAACAAGGGTTTTGGCATCATAGTATTACTCTTCATATTTTCCTGTGCCGAAAACATAAAAATTACCGACGGTGCAGGTGACGGTGAGTCCCTCGGGGTTGAGAATGGGTCCGACGCTCCAGGCAACTCTGGACGGAACGACCCTGTCGGGCTTTCCTTCTTCCCGGATGAGGGTTGTGATGTTGTCTTTACCGGAAAAGACAGGTTTTCCGTTGATGAAGATCATGGAATTTCCGTTAAGGCGGACGATTTCGATCCGATAGACACGGATAGCGGGGCTTGCGGTCATTCGGAAGGATGATTCTACATGTTCAAGTTTTGACAGGAAAGCCTGGTCGATTTTTTCCCGGGCAAAATTGGATGTGGCGAAGGAAGAACTTTCGAGTTCATCGATGGAAAAGGCATAGTTTTTGGGATCAAGTTCTTTTACAACGCTGAGTGTGTGTTTGATCTGGCGGGGAGTGTAGGTTTTATAACGTTTCCCGCCGTAGATATTGTTGACGAAATAGATACCGGCTTCGGGATCGATCATGAGACCGTTGCTGTCATTGAGACCGGTGATAACGGAGTTGGAGTAATAAAGATAGCAGGAGCCGGTGTTTTCGGGATAATTATCGACAACAAAGAGATCAGTGTACAGATAAAAGTCACTGGAGTATCCTAATTTTGTGACTTCCGTACCGTGAATAAGCTGTTTATCGATGGGTTGATCGAGGTATATGATCTGGTTATAGGTTTTTCCGTCTCCCCAGCGGCCAAGAAGGGACCATTTATCTTTATCCCAGGTTTCATGGGGAAAATACGAGAGGTCCATAGGTTCAAAAAAGAGCATATCGGAAGGGAAACGGTAATAAAGGGCACGTTCGTTCACCGGATAAGGGTTCTTAATCTTTAATACCGGATACATTTGATCCAGGGAGTCATCCTGTGATGATACCGCTGCGGCAGAAATAAACAGCACCAGTATAAATAAAAACACTGTGATCTTTTTCATATACGCATGATCTCCTTTCATCCGACGGGCAGGGGAATATCAACTTCACAATAAGGCAGGTCGCCGCCGCGTTCCGTGGGACGGAACATCAGCGTCCATCCGTCTTTCTTATAGGAATCCACGTCAAAGATCAGGTAATAAGCCGTGAGAGAGGTAAATTTCATAGGATCGGAGAAGGTTTTCTGACTGTGGCGCAGGTTCAGCATCATTGAAGTGACATAGTCCAGCGGATAAACAGCTTCGCTTCCGTCTTCGGCAGTACGTTTGAGTATAAAGCTGTTTTTATCAATACCATCCCATATGGTATCGATAAGGAACAGGATTTCGGTATTAAGAAGGATGAAGGTGCCGTTTTTTGCGACTTTTCCGCTCGTCGACCGGATCATCGAGGGCTTTTCCATCAGTTCAATGAAGACATCGTTATTGCAGTCGAAAACATTCGGATGGGGCTTGTTGACAAGGATGGGATCGATCTGCGCGGCACAGGGAATGACGGCAGTCAGCAATAAGGCCAGGAGAAGGGGAAGGAAGATGTATTTTTTCATGGTCTCCTTTCTGTATTTCTGCTATAAGAGCTAAATTTGTAATATCCTGCTGTATGCAGGACATTGTGTTTCGCAAGGTGCGGGATCGAATAATTGTGTATTTGCAAAAGCGAGATCCTTAAGGAACCGCTGCGCTGAATTATGATTCGGCTCCCGGGCTTCGCTCCGCGCCTGATTTCCGCCCCTGCTTAATTCTCTTTATAAGACTCACACGCTTTTGCGGCGGTCACCTTTTCAGTCCGAAACGGCAAATGATGATTTGCCATGATCTTTACTGCGTCTGACACAGAAAATTACTTTACTCTCATGGAAAAGTTGTCAAAGTCACAGCGGATCTGATTTGCACCCTGAAACAGTTCGGCTCCTGCCTGGAAGGAGACCATTTCATCGATATCATCTTTGTAGCTGAAGATAAAATATCCGTCGGCATAAACATAAATGGTTTTATCCAGACGGATGAAGTCAAACTGGATCTCTTCGAGGGGGTCGAGAAATGAGAGATCAAAGATGCTTTTGTAGACAGTTCCGTTTTCTCCGGGAGAGAAGAAATAGGCCTGGTCACCGGGATAGATGATGATACCGCTCCCCCGCCCTTTTCCGACAGCGAGTTCGTTGGTATAACCGATCCAGCAGAGGCCGTTGCCGGACTCGGGCACATTTTCCCACTGGAGCACGGAATAGGTAACGTGGAATTCCCTTTTCCGGGAATTTTCAAAGCACAGGCGTTTGTTTGTGGTCTTTATGGTTTCAGCGGCGGGAAGCAGTGATATGAGGCGGTCGGTCCCTACGCCGTCATAGACGAAGTATTCGTGAATGGTGGTGGGATTCGGCAGTTCATTAACATATCCCTGATCCTCGGAGAAATCCTGAAGGAAGGCAAAACGCACGAAGATGGTGTCGTCAGCATAAGAAAGAAGATTATTGGGATTGATAATTTCGCTTTCGTCATCTGAATACACGGCTCCGGCAAATGACCCGATCAGGAACAACAGTATCAATAATAAAAACATTTTCCGGCTCATGATCAATTGTTCACCTTTCTGATGGCAAGATTATCAAAAGCACAGTAGGCATTGTCACCGTGGCTGAAGAGTGCGCTGCCGTAAATCAGGTAGTAGGGTGCGGGAGTATCGTCGGGATATTGCATGACATAGGTTTCATCTATAAAAACGAAGGTCAACCCGGTCAGATGGACGAGAGTGAGTTTGTAGGTTTCTTTTATTTCAACGGGAACGGGTATATGGGTCCCCGAATCGGCGCTGATGGGTTTTCTGTAAATCTCGACGCCGTCTTCATGGGCAAGGAGAGCGATCATTACCGCATCTTCTTTGGAAACGGCAGGGTCAAATTCATTGGTGAAGGCAATAAAGCATCCGCCCTGATCCGCGGGAAATACGTCATTGACAGTTACATCCATGGAGAAAAGGAAATTGTCCATTTTTCCTGTGTTGACGAGGGTATAAGACCTGTGATCATGAACAAAATCAGCATTGGCGAAAAGTTTGATCTTCCGTTCACCGTACTGGTTCCGGGTCTGAACGAGTGTCCCGGGGCCGACATCGGAATATGCGGGCTCCAGTGCCGAAGGAAAGCCTTCTTTCAGGCTTTGTATGGGGAAAAACAGGTAGAGATTCTCCTGCAGGGTATCGATCATGGTTTCGCTGATCATGCCGGTGTCGTCCGATGCGCCTTCAACCTTCTTCCCGGTGCTGTGGTTCATAGCGGCATCAGCGCCGTATTCGGCTTCTTCGCGGGAAAATCCGTCAAGCTCGAGCAGATCGATGAGTTCTTCAGTGGTGTGATAGGATGCGCGGAGATGTGCTTCGGCCTGCTGCTGTGCAGCACTGAACCAGTCGATACCGCTGTTTCTTGCGGCAAATACAGCCTGATCCCGGGTATAACCGTCCAACATAAGCTGCTGAATGAGTTCGGCTTCAGAATAATTACCGCTGTTCATGTAATTCCGAGCCTTTTCAATGGCTGCTTCATCCCGGTCCACATTATCGCTTTCCGCAGCAGGATCCTGCGGGCCGGTACCTGTTTGGTCCGCAGGCGTTTGCTTTCCGTCCGTAATGTCCCAGGCGGTCCCGATGTTGGACACACCGTAAATTGCTTCGTTGAAGGTGAAACCATCCTGGATCAGCTGTTCGATGAGTTCTTCCTCGGAAAAATGCCTGGTCTCCATGTAGGACCGTGCCCGGCGGGCTGCTGAATCATTCCAGTCCGCATTAATTGTTTCAACACCGAATTGAGCCTGTTCCGAAGTGAAGCCTTCTTCTTCCAGGCGCTGGAGCAATCCGTTTCTGGAAAGGGGAATATTGCTGAAATGAAACTGTGCCCGGTTCACCGCCATGTCATTCCATTTCGCCCCGCAGTGTTCGGCTGCGTATTCAGCTTCCGCGGAGGAAAAACCGTCCGCTTTCAGCTGCAGGATCAGTCCTGCCTTGGAATATGCCATGGATTCCAAATGCGCTTTGGCTGCTTTCAGTGCGTCCTGATCGCTCCATGCCGATGCCGGCTGTGCGGTGTATTTTATAAAACCTGATAAAAAAATAAGTATGAGTATAAGCAAAAAAGCTCGTTTTCCCCGCATAAAATGTCCTTCTTCTCACTCCCGATAATATATTATATCAAAAGAACAGCCGGGTTTATAAATTGTTTTGAAATTTTTTTAAAATATAAAAAAGGGATCATTAGCCCGTGTTCGGGTCAGGCAGAATTAGCAGGCATAATGTTCAATTTTAATGAGGCAAAATGCATGGCTTACTCTCGAATTTTTCAAGTGTTATACAGCATTTTATATTAATGATCTAAACTTGACTGTTAATAATACGGGAAATATATCGTAAAAACAAATCACCTTGACACCCGGAATAAAGGCCTTCAAAATACCATGCTTCGCAGCGGCGCGGAGCGGAATCACTTCTGTCTGCCAAAATACTATCCGCGCTTGTATTTTTCAGCCGGGGACCACGCACGCTCCCGCGTGGCTCCCGGCCCCCCTTTTTTTTGAATCTGCAGAAAACCGGCTTATTTGGATTTTGTAAAAATGTCAGGGATCTTATTATTACCGACAAGTATGTCTGAAATCCAACTGTCAGGTTTCAGTTAATGATAATTGTAATTAATAGTGAAAAAAGACCGCCCTGGCGGTCTTTGATTGCATTATTGAGACTTCTTTATTATTCCACTGACAATGAGAAGTAGTAGTGAGGCTGGCCGCCGTAGTGGCATTCTACTTCATGGTCAGGGTAGCGTTCCCGGATCTTTTCGACATACCCTTCGGCTTCAGCATCGGTCAGCCCGTTGCCGTAGAAGAGTGTGATTTGTTCAAAATCGTCGGTCTTCATCTGTTCCAGCAGGTCCATCAGGCCCTGTTCGATGGAATCCGCAGCGATCACCAGGTCACCGTTGTGGATGCCGATCACCTGGCCTTCGGTGACGTTAACACCGTTAAGTTTGACGGTACGTGTCGCCCGGGTCAGTTCACCGGATTCCACCTGCAGGAGGGATTCGTTCATAGCATTGACCACCTGGTCAAAGTCACCGTCGGGGTTCAGCTGCAGCATGGAACCGATCCCCTGAGCGATGTTCTTGGAACGGATCACAGCCACTTTCTTGACGGACTGGCTGACAGCGTTCTGAGCGGAAAGGATGATATTTTTATTATTCGGCAGGATGATGATCTTGTCCGTTGGCAGGTCTTCAACAGCTTTCAGGATCTGTTCGGTACTGGGGTTCATGGTCTGTCCGCCGGAGATGATCGCATTGACGCCGAGGGATGCCAGCACCCGGGAGATGCCTTCACCCGGTGAGACCGCGATGACGGCGATCTGATCCGGATTGACCTCAGCCAGTGTGTATTCACTTTCCTTCTTCTTGCGGATATCCTCCATCTGCGCGACCAGGTTCTCGATCGCTACTTTGGTGACAGTTCCGAGCTCCATGACGTAGTTGATCGGGGCGTAAAGGTTTTCCGTCGGCACATGGATATGCATGCGGTACATTTCATCCCCTTCACCGACCTGGATGGAAGTACCCATGTCGCTGAGACGGTCATAAAAAGCGCTCAGTTCCAGATCTTTATTCGGGTGGAAATCAACCACGACTTCATAATCCTGTCCGGGTTCGATCACTTCCTCTTCGTTCATGCTGTCCAGCTGGGAAAGGGAAAACACCGGCGGAATATCCGCGTTGATATCCAGCGGTTCTCCGGTAAGCCAGCGATAGAAGCCCTCAAAGATATAAAACAGGCCCCGTCCGCCGGAATCCACAACACCGGCCTGTTTCAGCACCGGGAGCAGGTCAGGCGTCCGGAGAACGGACTCATCCGCGGCATCAACGGTAACGGTCAGGATCTTCCGGAAGTCATCACATTCCGGCAGTGCTTCCTCCACCGCGTTGGCGGTATCTTTCAGGACCGTCAGGATCGTCCCTTCCACCGGCCTCACGACACCTTTATAAGCCGTATTTTTCGCTTCTGTCAGCGCTTTGGAGAAAATTGCGGGGGTGATGGTCTCACAATCAGCCATAGCCCGGGAAAAACCCCGCCAGAGCTGAGAGAGGATCACACCGCTGTTGCCGCGGGCGCCCATCAGCGCTCCCTGCGCGGCGGCTTTCATGATCTGTCCCGCATGGTTGACGTCCATCAGGACGATGTCGGACCAGGCGGACTGCATAGTCAGCAGCATATTCGTTCCCGTATCACCATCCGGTACCGGGAATACATTTAACGCGTTTACGATACCCTGGTTTGTCTTCAGCCAGAGCATACCGGCTTCAAACATGGATTTCCATTGTTTTCCGCTAAGTTTTTTCAGTGGTTTCTGTCCGGAGGACACTATCTGAGTTGTTTTTTCGGTCATTGGTCTCCTGAATCCGTTTATTTCTCGTCCGGGCCGCTGACACGCAGGCCTTTCACATGGACATTGACGTTTTCGACATGGAGGCCGGTCATTTTTTCAACCTGATATTTCACACTGTCGGATACGCTGGTGGCTACAGAGGTGATGCGGGTCCCGTACTCAACGATGATGTACAGGTCGATCGATACATTTTTCCCGTCGGACTTTACACTCACACCCTGTGTTGAGTCTTTTGTCAGCACAGCGGCCAGTCCGGCAGCTAAATTTTTCGGGGCAAGCCCGACGATCCCGTACGACATTTGCGCGGCATGGGATACGATCGTGCAGATCGCCCGGTGAGAAAGGAAAACATTTCCTAATTTTCTATCTTCATTTTGGCTCATAATAACTCCCTTCTTTTCCGCGGTATGTGCGGAAAATTCGGCGTTTCATTTTTCCGTTGTATTATTTTAGCAGATTTTTCCCGTTCCTTCTGTCCTTTGTGAGTGAAAGGCCGGAGGATGACAGCCATCGGAACACGAAAAAAAATATCCCCGCGGCGGTGATCACGGAAACGATCAATGCAGCTGTCCAGGAGAAAGGTGTTTGAAAAGCGATGGACAGATCTCCCTCAAACCGGTCCGGCAGTTCAAAACTGATGCGGTTCTGTATCCCGTTCCGGATCTCAAGGGCATTCCCGCTGTCATCCAGGACCCGAAAACCTCTGTAGTTATACAGCGGAACGGTCACAAGATGCGGTCCCTTCCCATCCCCCGCCGCGCAATACAGCCTCAGTTCAGCGGCATTGCGGGAAAGGATCCGGACGTCCGCCATGTTATCCGAATGAATTTCCGTATCTATTTTCGCCGGCGAGGATCCCTTAATAAAATAATCTTCGGTATACAGGGAATGCTTCACGCCCGACGTATCATAGATATTGTCAATGATACTGCTCTGGTCGAACAGCCTGCCGGCAAAGAATACGGACATCAGGACCGCTGCCGCCGCCAATACTCTGTAATATTTCCGGAGATCGGTTTCGCGGAACATTTCCCCTGCTGACATAGTCAGGAATAAAACAGCGATGGTCAAAAAGCGCCAGGGAAATTCGATCTGGGCTAAATAGCGCCAAAACGGGACATGAAAAGTGAACCGGTTCCAGGGGAAAAGATTCGTGGAAAGCCATAATGTCAGCGAAGCGGACAAAAGAAGAAAACACCCGGACCCAGACAGCTTCCCCCGCATAAAGAACCGGACCAGTCCCATAAGGTACAGCAGCATCAGGGGCAGGCCGGGTGTAAGCATCAGACGTTCGGCCGCGCTGTCCCCGCTGTCACCGGAAACATTCCGGAAAAAGGTGAAGAGCTGTGCCGGATATGCGCCCCGCTGCTGAATGATGCTCCGGGCATTTTCAACCAGGTCGGATATATTCGTCGGAACATGGAAGTAATAATCAACAAACGGAACGATGTAATACAAATTCAAAAGGATCGTCAGGACCGCGGCGGCGGCAAAAGTCAGCAAAGTCTGCTTCCGGAAAGTTTTCCTGAAAAGGGAGAGGCAAACCAGGACCATGATAAAAAGGGACATGATCACGATCGGAATATGTGAGGCGATGAACCCGCTGAGCGCCCCTGCCAGCATCAGGATATTCTCCGCCATCTCCCGCCGGGAATCAGTCTGCCGCGTATAGATCCTGTAAAAAACCAGGCCCAGCAGCGGCAGGAACGCCTGCGCGGTGTATTCGCCTGCCGCTGCCCGGACATACAGATTGACCAGCCGGTACGCGGAGGATGCATAGAGCAGGGTCAGAAGCATCGCGGTTTCCCTGTCTTTCGAAAACTTCCGAAAGCAGAAATATGAAAGGAGCACAGTCAGGACATTGACGGAAAAGAGGTAGATCTTATACGCGGATGTGACCCCGAATCCCAGCATGCGCAGAAGCGCGGGGAAGTACAGGAAAATGTCGTTATAGTAGATCGAAAGCGGGTACCCGAGCCCCCAGAGAGGGAATGTCGAGAAGCGGACAGGAAACTGTCCGGCCCGGATAGCCTGCACGAGCGCTTCGGTACGAAGACAGTGAAACTCCAGGTCGTGTCCGTGGGGAATGCCGGGGATCGCCAGCGGCAGGGAAACAGCAGCGATGATCCCTGTCAGCATCAGGATGGTCTTTTTTCTTTCTTCAGGCTGGTAATAACAGATAAAGAGACAGTCCGCCAGCACCATAAACGCAAGGATCTCAGCGGCGGTGCGCTTGATCCTGTTGTTATTGGCAACTACGGATATCGAATGTATGGAAAATTCCCCGCTGCCGTTATATGGGATACGAAGGTCAAATTTGTCAATATCTTCGGTGACTTCGAACTGGTAGGAAACAGAGCGGAGATGGCGGCTGAGGATCCCCGGTGAAGAGACCATCAGGGGGCTTTGCCCATACGCGTCTGCGTAACATTCCTGATCCGTCTCCGCGCTGTATTCGATAAAAGCGGTATACGAACCGGCTTTCATGTTCGTGAAAGGCCCCCAGAAAAAATTTGTCCGTACACCGGAGTTTTTCGCTGTATCATCCACAAAAAAGGAACTGTCCCGGAAAACCAGATTGTCCGTTTTCCAGTCTTCCGCCGAATAATTCAGTTTCGGCAGTCCCCGGGAAGCAAAAAATACCCAGCCGATCACCACCGCGATGATCAGCATGTCCGCCAGAAACAGAACGAAGGTCTTTTGCTTTCCTGTTTTCATTCGATCCTCAAAACACATTCTCATTTTAATCGTATTTTTATAACGCATTGCCTCAGCCGGAAAAAAACTGACCGCAGACCTCCGGTTGACAGACATTACTACTTTACCGAAATTTCGGGCAGAATGTCATGCTTGACAGAATACTTTTTTTTCATTATCATAAAATTTTAATTATATAAGCCCGTAATATGGTCGGGTGTTTCTACCAACTGCCGTAAATAGTTGTCTATAATTCCAAGTTCACATCTATGATGGCGGTTTTTCGCTATCTGTACACCGCCGTTATAAAAAAATAAGGAGGGATCCTGTGTTGGAAGAAAAGAAACGAATGATTGCCGCTGCCGCCGGCAGGACCAAAGCAGATCTTGTACTGAAAAACGCTTCTGTCGTCAATGTTTTCACGGAACAGCTGGAAAAGGCGGATATCGCTATCACTGATGGGATGATCGTAGGCCTGGGTACCTATTTCGGCACCAAAGAAGTGGATCTGAACGGAAAAGTTGTATGTCCCGGATTCATGGACGGCCATATGCATATCGAATCCTCACTGCTTTCTCCCGCGGAATTTCAGAACGCTGTCATTCCTCACGGCACAACAGCCATCTTCGCTGATCCTCATGAGATCGCCAATGTCTCGGGGATCATAGGCTTCAATTACATGATGAGAAAAACAAAGAACCTGCAGATGCATGTTTATTACACCCTCTCCTCATGTGTACCTTCCTCACAGATGGAGGAAACCGGCATGGTGCTGGAAGCTGAAGATCTCAAACCTTATTACAGAAAGAAAGAGGTTGTCGGTCTGGCGGAAGTAATGAACGCGCAGGGGGTTATTAACGGCGATGACGATTTGCTTACAAAGATCTGCGACGCGGAATCCGCCGGCAGGGTCGTTGACGGACATGCACCCGATCTGTCAGGGAAGTTTCTGAATGCCTATGTGACCGCGGGCGTACAGTCCGACCATGAATGCACCAATGCGCAGGAAGGGATCGAAAAAATGAGCCGCGGGCAATGGATCATGATCCGGGAAGGAACCGCTGCCAAAAATCTGGAAGCGCTTATTCCGCTTTGTGAACCGCCATACCACCAGCGGGCGATATTCGTGACCGACGACCGTCACCCGGAGGACCTGATCGAACAGGGCCATATGGATAACGCGGTCCGGAAAGCGATCGCTCTGGGTGCGGACCCGATCCGTGCCATAAAAATGTGCACCTTCAATACCGCTCAGTATTTCCAGCTGAAACAATACGGCGCGGTGGCTCCGGGATATCACGCTGATCTCATTGTGCTCTCCGACCTGGAACAGGTAAAGGTCGAACAGGTGTATATCGACGGTAAACTCGCCGCCCGAGACGGAAAACCCGTGAAGCCGATACGGATCATCCCCGCACTTCATCCGATCATCTGCAATTCTTTCCTTATGCAGCCTGTTACAGCCGAACAGCTGCATTACCCCATTACCGCGGACAAACTCCGTGTCATCAGCCTGACGAAACATGACCTGCTTACCGATGAATTGATCGTGGACCTCACGGAAGAAAACAAACGAAACGGCGGGATCGACCTTGAACGGGATATCGTCAAAATGGCTGTTTTCGAACGGCATCATAACACCGGCCATATCGGCATCGGTTTTGTCCATGGTTACGGGCTGAAAGCCGGAGCGATCGCCACCAGTGTCGCCCATGACGCTCACAACCTGATCGCACTGGGGACCAATGACGCGGACATGGCGGCGGCGGCGGAACGTGTCCGTCAGCTGAAGGGCGGATTAGTCGTGGTGAAAGACGGCACAGTTATCGAAGAACTGCCGCTGCCGATCGCGGGCCTGATGTGTACACTGACCTGCACAGAAGCTGCCAAAAAACTGGCAAAACTCAAGGACGCTGCCCACAGCCTGGGTGTATCGAAGGACATCGACGCCTTCATGACACTGGCATTCGTCAGCCTGCCGGTCATACCGAAACTCCGGCTCAATGGGCTCGGCCTGATCGATGCGGAAAAGCAATCTGTCGTGGATGTACAGATCAGATAAATCAGTATAACTCAAAGTGAACAGGCCTGCCGTGGGCAGGCCTGTTCACTTTGAGCATGATCCCGCAGGGCGCGGACTTCACCCGCCGCGCGGCAGCATTGCATCTCGCCCCGCTTTCCCGTTTTTCCTGACACCCGAAACCTGATACCTTTCATCATTCCATCTTCAAAAATCCTGAAACAACGCAAAATAAAATATAATAAGCAAAGGATGATAACTTCATCCGGAAGAAAGGATCATAAATGGCAAAGAATATGGATATCAACAATAGTTTAACGATTCGTGACATAATGGATGTCACGCCCTCACAGCGAATTGCCATGCTGATCGATGGTGACAACGCGCAGCCTTCCATGATCGAAAAGATGCTCGCGGAAACAACAAAATACGGTTTGATCACGATCCGCCGCATCTACGGCGACTGGACCGCTTCCAACATGGGCGGATGGAAAGAAGTCCTGCAGACCCATGCCATTCAGCCGATCCAGCAATTTCGTTACACTGTCGGGAAAAACGCCACGGACAGTGCCATGATCATCGACGCGATGGACCTGTTTTATTCCGGCGTCGTAGATGGCTTCTGCCTGGTTTCCAGCGACAGCGATTATACCCGTCTGGCTACCCGTATCCGGGAACAGGGAATCTTTGTGATGGGGATCGGGAAAAAACAGACCCCGCGGGCTTTTGTTAATGCCTGCGACCTGTTTGTTTATACGGAAAACCTGGCGCCGAATGAACCGGCAGCCAAACCAGAACCCGCGAAAACCACAAGGAAAAAGCGCACGAAGTCCAAAACTGAGGAAAAAGACAACAGCACCCCGAATCCGATCCCGCTGCTGAAAAAGGCTTTTGACCTTGCCGCGCAGGATAACGGCTGGGCTTTCTTGGGTTCCCTGGGACATCACATCCGGCAGTTGGATCCGGGATTTGACTCCCGTACTTTCGGCTTCCGTCAGCTTTCACTGCTCATCCAGGCTTACCCGGATGAGTTCGAGATCAAGGAAGTCAAAGGCTCTGATGGGACCTCCGTGATCTACGCCAGAGTAAAGGCTTAAAAGCAGAAAACCGCTATACTGCTGACAGCCAGCCGCGGCAGAATACAGGAACCGGAATACAGCCATGAATCTCATTGAACGGGCAAAGCGCCTGAATAAAACAACTGAAAAAGAGGAAATCGGCAGATTCCTTCTTCAGAAAGCGGAAATTTTCTGCTGGGAAAGCGGGCTTGGTCCGCTGATCAACGGGCTCCCTGCTGTTTTCGGAGAGCAGGCTGTGCTGTATTTTCCGGGCAGGAGCGGCAAATACGCCCTTCATTGCTGCGAACATAACGGTACGGTGCTGCTTGCCGTGACAGCCGATGACCTGAAAGAACTGAGCCCCTATCTGCTGCAAAGCCCCGGCGTCGAGATCTGGCTGAAAAGCGGAACTTATGCCGGCACAGCAAGGATGCTGAGTGAGGAAGAACAGACAGCCGTCATGGAAAGCCTTCCCCTCACCCGTTTTTATGGGGAATCCGGCATAGGGCGTATTAAAAATCCCGGCTCACATGATTTCAGACTGATCGAAGTGACACGCAGCGCTCCCTGCACCGGCAGCAGCGGGCCGGGAAGCAAAGCCTGGATCTGGCCGCTGGCTTGTATCCTGCTGCTGTTTTCGAAAAAGAAAAAATGACCGGCAATTCCGGATCCGGAAAAACAGGACAAACGGTAGAAAATGTATAACCAATATCCACCTTATTATGAAGTCAGACAGGAGCGTCAGAGAAACAACCGTCCCTCCTGGGGCGTCTGCCTTCTGGTCGCGCTGATCGCCGCGATATTCGGCGGAGCCGTCGGTGCCGCTCTCGTTCATTTTCTCAATCCCCCTGCCCCGGCAGTGGTTGACAACGGTCCGGAAATCGCTCAGCTGCATAAACAGGTGACTGATCTTCAGACATCACTCATCGAACTGGAGAACCGTCCCGCGACAGCGAATATGGAATTCGATCAGGTCGAGGTTTCAACACAGATCACAAGGGTCGTTGAAGACATAGCTCCGGCTGTCGTCACCATCACGGCTGTGATCCCGGGTATGATGACCTGGTGGGGACCCACATCCGATTCCACATCCATGGGAAGCGGCGTGATCGTCAGTGAGGACGGATATATCCTCACAAATAACCATGTTATCAGCGACGGAAAAGAATATCAAGTCGAGCTGGCTGACGGTACGACCATGCAGGCAAAGCTGATCAGCGCGGACAGCTTTTCGGATCTCGCGGTCCTGAAAGTGGAAGGAAAAATGCCCGCTGTAGCAAGGATGGGGAATTCCGACCTGCTGAAACCGGGAGAGACCGTTATCGCCATCGGGTCGCCGCTGGGCAACTTCAAAAACACAGTGAC
>DAIMGK010000122.1:0-14645 GCA_036723985.1 Flexilinea sp.
CTACTTTTTCTTCCGCTTCAGCGATGGCGGTGTCTTTTTCTTCCGTAACAGCTGCCAGTTTTTCTTCCGCTTCAGCGATGGCGGTGTCTTTTTCTTCCGTAACAGCCGCCAGTTTTGCTTTTGCTTCGGCATCCATGGCTTCCATTTCAGCTGTCGCTTTTTCGAAGTTTTCCTCTGCTTCGGCGATCAAAGCGTCCTTCTCTTCCGTAACGGACTTCAGGTAATCCGCCGCTTCGGTGAGTTTTTCTTCACTTTCGGCTACAGCGGCATCCAGCTTTGCCTGTGTTTCGGCAATGACCGCGTCCTTTGTCTCAGTCACGGATTTCAGGCTCTCTTCCAATTCAGATATCTTTGCATCTTTTTCTGCGGCCAGAGCATCCATTTTTTCCTGGAGCTCTTCGATCTTTTCCTCCGCATCTTCTTTTGCGTCTTCCAGTTCATCTTTCAGCTCGTCGATCGCGGCATCTTTTTCAGCCGTTACTTGCGCGAGGCTTTCCTGTGCTTCTGCGATCAGGGCATCTTTGGCTTCCGTAACGGACTTCAGATTTTTTTCGGCATCGGCGACCAGAGCCTCTTTTTCAGCCGTAAGCGCATCGATTTGTTCATTCGCTTCGGCGATCAAAGCATCTTTCTCCTCTTCAACGGACTTCAGGGCAGCTTCCGCTTCAGCCTGGGCCTCTTCCATTGCCTTTTCCATAGAAGCGATCGCGGCATCCTTTTCTTCGGTAAGGGCCTTTACAGCTTCATCCTTTTCAGCGATGAGCGCTTCTTTTTCTGCAGTAAATTCAGCCGTCAGTTTATCGGTTGCTTCCTGAACCTTCTTTTCACTGCAGCCGGCCAGACATACGACAAGCGCAATAAGCAGCACAACAAGAGTATACTTTTTCATGTTTTCCTCCAATGTTAATAATATCAACCGGCTTAACTACAAACGGTTGAATTAATATCCAATAAACCCTAAAGATTATCGGTTCTTCAGATTATTTTTGGTGCATTTTTAATGCCAAAAGGGAAAGGATCCCGATCAGTTGGTCCTGCCAGTCATTTCCGCTCCAGTCAATACCGGTGATGCGGTAGGCGTTTTTCCCGATCCGAAGGGAAGAGCTGACCGGCGGAAGGTTCCTTCTGTCCATGCCTGAGGGAAGCGCCGGGAATTTTAAAACGATATCATTGCCCTCTTTGACGACCGCGCTCAGCCCGATCTGTTCGGCGAGGATCTTCACCCGGATCTGAAATACAAGGTTGCGGATCTCAGCCGGCAGGGGACCGAAACGGTCGGTAAATTCCGCGTCCAGGGCATCCAGTTCCGATTCCTGATTTACGGATGCCATCCGCCGGTACAGTTTGATCCGGGTCTGGTCATCTTCGATATAATTCTCAGGAATGCCGATATTCAGCGGCAGTTCGACTGTGATTGGGTTGAAGAGATAAGCCATTTCCCGGGTGATCCCCAGGTCTTCATCGGAGACTTCAATGCCTTTGATATCCCGGACATTCCGTACGGCCTGCGCCAGCATGCGGGTATAGAGATGAAATCCGACGGAAGCGATGGCGCCGTGCTGACGGCTGCCGAGGATCTCCCCCGCGCCTCTCATCTCCAGATCACGCATGGCGATCGTGTAACCGGCGCCGAACTGTGTGTTCTCCGCGATCACTTCCAGACGTTCCAGCCCGGCTTCCGTCGGTTTATGTCCCTTCTGGCGGAAGAAATAGGCGTAAGCCCGCTGTGAACTGCGCCCTACCCGTCCGCGGATCTGATAGAGCTGTGCCAGTCCGAACATATCCGCCCGGCTGACGATCAGCGTGTTGGCATTCGGCACATCCAGTCCGGATTCGATGATCGAGGTGCACAGCAGCACATCCAGGCTGCCTTTATAGAATTGCTCCATGACCGCCGCCAGCTGCTTTTCGGCAAGCTGCCCGTGGGCGATCCCGATCCTTGCCTCCGGGATCAGCCGGCGCAGATAATCATACATGGCGTAGATCGACTGCACCCGGTTATGGACGAAGAAGGTCTGCCCGCCGCGTTCCATCTCACGGGTCACGGCCTGCCGGACGATTTTTTCGGAATACGGGCCGACGTAGGTCGTGATGGGGACCCGTTCATATGGGGGCGTGTTGATGTTGGAGATATCCCGCACCCCGGTCAGCGCCATATACAGGGTACGGGGGATCGGCGTCGCCGTCAGGGTAAGCACATCCACCCGGGCACGGAGCTTTTTCAGATATTCCTTCTGTGCCACACCAAAGCGCTGTTCCTCGTCGATCACTACCAGTCCCAGGTCCTTGAACTTTACATCCTTGGAAACAAGCCGGTGTGTTCCGATAATGATATCGATCTCGCCGCTTTCCAGTTTTTTGAGGATCTTTCCCTGTTCCCGGGGAGAACGGAAACGGGAAAGCATTTCCACATTGATGGGAAAAGCGGCAAAGCGGTTTTTAAAATTCTCATAGTGCTGCTGGGCGAGAACGGTGGTGGGGACCAGGATCGCGACCTGTTTGCTGTCACAGGCAGCTTTGAAAGCAGCCCGCAGAGCGATCTCGGTCTTACCGTAGCCGACATCGCCGCAGATCAGTCGGTCCATCGGCCGCGGACTTTCCATGTCTTCTTTGACTTTGCGGATGGCGGCTTTCTGATCTTCTGTCTCCTCAAAAGGAAAAGCCCCTTCCAGGTCTTTCATCCAGAGGCTGTCTTTGGAAAAAGCGTAACCGGGCGTGACCTGGCGTCTGGCGTAAAGGTCCAGCAGGTCATTGGCGATCTCAAGCACCTTTTCCCGGACAAAGGTCTTGGCGGTCAGCCAGTCCTTTGTGCCGAGACGGGTGATCTCCGGGGTCTTCCCGTTGGGGCCGACATAATTGGAGAGCCGGTCTGCCTGATGGACGGGGACAAACAGCTGATCTCCCTCCGCGTAAAGGATGCGCAGGAAATCCCGGGATACGCCGTCGATCGTCCGTTTGACAAGACCGTCATAGATCCCGATGCCGTAGTCCACATGGACGACATAGTCGCCTTCTTTCAGGTCGGCGAAATATTTCTCCGGGGCGTCAATGGCTTTCCGGGAAGCTTTCCGGGGGGCCGGACGTTCCCAGCCAAAGATCTCGCTGTCTGTCATGACATAAGATCTGCCGCGGTCTTTTCCGGTCAGGACGAATCCCTCGGACAGGGAATCTTCGCAGAAGACCGGCGGGACACCTTCCGGATCGTGTTCGGCTTTGTGCCAGAGGTCATCGATCCGTTCCGCCTGGCGGCTGATGACCGTCACCGGTTCCTTCGCGCGGCAGCGGCTTTGCAGAAATGTCAGAAACGTATCCAGATGGCCGCCGAATCGGTCTGCCGGACTGAAAGCGTCGGCAAGATAACTGCTGTCGGGAATATCGGACCGGCCGAGATCCGCCAGAGTGAAATCCGCCATACGGTCCTGCAGTTCGGAATAGCTGATGTACGGCTCCGGATATGCTTCATCCAGGGTCCCGAGCGCGATGCTGTCTTTCCGCAGCGCTTCTGCCTCTTCCTCCAGCTCATCGGCTGCCGAACGGATCATATCCATGTCATCGCAGAGGATCAGCGTGTTCGCGGGAAGGAAGTCCAGCAGGCAGGCAGGGGTTTTATGGATCAGCGGCAGATAAAAATCCGCGGGGGAATCCGGCTGGATATCGATATCCGTTTTTTCCGGAAAGATGACCTCGCGGGCGGGAGGAATGAAAGCCTTTTGTAAAGGCACGATATTCCGCTGGGTCGCCGGATCAAAACGATGGATCGATTCGATCTCATCGCCGAAAAAGTCCAGACGAAGGGGGTATGGCTCCGAATGCGGCCAGATATCCAGCAGTTCCCCGCGGCGGGAGTACTGGCCCGGCTCCAGGACCGCTTCCTCGGCCTCATATCCGGAGGCGCTCCACATACGCAACAGGCCGGTGGAGGAGACCTCCTGCCCGACCCGCAGCTGCCTGAAAGCCCGGATAAATTCCTGCCGGCTGAGGGTGCGCTGCATCACTGCCCGGACCGGCGCCGCGATCAGGGGCATGACGGCCGGTTTATCTGTTCCGGGGAGTAACAAACGCGTCAGCTGTGCAAGTGTCTGGACACGGTCATGGCGTACGGACATGCTCCAAGAGGCGTTTTCATAAAAATGGGGTTCCGGCGCGGGAAAATGATAACGGTCGCTCTTCGGATGCCAGAATGCGATCTCATCCAGAGCAAGCAGCGTCCGTTCCGGTTTGTCTGTCAGATAAAGGACCGGCCGCTTCAGCTGTTCGTACAGGGCGGCGGTCACCGGAAAACGGGCGGAGCGAAGCAGCCCGAGAGAGCCGAAAACCGTCCGCTCTCCGGAATTGATCCGCCCGCACATTGCCTGAAATTCGCCCAAAGCGGCGATCCGTTCCAGCATTTTATCCCTCTACCCGGCCGTTATAGTGATTCATGCACCAGGTATAGCCTTTTGTTGTGAAATCCAGTACGCAGGAAGAGGCTTTCTCCAATATCGCGGGAAGCAGTTCTTCGTCTTCCTTCCCGAATTTGTTAAGGACAAAGTCAATTACTTCCATCTGTCCCGGCGGATGACCGATGCCGCAGCGAAGACGGCAGAATTCCTGGCTGCCCAGCTGCGTGATGATCGATCCCATTCCCTTCTGCCCGCCGTTTGACCCGTTCGGGCGTATCCGCAGTGTGCCGAAAGGAAGATCCATGTCATCATGGATCACGAACAGATGATCCTGGGGGATCTTATAGTACCGCAGGAGCGGGACTACCGCCCGTCCGGAGTCATTCATATAAGTCTGCGGTTTGACAAGCAGCAGGCGCCGCCCTTCATAGGGGGCGGTAACAGTCAGCGCCTTCATCTGCTCTTTATTAAACTGTACATTCAGCCGTTCGGCAAGCCGGTCAATTACCATAAAACCGAAATTATGCCGGCTATCCCGGTATTCACGTCCGGGATTGCCGAGGCCTGCGATGAGATACATCTCTCCATCAGCCGCCGCCGCTTCCTCATTCTGGCGCCGGGCCCGAATGGCTTCAAAGAACTGTTCCATATCCATAAGGCTGTTCTCTTTCAGTCTTTGTAGTGAAATCTGCGCAGATCCAGTATGATCTTCAGCAGGATGGAAAGCAGAATGATCCCCAGAAAAATGAATAAAGTCCATTTCCCGAGCCGGGAAAGGCTGATGATATAAGGGTTGATGTCCAGCGGGACAGGTGTCGGTGTGCCATTCTGCGCCATCATATTTTTCCTCAATCTATTAATTTTACCTGAAATTCGGCATGCTGCGGGACATCAGAAACGGAGATATGAACGTTTTGGGCAAGTGACAAGGATTCAGGATTCGGGACTCAGGATCCATGAGGATAAGGATCAAGGAACAAGGAGCGGGGAGCAGGAATGCGGCAGGACCGATTTTCATGCCCCGGAAATTCGGGATAGGATCTTGAGGAACGCCGCTTACCGTAATTATTCATTTTTCAATCTTTATATCCCGAATACGGGATCCATCAATACAGCATGAAAGCCATCTCCGCTGAATCCTGCATCCTATAAAAAATTGTTCTTCGTTCCTAATGAGTTAAAGAAGTTTGCAATATCCGTTATTGCTGGGGGACACTGATCCTTCGGACACTGACGGTGTCAAGGATCACCGGTTCACCGGGGTTTTCGGACAGATTGCGGATGACGGTCTCAGTGTCGTATGCTTTTTCCGTGAGGGAAAAAGTGAAGCGCGATTCCGTGTCGCTTTGTCCGGCGGGGGCGGTCCCGATTTCGGCGGAGCCGTTTTCTTTCATACAGGATATACCGGCGTGGTCCAGTCCGCTTCCCTGGATAATGATCTCATAAGTCCCGGGCCAAAGCGTCTGATAAGGTCCACGGGAGATGCCGCCGCTGTAAAGCTCACGCCGGCCGTTCACGTCGGCGCCGTTTTCAAGCCATTCACCGTTTCCGAAAACGAGATCGTATCCCGGATAGAGCTTATCGATCATTTCCTCATAGTTTTCATAACCGAAAATGATATGTTCATAGGACTGATAGATGATATCGTCAGCGCTGAAACGGTCCTTCCATATGTGTTTTTCAAACTCGCTGTTTCCGAACAGCAGGAAGACCTTCCCGGAAGGATGTGTCGTATCATGGCTGACTGCCTGGAGCCAGTGGGATGTGCGGTCGATATCAAAGGCTTTGCGGTAGGACGGATCATCATTGTCTTCTGTGATGTCCCATACCTCCACACGGCCGTTGGAAAGCTCCGTGAGCAGATTCGCGTACCAGAAATAGGAATAGCCTTCTGTATAATCCTCCCCGGGCAGGAACGCCGCGATCTTCCGCATATCTTCTTTCGGGTCATTTTTCCATGATTCTTTATAATATAACAGTCCGCTGATGCCGGTCAGGAGGATCAAAGCGGAAAGCAGCGCCGGAGCGGCTCCCTTTTTCCGGTTTCCCTGCTGAGCCCACAGGGCAGCCAGCGGGATCGAAAGGATTATGATGGGAAGGGCGTATCTCGCGCGGTACCTGGCATCCGTAAAGGTATAGAAGAGAATGAATACCGCGAATGCCGATGCGATGAATAATGTCAGGCGGCGATATTCCCCGCTGACCTGTTCTTTTCGCATGAGCGGATAGCAGACCGCGATGATCGTGAGAAAGACCCATGCCAGGCATACGCCGTTCCGGATCAGGGCAGGGGAAAAGATCTTTTCATCCGTGTATCCGAAAGCAGAAAGAAAACCGTTCAGTATTTCGATAATGCGGGAAAAATCAAGCCCTGTGAACGCTGTATCTTCCCAGGCGTCGAAGTGGTAGGTATTCACGAGGATCTTCGCGTTGATGAAGAACCCGATCAGGCTGCCGGCAAAGGAAGTTCCCGCGAAGATAAGCCATTTCTTCGCGTCCCGCATCGGTTCCCTGTCCGTAACAGCGAGCACTGCCGCCAGCAGCAGCGGAATATACAAAATGAGCAGCAGACGGGCTCCGCCCATTCCCAGCCCGATCGAGAGCAGAAAGGAAAAGGCGGCCAAAAGGACCTGCCTTTTCCCGGTTGTTTTGATACAGAGCTCCGAAAGGAGCAGGATCAGAAACGTGATCGTAATATGCGGCAGGTAGTAGGCGCCTTTCAGCGTGAAATTGAAATGGTCCGCGGAGAATGGGATGAAAAGCACCGCCGCCGAGAGGAAAAAGAATTTTCCGAAACGGTAAACCCGGCTCAGACAGTAATAAACTGCCAGCAGCAGGAGGTACATACTGATATAGGAAAGCATCCGCACCCGGTGCCAGCTGTCGGTGAGCCGGAAGAAGAAGGAATAGAAAAGATTGGTGTTCAGTACCCGGAGTTCGGTGGAATAATACCAGTTTTCAGTGATGAGCTTCCCTTCGTCAGCCAGCATTTTCCCCAGCACCATTTCACTGGATTCATCGGAGTTCAGCGTGTGATCTTTCCGTGCCCGGATATAAAAAACCGTACCGAAGAGGCACAGCATCAGAAACAATGCCGAAAGGACCTGAAAAAGTATGCCTGATTTTGTTTTCCCTGAATTTGTCATCGCTGATCCGCCCGGCCTTTTTTTGCCGGTAATCCTGAATTTTTCCGCGCTGCTGCCGGCTTTGTTTTCTGCTTAAAGCATACCATAAACGGAGGTGTTTTCAAAAGAATCATTGCTCCCATTATTCACGGGACTGTCCCCCGAATGCCTCCGCGGCCGGCTGTTCCGCCCATCCTGAAAATGCCCGGCTCATTCGGAACAGTTAAAATAAAAACCGGTCTCCATATGGGGAAGATTTCACATATGGAGACCGGTCCTGTTTTCGCCGGATATTTGTTTACCGGACGATCAATTCTTCACCCGGTTCGATGATAATGCGGTTTTCAGCCCGGAACTGTTCCGCCTGTGCCCGGTCAAAGTGGAGTTCGCCGCCGTTCCCGCCCACGTGGTAAGGGATGCTGTGCTTTGCCCTGACCAGATCCGCACAGGCAGAGGCTTCCTCTGTATCCATATTGAATTTCCCGTCGCAGCAGAAGAAAGCGTAATCGATCTCCTTTTCGGCGAGCAGGGGCATCTGTTCAGTGGTGGATGTATCCCCGCTGACATATACCGATTTCCCGTTGCTGAAAGTCAGGATATATCCCACACATTCTTTCACGTCATGGTTGCGGTTGTAACCCGCTTCGACCGCTTCGATCTTCACATATCCCAGGTCAAAAGTCTGGTGGATGCCGTCAGCGAGCGCTTCTTCCTGCGTGATGATCCGGCAGTCCGGATTCTTTTCGGTTATTTTGCTCAGATCATTGTGGTCGCGGTGTCCGTGTGTGATAAGGATCAGATCCGCGGGCAGGTCATACCAGTTTCCGGAATAGGGATCGATATAGATCACTTTTCCCTCTCCGGTAACGATCCGGATGCTCGCCTGCCCCATGTAGAGCAGGACCGGATCCGCAGCTTCATCCCCGGCACCGGCAACCACGGCTGATAACAGCACAAAAAGAAAAACAATAAAAATTCCCATCAGTTTTCTCATGAGGTTCCCTTCACCTTTCTGTCATAATGGATAAACGATGACGATCTGATTACAAGTATACCTGAATAATGGCAGACATTCACCGCAAACACCGCCAAATTCTCACTCGTTCATCCCTCCGTCAATTTGTAATACCCCCACACCCCGGGCTGCCAACCACCAACCACCAACCACCAACGAATAACTAATGACCAATGACTAATTCCCAACTTTGATGTAAAATAATAAAGTCGGAGAATATCCGGAAAAAACAGACAAGGGAGCGAGCATATCATGTCCGATAAAACTGAAGTAATTGTTGAAAGCATGCGTGTCAGCCTGACAAGCCAGAACCGCCTCATCCTTCTCAAAGAAGTGAGGGGACCGCTGTCCCTGCCCCTGTTTGTCGGACAGTTCGAGGCGGAATCCATCATCATCGCTCTTCAGGATATAGAGATCAGCCGTCCGCAGCCGCACGATCTCCTCCGCACCGTGATCAAGGCGCTTGACGGACGGATGCTGTACGCGCAGATCACCGAAATGAGGTCAGCGACCTACATTGCCGAGATCATTTTGGAAAACGGAACGGGTGATGAAGTCCATATTGACTGCCGGCCTTCCGATGCGATCTCCCTCGCGCTGCGGACCCATGTTCCGGTCTATGTGAACCGGAGCCTGATGGATGCGTACGGGATACAGCCTGAAGCCGATGTCCGCACACAGAGAAAAGCGCCGGATACGGATCAAATCCAGGAAGATGAAGATCTTTCCGCGTTCCGGGACTTTTTCGATAATATTGACCTGTAAAGGTGCTCATGGAAATCAACGATTACAGTTTTGACCCTGTCGAACCGGAGGATATTCCCGTTCCGGAAGAGATCAACCAGGTCCCATTCAGCGTAGAGGCTGAAGAAGCGATCCTGGGCGCGATCCTGATCAATCCGGAGAAATATTACGACGTTTCCCAGCTCATTTCGGATACGGATTTTTACGTTCACCGCCACCGCTGGGTCTGGAAAGCATACGGGGCACTCCTTGAAAAAGGACAGTCCATCGATGTCCAGACAGTCTGCGAGGAACTGGACGCCCAGGGCCATCTCGGTGAGGTCGGCGGAAAGGCGTTTTTCTACGGACTGACCGGGAAGACCCCTTCCTCCATGCACGCGGAATCTTACGCGCATATCGTGCTGGAAAAAAGCCAGCGGCGAAGTCTGCTGGACGCTGCCCGGAAAATGATGGACCTGGCGTATGACTCAAAGAAAGACATCAGCCAGATCCTGAGCGAGACGGAACAGGCGGTCTTTGATATCAGCGAAAAACGGGACCGCAAAGAGGTCGTCCCCATCGCGGATGTGCTCAGTGATATCTATGACAAGATCCGTGTGCTTTATCATCAGAAAGATAAAGATATCGTCGGTGTTCCCACCGGCCTGGCGGACCTGGATAAACTTCTCGGCGGGTTCCAGAAATCCGACCTGATCATCGTCGCCGGCCGTCCGGGTATGGGGAAAACCGGTTTTATGCTTACGGTTTTGAAAAACGCCGCGCTGCGGTACAATCAGCATGTGGCGATGTTCTCTCTGGAAATGTCCAATGAACAGCTGGTCCACCGCCTGATCTCACAGCAGACGGGGATCAATACCCAGAAACTCCGGACCGGGAAACTGACACCCGACGACCTGACCTTCTTCGTGGAAGCGGTGGACATCTTCGGCGAGACCAAGATCTTCCTTGATGATACGCCCGCCATCACCCCGATGCAGCTCCGGACAAAGTGCCGCCGCCTGCATATGGAGCACCATCTGGACCTGATCATTGTCGATTATCTGCAGCTGATGAGCGGTGATTCCCGGAACGACAACCGGGTCCAGGAAGTATCCGGCATTTCCAGAGGACTGAAAATGCTCGCCAAAGAGCTGAATGTCCCTGTCCTCACTGCCGCCCAGCTTTCCAGAGGTGTGGAAAAGCGCGGCGCGGATTCTGAACCGATGCTGTCAGACCTGCGTGAATCCGGCTCTCTGGAACAGGACGCGGATATCGTCATGTTCCTGCACAACCCGAACGCGGGGAAGGAAGCCGAAAGTCCGGAACTGGACGGGGCGATGAAACTGCTCGTCAAGAAACACCGCCACGGTCCCGTGGGCAGCATCGACCTGGTGTTCCTGAAGAATCAGGCCCAGTTCGTCAACGCCATGAGACAGGAGTAAACAGAGTTCAGAGTTGAGAGTTCTGTGTTGAAATTGGTCAGTTGCCGGCGAACGACAAATAACCACCAACCACCAACTACCAACTAATGACTAATTAAGGAGACCAATGGGACAGGTTTTTTCCGGATTCAGCAGCGGGATCGAAGTTGTTCCGACTCAGTTTTTTGAGGAGCTGCTTCCCCATATCGGGAGTCTCGCGGAGCTTAAAGTGACCGCTTTCGCGTTTCATCTGCTGAACCAGTTCGAAGGGGAGCCGCGCTTCCTGTTCCGGGATGATTTCGCTGAACAGGAACAGTTTATGCGGGGTTTATCCGATGATCCGGAAGAAGCGGAGCGCTTTCTGGATGAGGGACTGGCAGGGGCGGAAGAGCGGGGGACACTGCTCAAAGCGCTCTATGATGAAAAGGCGCTCTATTTCCTCAACAGTCCCAAAGGCAGGGCGGGCCTGGAACGTCTGGAAAACGGTTCCTGGCTTCCGAATTCTTTCCTCCACCTGAGTGTACAGACAGAGGTTTTCCGCCCGACGATTTTTAAACTGTATGAAGAAAACATCGGACCGCTGACGCCGATGATCGCGGATATCCTGCGGGATTGCGAAAAGGATTATTCTTACGAGTGGATCCGCGATGCCATGGAAGAGGCGGTCATGAATAACGCGAGAAGCTGGCGTTATATCGAATCGATCCTGCGATCCTGGAAGGAGAACGGACATCATGGAAACGATTAACAGCATTATGGAGCGCATCGCCCGGGATTTTGTTCCGCCGGAAGGCCAGATCCCGGCTTCTTCCGATCCGGAAAACCGGTTCGGCCTCGGAGATCCCGGCTGTCCTGTCTGCGGCGGGCTTGGGTTCATCATCACCGGCGGCAGCGAAGATGATCCGACCTCCGGGAAACAGGTCGCCTGCCAATGCCGGAAGAAGCGCTTCGAAGATACCGGAAAACGGGCACGGACAGCCGGCGCCAATCTGGCCGGTTACGAGCAGATGACTTTTGACACCTTCAATGTGGAAGGTCGGGGGCAGCTGCGGACCGAACAGCAGACCAACCTGGCATATGCCCGGGACTGCGCCCGGAAATACGCTGAGGAACCGTCCGGATGGCTGTTCTTTACCGGCCGTTACGGGACGGGAAAAACCCATCTTGCCGCGGCGATTGCCAATTACGCGCTGGAACAGGGAAAAGAGATCATTTTCCAGCCCGTTCCGGACCTGCTGGATCAGCTGCGTATGAGTTACGGCAACACGAGCGAAAGCTTTGAGGATCGTTTCGACCGGATCCGTTCGGTCCCGATGCTGATCCTTGACGATCTCGGTGCCCAAAGCTCTACCCCCTGGGCGGAGGAAAAGCTGTATCAGATCGTCAATTTCCGCTATGTCAACAAGCTGCCGACGGTCTTTACCAGCAATGTAAATCCCCGGGATATTGACGGCCGTATCGCCTCCCGGCTGAAGGATCCCTTTGTCACCCGGATCATCATGAACGTTCCGGATTACCGGGACCCGCTGTCCGGAGCCGGTATGGATGACGATCTTTCCATCCTGCATCTGCTGTATAACCGGAGCTTTGATAATTTCGATTCACGCCGTTCCGAACATCTCAGTGACCGGGCTGCCGCGCAGCTTTCCCGTGCCTATGCGGAGAGTTTTCAGTTCGCGCAGGATCCCTCCGGGTGGCTGGTGCTCGCCGGACCAAGCGGCATCGGAAAGACCCATCTCGCGGCCGCCATCGGCAACTACCGCAAACAGCGCATGGATAACCCCGTTTTCGTGACAGCCTCCGATCTGCTGGACCATCTGCGGGCTACCTTCAATCCGAACAGTACCACGACGTACGATTCGGTTTTTGACCAGGTCCGGGGGGCTTCGCTGCTGATCCTGAACTATTTGGATACCTTGAACGCGACTTCCTGGGCGAAGGAAAAGATGTACCAGATCCTAAATTACCGCTATCAGGCGCAGATGCCGACCGTGATCACGCTGATGAAGCCGGTCAAAGAGGTGGATCCCAACATCCGCAGCCGCCTGGTGGATGCCAATTTCTGTACGGTCGTGCAGATGTTTGACGTCCCCATGTACAACACCAACCCCGATATCGACCTGAACGAGCTCCGCAGCGCGAGGAAAGGCCGGATCTCAGAAAAAAAATAAGTAACTGAAACCAGACAGTTATTTTTTCGGCATGATTGTCAGGAAATACAGGATCCTTGACAATTTGACAGAAACCGGACATACCGGCCCTGGTTTCTCTGATCAATGGGCGAAGCTCCTGCACTGAATCAAACGAGCGGAGCCCGCACCTTGCAGTGCAGGGAGCCGGGCGTGGGTTTTTGAGTTGTGGCCTTTGGCTGAATAAATCAAGGCGCGGGAAGTATTTTTGCCGGCAGAAGCGGTTTTGCTCCACGCCTTTGCGAAGCATGATGCCCCGAGGGCATTTTGCCCGGCTGGCAGGTTTTTTTACAGTGTATAACTCATATTTTTAACTGTCAGGTTTAAGTAAGAAACAGGTGACTGGAATGAGAAAAATAATTATTGATACAGATACCGGATCCGACGATGCCGTTGCGATCATGATGTGCCTGCGGGAGCCCTCCGTCGATGTGCTCGCCCTGACCACCGTCAGCGGGAATGTACCCGTGGAACAGGCGACCCTCAACTGCCTGATGTCCGCGGAGATTGCGGTGGGGAAGGACAACGTCCCTCCGGTCTATGTCGGGGCGGACAGACCGCTGACCCGCAGCCGTGTCCATGCCAGGAACGTTCACGGTACCGACGGGATGTCAGACTGTGACCTGATCCATCCCACGGTCAGACCGGTCGAAGGGGTCTGCGCCTGCGACGCAATCATTGACCTGGTCAAAAAATATCCCGATGAGGTCGAGATCGCGGTGATCGGCCCGGTGACCAATCTTGCCCTGGCTATGATGAAGGACCCGGAGACGATGAAGCATCTGAAATGTATCTGGACCATGGGGACCTGCGGATTCGGACGCGGCAATACCACGCCGGTCAGCGAGTTCAATGTTTACGCGGACGCGGAGGCCTATCAGGTGATGATGGATTTCGGTGTCCATGTGTATGTGGGTGGATATGACCTGTGCACAAGCGCCGCCGCCTGGTTTGACGAAGATACGGAACGCCTGCTGGCGAGCGGGAAAGAAGCCGCCCGTTATGCCGTCCTGAGCAACGAGGCGCTGGCCCGCTTCTGTCTGGCGATCGGCGGACAGCGGCGGATCGACCTTCCCGACGCGGTATCCCTGGCGCCCATGCTGTGGAGTGATGTGGTCGTCAAAGCCTCTCCCTGCGTTTCCCATGTCTGCACGGAACATAATGAGACCTACGGACAGGTGATCTTCTATGACGGGGGAATGCTGGCAGGAATGGGCCCCGGTTTCGAAGCCGGTTATTACGGCAAAAAAGAACCGAACTGTACCGTCATCCGGGAGATCGACAACGCCCTTTACAAACAACGTCTCGAAGCGCTTCTGACACAATAGAGTCAGGCGAAACTGCCGGGGAAGGAAATGAGAAAAAATTCCCTGTTCTGCCGCCGAAACCTGATATCTGAACTCTGAAACTCCGAAAAAGGTTTACAGAAAAAGGAAAAAGGTTTCTGTCACAGAAAAAGAAAAAATCGCTTGACAAGTTGAGACGTGTGCGTATAATAATTCTCGTATGCGCTGGTGCTGGAACTGGCAGACAGGCATGGTTGAGGGCCATGTGGCGCAAGCCGTGGGGGTTCGATTCCCCCCCAGCGCACAGGAAACTGCTGCGATCGCAGCAGTTTTTTGTTGTTAAAATGACCGGTTCGGGGCCGGTTTCTGCAGGCTCTGCACAGAGCCGGAGGGAACCGTCCCCACGTTTTTTATCGCCTGCCGCTTACATGGGCCGGGGTGACAGTTCGCTTCGACTCAATTCTGGTTTGGGTGTCAAAAGTAAAAAAGGTCCAAAAGACATTA
>DAIMGK010000123.1:0-14500 GCA_036723985.1 Flexilinea sp.
GGGTTGTCCTTCCGGATGGCCGGGACACTTCTGTAAAATTTAGTGCCGTCGATCCCGTTATTATGGCACGTCCCGCATTTTGGCTGGACCTGCGGGGGAAAACCGCGGAGACGGTCGGCGTATCCGCGGCGGTGGTCTGGGATGATGACAATGACCGGGACGGAAAGCGTCCGGACAAAGTGACGGTCAGCCTGCTTTCGGATGGAGAAAAGATCCGAAGTATGGAGACCGGGGCGGAAAGCGGCTGGAGGCAAACGGTTAGGGGTCTGCCGAAATACTCGGACGGGCAGGAGATCAATTACAGCTGGACGGAAGACAGCCTTCCGGAAGGATACAGCCTCCGCGGATATTCCGTGACGGGAACGGAAACGACCCTGACGAACAGCCATACGCCGGAAAAGACGGAAGCGGCGGTGAAAGTGGTATGGGACGACGGGAATGACCGGGACGGGATCAGGCCGGATCATCTGATCGTGATCCTGAGTAAGACCGGTAAAACTGTAACACTGTCGGAGCAAAACGGCTGGACGGAAATGGTGAAAGGACTGCCGAAGTATTCCGGCGGGAAAGAGATCAAATATTCCTGGCATGAAGGGGCAGTCCCGGGCGGGTACACGCTCAGCGGGACTGTGCGGAAGGGAACGGTAACGATCCTGACGAACAGCCATACGCCAAAACCTGCTGCTGTACAAATACCCGCCGCGATGCCCGAAAGAAAGCCGGCACCGGGATTGCATGTGGGCGATATCCTGATATTTGGCCGGTTTGAACAGGATAATGACCTGAACAACGGTCCGGAACCCATCGAATGGAAGGTACTGGCGGTGGAGAAGGACCGGGCGCTGGTGATCAGCAGATTCGGGCTGGACGCGAAACCGTACGAAGATGAAAAGCATGACATAACCTGGGAGACGTGTACACTGCGGGCATGGCTGAACGGGGGGTTTTATAAGTATGCCTTCAGCGTGGAGGAAAAAAGCCGGATCCTGAAAGTAACGAATCAGAATCCGGATAACCCAAAATACAGAACAAAAGGAGGAAACGATACAAAAGACCGGATATTCCTGCTGAGTTTTGATGAAGCGAACAGGTATTTCCGGGATGATAAAACACGTATCTGCCGGGGTACCGCATATGCCGATAAAAATTTATTATTTGATCAGATGCCCTGGTGGTGGCTTCGTTCTCCGGGCTGGGACAATAACTCAGCCGTATACGTCGGCCATGATGGCAATGTCGATAGGATAGGCACCTGGCGTTGTTATCCCGAAGGTTATGTGCGCCCTGCTTTTTGGCTGAAATTGGATGGGGGTCAGGAAAAATTCATAGCCGGGAAGATAAAAATGCCGCTGCCAAATGTGATCCCGGTATCTGCGGCAAACGCTGATGAATTATTTGGAATAGGCAAAGCCGCATACGATAATGAAAATTACGCGGAAGCGCTGAAGTACTATCAGCTGGCTGCCGATCAGGGAAATGCCGATGCGCAATTCTGTCTTGGGTGTATGTATAAAAGCGGCCGGGGTGTGGAACAGTCCTGGGAAACGGCAGTGAAATACTATCAGCTGGCAGCCGATCAGGGGAATGCCAAAGCCCAATTCAATCTTGGGGTTATGTATGAAAATGGCCGGGGTGTGGTGTTACCGTCAAGTGAAACGGCAGTGAAATACTATCAGCTGGCAGCCGATCAGGGGAATGCCGATGCGCAAAACATTCTTGGGATCTTGTATGTAATCGGCCTTGGTGTGGAACAATCCGATGAAATGGCAGTGAAATATGATCAGCAGGCAGCCGATCAGGGGCATGTCGAGGCACAATACAGGCTTGGGTTTATGTATGAAGAAGGCCGGGGTGTGGAACAGTCCTGTGAGACGGCATTTAAATATTATCAGCTGGCAGCTGCCTGGGGAGATAAATTGGCGAGAAAGGCTGTGGAGAGGCTTTCAGCGGCAGCGAAGCAAGCGGTACATGTGGGGGATGTCCTGATGTTCGGGCGGTATGAACAGGATAATGACCCGGACAACGGTCCGGAACCCATCGAATGGCAGGTGCTGGCGGTGGAGAAGGACCGGGCGCTGCTGATCAGCAGATACGGGCTGGACGCGAAAATGTACGATGCAGAAGGTGGTGACGTGACCTGGGAGACGTGTACGCTGCGGACATGGCTGAACGGCAAGTTTTATGAGGATGCCTTCCGTCCGGAAGAGAAAAATCGGATACGGGAAGTAACGAATCAGAATCCGGATAACCCTGATCATGGGACGGCAGGAGGAAATGCAACGAAAGACCGTATCTTCCTCCTGAGTATTGATGAAGCAAAGAAATATTTCAAAAATGAGAAAGACCGTGAGTGCAAAGCTACAGAATATGCCAAAGAAAACGGAGTGTGGATCGTTGCATCTAACGGAAATCCCTGCTGGTGGCTCCGTTCACCGGGCAGCGAAATTGACTGTGCTGCCTGTGTCGGTGGATATGGTGATATTTTTTCGGTCGGGTTCCCTGCTGATTATTTCAAGTATGTTGTCCGCCCTGCTTTTTGGCTGGATCTAAGAGCTGAAATAAATTGATCCCTGTCTCCGGCTTCAGCGGGAGCTGTTCGGCTGTGTAAGCAGGAGGCCGGGGGATGGAAATGTGAATAAGACAGCGGCGGGCGAAAGTGTTATAATTTTTCATGGCATTGCATATCAGACAAAAACAGTAGGAAACAGTCTGGTTCCTGATCGAAAGAACGCAGCGGGAACATGGGGAAAATTATGATCGATCTGAAAGAAATCCTGAACAAACATCCGGAAGCAGCCGGCGACAGCCGGCAGATGATGGGACTATTGCAGGACTATTACCCCGATTACGAAAATGAGTATGAAAAACGCATCATACTGTTCTTTATGGAGTGCGGGATCGTTGATGATCTGCGTAGAAAGAAACAGCATAATGAGATCATAACCGCCGCGGATGAAAAGAAGTATCTGCAAAAACTAAAAAATCAATACGGCACCACAGAAGAATTCAGCGGATCGATATTCAGGCTCTGGGTTGATGCACTGGAACTGGAGATCGAAAACAGTGATCGACCAGAACGGAGTGATGATGAAAACAATGCGGAAAAACCACCGAGCGTTCCGCAGGATCAATATATTCCGCAGGATCAAAGGGTACAGGATAGAACGGCAGATGAATTGATAAAAATACAGGATGCCCAAAAGGAACATCTGTATCAGAGTGCCCTGCATATGATGGCATCTGCGGACAGAGAAGGCTGTTTTGGGGCCCTGCGTCTCTTTCAGCAGATCCCCGGATACAAAGATGCTGACCGGCTTTCAGAAGAATGCAGAAAAAAACTCAAACCGGGTATAGGGAAAAAAATACTGATCTTTCTCATCATCGCAGTTGTCATCGGTGCGGCGGTATCTTTATTTGCCTGGATAAGCGTGAAACTGGGCATGATGTGATCCCTGCATCAGCAAGAAAAGATAGACAGTTCTTATGACGGGTGGGCAGCGGTATGGTACCTGATCAAAAAAACGCAGCGGGAACATGGGGAAAATTATGATCGATCTGAAAAAAATCCTGGACAGACATCCGGAAGCAGCCGGCGACAGCCGGATGATGATGGGACTGCTGCAGGATCATTACCCCGATTACGAAAATGAGTATGAAAAACGCATCATACTGTTTTTTATGGAGTGCGGGATCGTTGATGATCTGCAGAGGAAGAAACAGAATGATGAGATCATAACCGCCGCGGATGAAAAGAAGTATCTGAAAAAAATAAAAAGACAGTACGGGATCGCGGAAGAAATCAGCGGACCGATATTCAGGCTCTGGGTTGACGCCCTTGAACTGGAAACCGAAGATCATAAAGAAACAGATGCGGTTGATGATGGCAGCAGCGGAAAAATGCCGGCGGATGTTCCTCTGTATCAGGATGACCTCAATGCAACGGCAGGGGAAAATAAGGATAGTCCTTCGGCACCGCAGCGCACCGCTCAGCAGAATTCCGTGCATAGCAGTGCGGACAGTCCCGGGGAGGGCGTCAGAGAAGCGCAGGATGAACGGTCCCTGAAAGAGGAGCTCTATAAAAGGGCGCTGCGTGAGATGGTTGGAGGAAACAGGGAAGGCTATTCGGAAGCCCGGCGGCTCTTTCAGATGATCTCCGGGTACAGGGACGCGGACCTGCTTGAAGGAAAATGCGCAGAAGAGCTGGATAAAATCGAACGATCCCGAAAAGAAGATCTGTATAACAGGGCGCTGCGGGAGATGGCAGGAGGAAGCAGAGAAGGCTATTCGGAGGCCCGGCGGCTCTTTCAGCAGATCTCCGGGTATGAGGACGCGGACCTGCTTGAAGGGAAATGCACAGAAGAGCTTGATAAAATCGAACGATCCCGAAAAGAAGATCTGTATAACAGGGCGCTTCGGGAGATGGCAGGGAGAAGCATAGAAGGCTATTCGGAAGCCCTCAGGCTCTTTGCGCAGATCCCCGGATACCGGGACGCGGACCGTCTTGCGGAAGAATGCGGAAAAGCGCAGGACGAACGATCCCGAAAAGAGGAACTGTATAACAGCGCGCTGCGTGAGATGGCGGGGAAAAGCATAGAAGGGTATTCGGAAGCCCGGAAGCTCTTTGATCAGATCCCCGGATACCGGGACGCGGACCGTCTTGCGGAAGAATGCGGAAAAGAGCTGGACGAACTGTCCAGGAAAGAAGAGCTGTATAACAGGGCGCTTCGTGAGATGGCGGGGAAAAGCACAGAAGGGTATTCGGAGGCCCGGAAGTTCTTTGATCAGATCCCCGGATACCGGGACGCGGACCGTCTTGCGGAAGAGTGCGGAAAAGAGCTGGACGAACTGTCCCGGAAAGAAGAGCTGTATAACAGGGCGCTTCGTGAGATGGCGGGGAAAAGCACAGAAGGGTATTCGGAGGCCCGGAAGTTCTTTGATCAGATCCCCGGATACCGGGACGCGGACCGTCTTGCGGAAGAGTGCGGAAAAGAGCTGGACGAACTGTCCCGGAAAGAAGAGCTGTATAACAGGGCGCTGCGGGAGATGGCGGGGAAAAGCACAGAAGGGTATTCGGAAGCCCGAAAGCTCTTTGATCAGATCCCCGGATACCGCGACGCGGACCGGCTTGCGGAAGAATGCGCAGAAGAGCTGGCAAAAATCGAACAGGCCCGAAAAGAAGAACTGTATCAAAAAGCGCTGCGGGCAATGGAAGGGAAAAGCACGGAAAGCTATTCGGAAGCCCGGAGGCTCTTTCAGCAGATCCCCGGATACCGGGATGCGGACCGGCTTGCGGAAGAATGCAAAAAAGCGCTGGATGAACTATACAGAAAAGAAGATCTGTATCATAAAGCGCTGCGGGTAATGGAGAAGAAAAGCAGAGAAAGCTATTCGGAAGCCCGCGGGCTCTTTGAACAGATCCCCGGATACAGGGACGCGGACCGGCTTGCGGAAGAATGCAGTAAAGTCCTGGACGCGATCGAGCAGGCCCGAAAAGAAGAGCTGTACCAAAAAGCACGGCGGGCAATGGAAGCAAACAGCAGAGAAAGCTATTCGGAAGCCCGGGGTCTCCTTGAGCAGATCTCCGGATATAAGGACGCGGACCGGCTTGCGGAAGAATGCAGTAAAGTGCTGGTTGCGATCGACCGGGAGCAGAAAGAAGAACTGTATCAGAGAGCTCGGCGGGCAATGGAAGAGAATAGCAGAGAAGGTTATTCGGAAGCCCGGAGGCTCTTTGAGCAGATCCCCGGATATAAGGACGCGAACCGGCTTACGGAAGTATGCAGAAAAAAACTCGGGCGGGTATATGGAAAAAGAGTATACTGGCTTCTCTCGCCGTACTGCTGATCATTGCCGCGTCAGTTTTGTTACCGCCCCTTTTCAAAGCAGATATCGGTAAGGGCAAAATTATCACTTTCGGACATTACGAACAGGACAACAACACAGATAACGGTTCGGAAGAAATCGAATGGCAGATCCTGGCGGAGGAGGACGGCCGCGCTCTGGTTATCAGCAGATACGGACTGGACGCGAAACCCTACAGTGAAGATCTTCGCGATGTGACCTGGGAGACGAGCACACTGCGGAAATGGCTGAACGGGGAATTTTTCGACAGCGCTTTCAGTCCGGAGGAAAAGGAACGGATCCCGGAAGCAACGAACCGGAATCCGGATAACCCGACATCCGGGACAGCAGGCGGAAATGACACATCAGACCGTATTTTCCTGCTGAGTATTGATGAAGCGAAGCAATATTTCAGAACAGATGGAGCCCGTCAGAGCAGAGTGACCGCATACGCAAAAGCAAAAGGGGCGAATGTAAGTAATTACTACAGAAATTCTTACTGGTGGCTCCGTTCACCGGGCGGCATCAGCCAAAGTGCCGCGGTTGTCAACATCTTCGGCGAAGTCAATACGGATGGCTTTGGTGTTAATAATACTGATTATGTTGTCCGTCCCGCTTTTTGGCTGGATCTGTCCGAAACTCAGGACAAGAAAATTAATACAATGATTCCGACAGTGACATCGGCCGCCATACAGAAGCCGGCAGTAAATGTGGGAGATATCATGGAGTTCGGATTTTACGAACAGGACAAAAATACAAACAACGGACCGGAAGATATTGAATGGCAGGTGCTGGCAGTGGAGGAAGGCCGTGCGCTGGTGATCAGCAGACTCGGGCTGGATGTGAAACCGTACGAGGATGGATGGGATAATGTGACCTGGGAGACCTGCTCGCTGCGGACATGGCTGAACGGGGAGTTCTGCGACACCGCATTCAGTCCTGAGGAAAAGAAACGGATCCTGGAAGTAACGAATCGGAATCCGGATAATCCGGATTTTGGGACACCGGGCGGGAATGACACGAAAGACCGGATCTTCCTGCTGAGTACTGATGAGGCGGATCAGTATTTCGGAAACAATGAAGCCCGCGTGTGCCGGGCTTCCGCTTACACCAAAGCATACAGGGATTGGACAGGTGATGAAAACGGCAATTCCCTGTGGTGGCTTCGTTCTCCGGGCAGCGAGAGTAATTGTGCGGTGTGCGTCACTGAAGATGGCAGTTTCAATAGAAGTTATTATATCTATTATGGCAAAACAGTGCGCCCTGCTTTCTGGCTGAGCTTTTGATCATAGATCCATGAATCTTTGAGCGGCTGCCGCAAATACAGATCCCTGCAGCTTGCGGCAGCCACTTGATTTAAATATCCTGCCTGTTTGAAAAAGGTGTCACCGCTGACGTCTGTCCTCACCGGAATTCCTGTAAAACTTCACCTTTTCCTGATACATCATCGCGTCTGATTCTTTTTTCAGATCGTCGATCGATTTTTCCCCTTTTTCGGAATAACTGTATCCGACGGAACATTTGTAATTTGTTTCAGATACAGCGTTCTGGATGCGTTCGACGAGTTCAGTGACTTCATTGAGTGAGTTGAGCCGGCAGATGATCATAAATTCATCGCCGCCGATCCTGTAACCGGACTGGCCGTTTTTCAGCGAACGGAAAAGACAATCCGAAACCGCTGACAGCGCTTCATCGCCTGCTTCATGCCCGTATGTATCATTGATTTTTTTGAGACCGTTCAAGTCGATCGAGACCAGGGCACTGATATCTTCAGGATCATTGTCGAGATCAGCATAATAAGCCTGGCGGTTGAGAAGGCCGGTCAGCGCATCCTTTTTGGTGACCTGAAGGATCAAAAATACATAATAAACATAAAGCGCGATGGAGATGATCGTACAGAACACATGTGAATAACGGCTGCCGTAAACGAACGGCATGACCAGTCCCGATACAAGCGCAAAACCGAGAAATATGATCGGAATGATCTCCGTTTTCTGCCTGCTGCTGTTTTTGAGCAGAATAGCGATCAGAAAAACACTGTAAAACCCCACCACGATGTAAGGAAGGAAACCGAGCGGGCCCCGGCGGAATACATACCCATCATCAACGCTGAAAACGACTCCGGTAAAGATCGAAATGATATTGATCACCGTAAGGATGATAGCCGGTATAAAAACGAACCAGCGCTGTTTTTTTACCAGCGTGAAAATGATCTGTGCGATAATGAACGGAGTGGCGCTGTATCTGATCGCTGTCAGAATGATCCGCAGGTTCCTGGCCTGTCCAAGATCGACCAGAGAAAATTCTGTAAACACAGCGATGGAAAGCAGGAAGATCCCGGCAATTAATTGATACAGGCCCGTGATGATCGTTTTTTCAAGAAAAACCGTCATCTTCAGCGATACCAGAAAAGCTGAAAGAATGAGGATCAGTGCCCAGTTTTGAAGGATATATTCTCTGATAAACAAATTATGGCGCTCCTTATTATCTTTCGGCTGCCTGTTTTCCCGGATACCTGTATACTGTCTCAGAAAAGAATTGATCGATCAACATAACAATTGATTTCCTGCTCCGAAGCAATCAGGCTTATGATGAAGGGCCTCCTGAAAAACGTCTGCGGCGATCAAACACCGATGGCGTCATGATCGGAGACTGCCGCCTGTGATCTGCCGCCCGTAACCTGCTTCTTACCTGCTGAGATCCCGGCTCACACCTTTCATGAGCGAATTCAGCATTCCGAGGTGTTTACGGCTCCATGCAGCGCTGCCAACAGCAAAAGATCCGATAATAACAAAGCTGATTTTCGAATCATGATCCCACAAAAAACCGTAACGAGGCCGCAGGACAGACGTTTTGTCAAGACGCTGCGGACACGGACACTGCTTGAATTATTCCTTATCTCTCCGTCACCCGTTTCCCGCTGATATGTTCCGGAACCAATGCGAACATCAGCGTACCCGGTCCGGAGGTCTCTATCTCGTTCTCGATATATGCTTTGTCATCGGTGAATTTATAGCTCAGCTTACGGGCGATGTCGTAGATCGTTTCCCGGTCTTCAACTATCTCGATCCTTCCGAAAACGATCACGCTTTTAATTGTAAGGTACCAGTTCCCGTTTTCACGGGTACCTTCATCATAAACACAGAAGGAAGCCTTCGGGTCGCGCAGAATGGCGTCGATCTTGTGCCCGGATCTCCCGCTGTGGAAATAAAGCTTCCCATCCTCTTCATTGTAGAAATGGTTCAGCGGCATGCCGTAAGGGTATCCGTTGTCGCCTGACACAGACAACACTCCGCGCAGCTGTTTTTTCAAAATATCAATGCATTCTTCATTGGAAAGAGCCTGCCTGATCCGTGTGATATTTCTGAACATAATAGATCCTCTGCTGTTTTATGATTAAATTTTAGCATATTTCATTTGATGATGATAAGAATTCAAACAAAAAACGGTTTTGACGGGCGATTTTATTTTCGCGCACGCGGGAATGAAAATGACAGCGGCGGCGGGCGGAAAGTGATATAATTTTTCATGACAAAATAGACCGAATAAAAAAATGGAAACGGTACGGTTTCCGACCGAATGAATTCAGCAGGGATACCGGAGGAAAAAATATGATCGATCTGAAAAAAATCCTGGACAAACATCCGGAAGCAGCGGAGGAAATGCAGACAATGATAGGATTGCTGCATGACCATTACCCCGATTATGAAGATGAGTATGAAATAAGCAACATTCTGAATTTTATGGAAACCGGGATCGTCGAGGATCTGAAGAAAAAGAAACAGAACGATCAAATCATCACCGCCGCGGATGAAAAGAAATATCTGACAAAAATAAAAAAGCGATACGGGGTCCAGGAAGGAATCAGCGGACCGATATTCAGACTGTGGACGGATGCGCTGGGGCTGGAAGTCGAAAAAGGTGAAGAGACCGGACCGGATGATGCCGGAAACAGCGGAAAAATACCGCCGGATGAACCGGCAGGACCGCTGAAGCAGAAGATCCGTCCGGGAGATACCCTGACTTTCGGGCGGTATGAACAGGATAATGACCCGGGAAACGGTCCGGAACCCATCGAGTGGCAGGTGCTGGCGGTGGAGAAGGACCGGGCGCTGCTGATCAGCAGATACGGACTGGACGTCAAACCATACAATGAAAAACAGGCTGATATCACCTGGGAGACGTGTACGCTGCGGTCATGGCTGAACGGGGAGTTTTATGAGAAAGCCTTCGGTGTGGAGGAAAAGGTGTGGATCCGGAAAACAGCGAATCAAAATCCGGATAACCCTGATCATGGGACAGTCGGAGGAGAAGAAACAGAAGACCGGATCTTCCTGCTGAGCATTGATGAGGCAAGAGAATATTTCGGAGATTATGAAGCGCGTCAATGCCGGTGCACCGGGTATGCCGGAAAGAACGGAGCATATGCAGGGCCTTATAACAATACCCGATGGTGGCTGCGTACGCCGGGGTTCAACAGCCTCCTTGAGACGGTCGTCGGCAGTGACGGGGATATCTATACGAGCGGTTTCAGTATCTCCGCGGCATCTGTTGCGGTGCGTCCCGCATTCTGGCTGGATCTCGACGAGGATCCGGGAGGCGGGAAAAAATTGGTGACGGTCGAAGCCGCGGTGGTCTGGGATGATGACAATGACCGGGACGGAAAGCGGCCGGACAAAGTTACGCTCAGCCTGCTTTCGGAAGGGAAAAAGATCCAAAGTCTGGAGACCGGCGCGGAAAGCGGCTGGAAGCAGACGGTAAGCGGCCTGCCGAAATATTCGGGTGGGAAGGTGATCAATTACACCTGGACAGAAGACAGTCTTCCGGAAGGATACAGCCTCCGCGGATATTCCGTGACGGGAACGGAAACGACTCTGACCAACAGCCATACGCCGGAAATGACGGAAGCGGCGGTGAAAGTGATATGGGACGACGGGAACGACCGGGACGGGATCAGGCCGGAATCTCTGATCGTTATCCTGAGTAAGACCGGTAAAGCTGTCACACTGTCGGAGCAAAACGGCTGGACGGAAACGGTAAGCGGGTTGCCGAAGTATTCCGACGGAAAAGAGATCGAATATACCTGGCAGGAAGGTGCGGTCCCGGGCGGGTACACCCTCAGCGGGAACGTGAGGGAGGGTACGGAAACGACCCTGACCAACAGCCATACGTCAAAACCCGCGGCGAAACCGGCGCCGAGGCGGGCAATACGTGTGGGAGATGTCCTGATGTTCGGGCGGTACAAACAGGCTAATGAACCGGGGAAGGGTCCGGCACCCATCGAATGGCAGGTGCTGGCGGTGGAATACCGCCGCGCGCTGCTGATCAGCAAATACGGACTGGATGTGAAACCGTACAATGATACAAGGACTGATGTGACCTGGGAGACGTGTACGCTTCGGTCATGGCTGAACTGGTCGTTTTATTCCAGCGCGTTTGGTCCTGAGGAAAAAAATCGGATAAAGGAAGTCATGAATAAGAATCCGGATAATTCCGGCCATGGAACAAAAGGGGGTAAAAATACAAAAGACCGGATCTTCCTGCTGAGTATTGATGAAGCGAATAAGTATTTCAAGGATGATGAAGCCCGTATGTGCCTTTCTACCGCATATGCCATGGCAAAGAGGAATTTTTTGAGAAGGTTGTTCAACCTTTCTGACTGGTGGCTCCGTTCGCCGGGTAATTCCGGCAACACTGCCGCGAATGTCAATAATTTTGGCGATATTTATAACTATGGATCTTTTGTCGATGACTCCGGCATTGTTGTACGGCCTGCTTTTTGGCTGAATTTGGATGACGGTCAGGAAAAATCAGCGTTCACACCGATACAAATGCCGGTACCTGTTGTGCAGCCGGATCCTTCCCTGCCGGCAGAAAAAGTGCCGGGAGGGAAATCGAAGCCGGAAGCAAATGTGGGAGATACACTGACGTTCGGGCGGTACGAACAGGCTGATGAACCGGGGAAGGGTCCGGAACCCATCGAATGGCAGGTGCTGGCGGTGGTGAACGGCCGGGCGCTGCTGATCAGTAAATACGGACTGGACGCGAAACCGTACAATGAAAAAAATACTGATGTGCCATGGGAGCATTGTTCGCTGAGAAAATGGCTGAATGGTTTGTTTTATGAGAATGCTTTCAGTTCGGATGAGAAGGGACGAATACGGAATGTAATGAATAAGAATTCCTGCAGCAGGAATATGCCAATTACAGTCAATGATACGGAAGACCGGATCTTTCTCCTGAGTATTGATGATATGAAGAAATATTTCCCGAACGATAGATCCCGCATATGCCGGGCAACAGCATTTGCCATGAAAAACGGGGGATGGGTATCCTGCAATGGCAATTCTTTCTGGTGGTTACGGTCTCTCGCTTCCAGTGATAAGACCGCCTCGTATGTCGATGTCGATGGCCGTGTCGGTAAGTGCGGTCTGGCTGTCTTTGACAAAAGCATTCTTGTCCGCCCTGCCTTTTGGCTGGATCTGTGATCCGGGATCAAACAAACGATGCCCCCGTCGTAAGCCGGATTGCCTGAGGGATGAGGAGAGCCCCGTTTTTAAGCTGATCAGCAGCCAACCACAATGGGACAATGGGGACGGTTCACGTGTGTCCCGATTCCGGGACACACGCGAAATGTCCCCATTGTCCCACACATGCCATTGTCCCACACATGCCATTGTCCCACACATGCCATTGTCCCACGCTTGCCGTTGTCCCGGATGGCCGTCATCCCATACCTGGCACCGATGATGCGGTGATTTAATTCTCCCGGGCCGGATATACTCCGCGGCTTGGGACAGTGGGGACATTTCGCGATGTCCCGATTCCGGGACACACGCGAACCGTCCCCGCTGTCCCAAAAGAGTTCGATGACTTCATGGACCGGGCGGCTGTGAACACTTTCCTGACAACCGCTTTCCGGATGATAAATTCTCCGCTCCGTATGGACAACAGTAACGAATCTGATATACTAATAAAAAGTCTCCGGCCGGGAAAAAGATTACAGGCCGGAGGGAGAGCGGTGGATATGGGAAATGAATCGGGAGATTGGATCATGTACGGGATCCTGGACGATGATCCGGCGTGTGTGCATGATTTCGGGGAACTGTCGGAGCTGATCCGGCAGGCCGGGTTCCTGCCGCTTTTCCGGAACGGGATCGAGGGTTTTTCCGTGGAGGAACACGCCAATCCGCATTACTGGTGGACGGGCAATGAAGAGCGGGATCCCTGGGAGTGGCGCAAGCAGGCTGCCCGCAGCCGGGAAATGGCGTATGGGAAGTTCTTCGGTGGAAAAGCCGGGATCATCTCGCGGGAATGGCTGCCGCTGTTCATGGCGTACCGGCGGAACGGGTATGATTTTGAATCTCTCTGGTACGCGGGACAGGTACTGTTCCGCCAGAAAAAGGTCATGGACTGCCTGCGTGAGGCTCCCGAACTGCCGGGCTGGCAGCTGAAACGGTTGGCAGGTTTTTCGTCCGGTGGGGAGAAGAATTTTGAGGGAACGATGACCGCGCTGCAGGATAAGTTTTTCGCGGTCATCAGCGATTTCCGCCGACGGAAAAACAAATTCGGCCTGGATTACGGCTGGGATGTCTCGGTGTATGCGCGTCCGGAATCGGTCTGGGGCGAAGCGCCGGCGAACGAGGCATATGCCCTTTCCCCGAAACAGGCTTATTATGAGATCCGGGACCGGATGGAAACAGAGTATCCCGGATTTTTGGAGAAACAGTTTTCCGGGATGATCGGCAATAAACCGGAATGAGCCGGAAAACGATCAGATCAAAGAGGATCCGCGATGTATACATATAAAGCTTCGATAATGGACGAGACGGCGATTGAGCGGGCTTTAATGCGTATAGCCCATCAAATTCTGGAACGGAACAGGGGGGCTGACCGGCTGTGCCTGATCGGGATCAGCCGCCGGGGTGTGCCGCTGGCGGAAAGGATCGCGCGCAATATCAAGAATATTGAAGGCGTATCGCTCGCCATCGGTACGATGGATATCACGCTCTACCGGGATGACCTTTCCGCGGATCCGGATTTTCCCCGTGTCACCGGTACGAATGTCCCTTTTGACGTGAAGGACAGGAAGATCATCCTGGTGGACGATGTCCTGTATACCGGGAGGACGATCCGGGCGGCGATCGAAGGGGTATTTGCCCTGGGACGCCCGGCGGAGATCCAGCTGGCGGTCCTGATCGACCGGGGACACCGGGAACTGCCGATCCGCGCGGATTATGTCGGGAAAAACATCCCGACTTCCCGGTCGGAACTGGTGGCGGTCAACCTGCCGGAATACGACGGGAAATGCGCGGTGGAGATCTATTCGAAGAATGAAGAGTGATAGCCGGCGGTTGAGAGAAGGATGAGAATAGGATCAAGGCGCAGGGATCAAGGGGTAAGCAGTGACAATTCTCATCACATGGTGATCGGAAAAATCATATATAAAAATGAAGATATGAAGGTGTCCGCGCAAGCGCGGACATTGTTCGTTTCCTACGCTGCTTCCCGGGGTCGGTTTTGACTGACTCAGCAAGCTGAGTCAGCAGAACCGACCCCACCAACAACTGCCGGGAGTTCTCAGGTTTCCGGCAGATCAGTGAGGATAATGATCAGCGGGGAGAATTGATTGTAGGTTGCTGTGAAAACGGTGGGGTCG
>DAIMGK010000124.1:0-14462 GCA_036723985.1 Flexilinea sp.
TTTCTATTCTTTTTCAGCTACCCTTAAAATGTTGCATTTACTTTTGCAAGTTACCGTATGTATGGTTGTATGTATGGTTGTTTGATGGTTGTGATGGTTCTATGGTTTGACGGCCGGTCACAAGGCTGAACCTTTTTCCGTACCTTGTCATGACCGGGATCATCGGAGCGGCCGATTGTTAAGATGAACTTCCATCTGCCGGATCCCCTGATGCGGCAGATGGATCCGGGATCAATGCACTCCTGACAACATGAAGATAAACTGATTTATTTCAAGTAAAATCTTTGATAAAATATTGTTAGTAACTGAAACTTGACAATTGAATTTCAGACAAAATTGTTGGGAATAATAGGAACCTTGATATTTTTACAAAATCCTGATAAGCCGGTTTTCTGCATAAAAAAAGGGGGGCCGGGGCCGCGCGGGAGCTTCCGACGTGCGTGGTTCCCGGCTGAAAAACCATATAACAATAATGGATCGATCATCTCGGATACAGATAATAATTTCCGAACAAATTACCGGCGTCAACTGCCTTGGTTCACTGACGGGAAATCCGATGATTGCATCAGATTTTCCATGAAAAGGCTGATCCGGCTCAATATACAGGAGACAGGCTGTAAAGAGAGTATTATCACTCCTGACTTTCTGAAAACCGGGGAAAAAACCGGTATCACCGGTGAAATACGGGCTCCTTATGAAAAAATCTTCGATTCATATCCCATGGAGGAATTATTCAATGATCAGGCTTGGCGTATTTGATTTGGAGGGAACACTTCTGACCCGGAAAGGAAAACTGCCCGAAACATTTTACCGGGATGTGGACCTGCTCGCGCGACGGAATGTCAGTGCCGCGATCGTCAGTGGCAGGCCTGCCCGGCTTCTTTTTGAAATGTTTGACCGTGACTCGGATCTGCTCATCAGCGGAGTGGATGGCAATGTTTTCTTTCGGGGAAAGAAGCTTTTGCATGCGCGGTTTATCTCTCCGGAATTGATCTGCAAAGTTCAGGCGATCACAGAAGAGCGTGAAGATATGGCCATCGTATTCTCCGGCTTGTATGAAAATTTTGTTTCCGATGAGCATTACCGCCGCTTTTGTGCCTGGGGGATGAGGCGTTTCATGCCGGATGCTCCGCGGGATCTGACCGCTGTTGAAAATATCTGCAAGATCCATCTGTTCTGCAGGGGCGGAGTCAAAGCCGCAAAGCATGAGATCACGGCATCGTTCGGAGAGATAAAACAGTTCTGTGATGTGCGTGAATCCGGTTACGGTTGGATCGGCATCATGGAAAAGGATTCCAACAAAGCTTCCGCGGTACGGTTTTTTCAGGAGTATCTGGGAATTGACGGCCATGAGACCGCGGTTTTTGGAGACAGTTCAAACGATGTTCCGATGTTTAAATTAGCAGATTACGCTTTCGCTATGAAAAACGCTCCTGCTGATATTCAGCAAAAAGCGTCCTATGTCACTGATGAGGATAATGATCACAACGGCGCCATGAAAGCTTTGATCCGGCTGACCGAATAAAATTTCAGCGGCAGGTTCAAAACAGCTCCTGATCGATCGAAAGGATAACAGTATTTACCGGTCCACGTGAATTCACCACAGAAGAAACCCGTGCGGCATATCCGCGGATCCGGCAAAATCTAAGGGATCAGAAAAAGTTCGGTATTTCCCTGACAGATGAAGAAATGCAGAACCTTCAGGAGGGAAGCCATGATATTTCAGATGAAGATCCGGATGCTGTATCCGGCGGCTGCGAGGGCAGCTTCCCTTCCTTCGAATATAAGCCTTATGTGCCCGATCAGCTCCCCCCGCCAACCGATAACCGCCAGCCACCAACTATTGACTATTGACTGATATATTTTTCCAGCAGGACAAGATCGACGCCGGGAATGTTATTGAATACCGTCGGGACGATGGCGACCTCTTCATAGCCGAGTTTGTGATACATCATACGGGCTGTGCGGTTCCGGGCGTTTGTGTCCATGCGCAGTTCATGCCGGCCGTGGGTGAGGGCATAGTCTTCATAATACCTGACGAACTCTTTCCCATACCCCTTTCCGGAAAACCGCGGGGATATGACCAGGGTATGCAGGACACATACATCATCATCTCCGGCTTCATGTTTCCAGGGCGCGTCATAATACGCGTCGACCTGGATCTGATTGATGATCCCGGCGCCCCGGACCTCATTTTCGTCCTCAAGCACAAAGAGGTCGCCCCTTTCCAGCGCGGATTCGGCTGTTTTCCGCACCGGATAAACGCCTCTGATCCAACCGACTTCGATCTCGGCGTTTTCTTCCGCCAGATGGATCTCATCATAGATTTTTTCGACGGCATCAATATCCGCGGCCGCGGCTTTCCGGATGATCATTTTCTGTTTTCCTTTCCGATATCAAACACGCTTCGCACGCTCACTTTATCCGGCTTTCCCCGCAGGATCTTCACCCGGACCTGACCGGCGTTCATGTCAAAAAAGTTATCGCTGAGCAGCACGTCGGGACCGCATTGGATCTCGACCGAACGGGCATAAGCCTCAGCGGTGACAACGATCCACGCGCCGTCGATCTCCGCACGCAGCCCGGGATCAACGAAGCGGAAATGCTTCGGCGCGCAGAACAGCACACTTCCGCTGCCGATCATGGTATCCCCGCGGTCTCTCAGTTCATAGGAATAATAACAGTCATGGAAACCGTACCGCGAGAAGTCCTGCGCGCCGCTCAGCCATCGGGCGGACATCGGCGGCACATTTACCTCAAAACAGCCGGACTCGATGACCGAAGCGTCCGGACGGCGCAGGCTCCATCGGGCTGTTCCGTGAAATATTTCACTTGTCTCGTTGGAAACATTCAGCCGGGCAGTCATCCGGTCCGGGAGATGCTCCGCGTTTACGTTGGTGTTCTGTGAAATGATCCCTTCCTCATGGCAGGAGATCAGAACGGGAGCGAAAAAGCGTTTTTCATAGTAATGCAGCGCTTTCCAGCGCCCGAAGAAGTCAATGCTCGACCAGCTGACCCCGGGCCAGCAGTCGTTGAGCTGCCAGATGATGGCTCCCATGCATCGTCCCCGGTTGCGGCGCCAGTGTTCCACCCCGTACTGCATCGCCTGTGCCTGGAGCAGCTGCGAGGCGTATATGAACTGATCGAAGGAAGCAGGGTACAGATAGGTCTGGGACAGATATTCGGCGATCCGTCCGTTCGCCGAGGCATTCCGCTGGTGTTTCTCCATGATGTAGGAAAAGGGATTCCTGTCTTCCGGTTCCGTAAAGCTTTCGATGGTTGCCATGCAGGGGAAAGACTGAAAACCGAATTCCGAAACATAACGGAACAGGAATTTCCTGTATTCAGTAAAGGGTTTCAGACCGTGCCAGACATTCCAGTAATGGACATCACCCCTGTCCGGGTCATTGGGCCCCTCAAAACTTCCGCCGCTGGAGGGGCTGGAAGGCCAGTAGAAGGCGTCCGGATCCTCCTGTTTCAGGATCTGCGGGAAAATGTATTCATACATTTTGATGTAATCGGCAGCCTGTTTCTTTTCGGTGACCCAGTTCCCCTGACGGACAAAATCTTCCATTTCGTTGTTCCCGCACCATAAAGCAAGGGAGGGATGATGACGGATCCGGCGGACATTGTCTGTTATTTCCGCGCGGATGTTCCGCTCAAATTCTTCCGTCAGATCATATACCGCGCAGGCGAACATCATATCCTGCCAGACCAGCAGCCCCAGTTCATCGCAGATATCAAAAAAGCAGTCATCCGGGTAACAGCCGCCGCCCCATACGCGGATCGTGTTCATATTCGCCATCCGCGCATCCTCCAGCAGCCGCCGGGTCAGTTCCGGGCTGCGGCGGCAGAGCAGATTATCCTCCGGGATGTAGTCCGCGCCCATGGCGAACACTTTCACCCCGTTGACAACGTGGCAGAAACTCTCCCCGTTCCCCTCCGGATCTTTATCCCGGCACACGGTCAGCGTCCGGAGCCCGATCCTGCCGGACCACCGGTCAAGTTCCTCGTCCTTCAGGCGAAGGGTGGCTTCGACAGTATAAAGAGGCTGTTCCCCGAGACCGGCAGGCCACCAGAGCCTCGGATCCTCAATGATGATCGTGCAGGAGGAGCCTTCTCCTGAGCAGACCTTCCCATCCGGCCCGGTGACTGTGACACTGACCGCCGGCTCACAGCTGTCATAGCGGATGACGCGGGAGTTTACCGACAGTGTTACCCGGCCGTCCTCATGATGCTGCCGGATGAGCACATCCCTGATTCGGGCGTGGTCAGCGGCTGCCAGCTCAATGTCCCGCCAGATACCGCAGTCCGGAAGCCTCGGACCCCAGTCCCAGCCAAACATATAATGAGCTTTGCGCAGGTAAGGGAAACCCTCCATGGCGTCTTCCGTCCCTTCCAGACGGTGAGCCGCGAAAGCGTCCCTGATATATTTCGTGGGGGATGAGAAGGCTATGCTGATCTCGTTTTCTCCGGCTTTCAGCAGCTGCTTCACATCGAAGATCCATGTCCTGTGCATGTTGTCAGCCCTTCCCACGGGCTGACCGTTGATCTCAATTTCCGCAAGCGTATCCAGTCCGAAACATCTCAGCAGAACACTGTCTTTGGAGAGCAGGGACTCCGGAATATGAAAGCTGCGGGTAAAGCGGTATCCATCCTCCATCAGCGGCAGGACTTCCATTTCATTGTCCCGCCAAAATGGGTCCGGGATGATACCCGCGTCCAGCATTGCTCCATACACGGTGCCCGGTACCTCAGCGTTTATCCGCATACCCTGACCGTCCGACTGTAAATGCCATTTGCCATTAAGGGAAAGAATCTGCATGGAACTTCCTCCTGTGTAATAATTCGGGATCCGGGCTCCGGTAAGAAATGAGGTGCGGTGTCGCTTCCCTGCGGAAAAGGCGCGGCCTGTTCGGATGAAAGCAAAGCCGCGCGGAAAGGATCTGTACCGGTCCGGACTTACTTTACATTTGCTGTCTTATGGGAGATCATACAAAAATCGGATCGTTCTCAGCGCGAGGCGTTTGAAGATCCGATGGAAAACGGGTGCGTAAGACGGCACACGGGTACAGGCCCTGCCCGAAGCATGACCTGTACCGTGTGCCGGTCATCTGAATACTATTTCCCGTCTTCGTAAGCGAACATGTCTTCCATGATCTTTGTATCGACGATTTTACCGTCTTCCAGCGTGTATTGGAACACCGGCGTGTAATATTTATCCGAACGCAGGTCTTCAACGACCACATAGGCTAAATATTTTCCGTCCTCGAGCGGCTTATAGCTGAAGCTCAGGGCCTCATCGACTTTGATCGTCGGACCTTCGATATTTGTCACCGCGTATTTCTCCATGTTGCTGGTTTCATATAATGCCTGGAACGTGCTGTTCTGTTTCATCGGGATCAGGTCACGGCCCATCAGGTCCGCTTCATTTTCCGCGGTGCGGATCCCGAGGAAATCAACTGACTGTGTATCGTAGTGATAGCTCAGCATGAAGTTTACTTTCTCGGCCTTGTTGTAGAGCATCGGGACTGTATAATTGATGTATTCCTCTGTAGATCCGATGATTTCCACCGGCAGCGGGCAGTCATTCATCATCAGCCATTCACCGTCAAAAGCTGCAACAAAAGTGTTTTCGTCAGACATAGTGATGTAGCGGTCTTCGCCGAGGTAAAGCACATCGCCGGACTCTTCATCATAAGAAGCAAGCTGCAGCCTGGCATCCTGGATGAGCTCCATCTGTTCATCACTGAGCGTGAAAGAGAAATTCCCGCTGTTGTCAGCGTTTACTTCCACACCGGAGATCCCGCGGAGAATGGAGAAATCAAGGTTTTTCGGTTTGCCGAATCCTTCGCTTTCCACATACTCCTGCATCTCCTCATTCAGACAGCCGGCTGTTTTGTAATAATAAAGCGCGTTGATATCCGGATTTTCTGAGATCTTATAAATGTAGTCAAGGACGTATGCCAGGCCTAAGTAGTTTTCGATATGTGCCGGGTAGTAGACCGAGATCCCCTGTGATTCAGACAGGTAACCTACACCGCGGTGATAAATGACTGCTTTCTTCAGCTGTTCCTTGACCCGTGCAGCCGCTTCGGACAGGGCTTCCGGAACACTGTCCATAAACATTCCGAGGTCGATCGTGTTATAGATCGTATAACCGTCATACGCGTAAAACACAGAATTGTTTGCCGCTTCTGTCAGGGCCGCAAGATAACCCGGGTTTTTGATCACAGCCTGAAGCGCTTCTTTCGCGAAGGCGCAATAAGCCTGATACAGCGCTTCAGCCTCGTTCAGATCGTAAACGCCGAAAGTGCCCGCACCGACATAGCCAAGTTCGGCACCTGCTTTTGTTGATTCTTCCAGATAGCTGTCTGTGAGGGCTTTTCCGAGCTGGGCGCCGTTTATTTCCGGATGGTCTATAAGGTTCTGCAGCCAGATGTCGTAACTCCAGCCGGTACCCGGTTCTACTTCCTCACTGGCGAACAGATATTTCGCGTAACCGTAAAGAGCGTGAGAGACATCTGTGTTCGCCATCAGACAGGCGTCAAACCCGATAGCTTCAAAATAAGGTTTTTCCGGGTTTGATCCGACAGCTTTTTCAAACGCGTTGTGCAGATCGCTGATCGAAAGCATTTTTTCGAAAATATCATCGTAACCATATCCGGTATGAGATCCGCCGTGATCCCAGAATATCACCATGCTGTGATCTGCCGGATAGTTCTCAATACTCCAGCTCAGAAAATCAGCGAGATTATCCGGATCAGCCATATTAATAACAGGAACACTGGAAACTTCTTTCATTCCCTTGCTGTCCAGGAGGAAACGCTGGGTCCGGTTCGGGTTGATTTGCGGAAGCTGCCAGCGTTTGGCGCCGCCGGTCTGGATAACGATTTTGATATTTTCCGGCAGAGCCAGCGAAAGCATCTGTTTTAAGTTCTTCGCCGCGTATCCCTCTTTGTCGGGATCATCTTCTCTGATCGAGGAACCTGCCCCGTAATCATAGTTTGCTACCGGCTGGTAGAACACCGCGGACGGTTCCATTCCCTGTACCCCGAGTTCGCTGATAAATCTTTTCAGGTACTCAGCCCGCTGAGCTTTTTTCGCGGCTAAGTTTTCTTCCTTTATGTCATCAGTCATCAGTTGGGTGATCTGCGACAGGTTGTCCATCTTCATGGATTCCAAGTCGGAGCCGATCAGGTAAACATAAAATGCCCAGGTATCATCGGCTTTGTAAGGTTCCATTTCCTCCACTGCCGCTTTCTCTTCTTCCGGAAGCGGGATCAGCTCAGCCAGTTTTTCTTCCGTGACTTCGAAAGGCGTATAGACATTGCCGAGGCCGTTCGTAATGTCCAGCATTGTATATTCTCTCGAACCGAGACCTACTTCGACGGCGTGTTCCAGGGTATGTTCCCCGTTCAGTTCGTGAAGGCGTTTGAGAAAACGTTCATTCCCCTCAGCTTTATAGATCAGGTCAAGGCAGGCCTGGTCGAGTGCTACCGGGTCATAGGAAGCAAGGATACCGATATCGTGGATATCCGGTTCAGAGGGATTGGGGTCGCAGTCGCAGTCGATGGAAAGGCGGTTCATTACATTGATGTAGATGATCCGGTCACCCAGAGCATCCGCAACCGCTTCACCCGCCTCAGCCATGGCTTCCAGAAATTCATCCTGGAGTTCGTCGTGCCAGCGGGTATCACTGGTACCGCCGGAATGGATGCGGACCTTCCCCATGGCGGAAGCGAGGCCGATGGAGATGTTTTTGATGGCGCCGCCGTAACCGGCCATGGCGTGTCCTTTGAAGTGGGAAAGGATCACATAGGAATCATAATCTTTAAAATGGGCACCTACCAGGTCGCTTTTGAGCCGGATGCCTTTTTTGACCGGGAGTTCCATGGAACCGTATTCATCCAGGACCTGGAAATCCGCGATTTCGGTATAACCCCGGTCTTCCGCGACCATATAATGTTCAGCGGTCGAAGCCCGGTTTCCACCGTACGCGGTGTTGCATTCAACGATCGTCGCGTCCAATTCCTTGACCAGATCTTTGATCAGCTCCGGACGCAGGTAATTCGTTTTTTCGGATTCACCGGTCGAAAGCTTCACTGCCACCTTATCTCCCGGTTCCCATTCCAGTGCCGCATATACGGCTTTCAGGCCTTCAGGTGAAATATCACTGGTGAAGAAGACTACCGGCGGTTCTTCTTCTTCCTGCGCGAAACCGGCAGACGCGCAGAGGAACATGAATGCCAGCGCCATAACAACTGTCAACAAAAAACGTTTCATACATACTCCTTATTCGGAAATCTGCGGGTGATTTTCGGCACCCTTATAATGAGACTGATGCCTGAGACTTGCGTCGGAACTGACTGTCCCGGCAGGCTCATTTTTATACAATAATATTGACCACTAATCCCGTCAGCAAAGCAAACAGGATCACATATAACCAGTATAACAAAAATCTGCGGATGCCCAGCACGATCTTCAGCGCCCCGAGATTTGTGATCTTTGTCGCCGGCCCGGTCAGCATGAAGGCAGCGGCACTGCCCATGCTCATCCCGTCCCACAGCCATTCCCGGAGCAGCGGGATCGTTCCCCCGCCGCAGGCGTAAAGCGGAACGCCCAGCGTTGCCGCCATCAGGACGCCCCAGGCTTCGTTCCCTCCGAAAACATTGACCATCAGATCTTCCGGTACGTAACGCTGGAACAGTGCCGTGAGGAAAATGCCGATCAGGAAATAAAGGCCTGTGGCTTTGATGTTCCGCCAGACATTCAGCAGGTACCGGATAAGCAGATTCGGGTGTGTATCCCGGCTGGAACCCTCATGGAATCCGGTAAAGTCAAAAAAGCTTTTCCCCTTTCCGCTGTAAAAGAAACGGATCAGCAGCCCCGCGGTGCATCCGCAGAGGAAACAGCTGAGGAAGCGGACGGTCACGGCAGTCTTTCCCAATGCCGCCGAATATAACAGCAGCTGGGGGTTCAGCAGGATGCTGCTCATCATGAACGCCGCCAGATAATCATCCTTTACGCCCTGTTCCGAGAAAGAAGACGCGAGCGGGATCGTCCCGTACATGCAGAGCGGGGATGCCATACCCAGGAGGCTCGCGGGGATCACGCCCAGCCAGCCCATCTTCTTCTGTCCGATCTTCCCGAATGCCCCGTGGATATAACGTTTCCCGAACACGGAGACTGCGCTTCCCAGCGCGATCCCCAGCGCCCAGTATGGCGCGATCTGCCGGAACAGGATGTCCAGGTAGTACCAGAGATAAATGGCTTCCCGCCGGATCATGGCTGTCATTCAGCGCCCTCCGGTCTGTAATTCCGGCTGTCGGGAGCGATCTGTTCCCCGCAGGCAGCAGCGAGCACCGTTTCCGTGAAAACCGCGGAAACAGTGACACACAATAAAAGGACAACGAATAATAGCCGCTTCAAATTTTTCTCCGTTTGTCAATGAGACCCTTTTCCATTGACTCATTTCGCTTTGGATATTTCTATTGTACTTTATAAATAGAAAAAAAGGTCTTTTTTATATTTGTATTGGCAGCTCAGACATCAGCAGCAGATATGAATAAGATCCGAAGCGCCATAGAAAGTCATACGTCTTACGTCTGTCCTCAAACCTTCCACTGAAAACGTCCCATATCCACATACCCGTTTTCCAGAAAGCGGACGCCTTCTTCTGAGAGGCGCTCCCGCTGTTCGGGAAAATCCGGAGCGAGCCGGCCGGCGTGATTCACGACCCGATGGCAGGGATAATCTCCGTAAAAGTCTGACATGCTCAGGACCCTGCCCACAAGCCTGGCATTCCGCTCCCGCCCGATCAGACGCGCGATCTGCCCATAGGAAGCCACATTGCCTTCCGGGATCTCTTCCACGACAGACAGGATCTCATAGATCAGATCATCATTCAGTATCTTTTTCAATCGTAAAACTTTTCAGCTCCGTTTATTCCGTATGTTTGGAAAAGTATGGCCTTTTGATCGGCTAATAACAGACTTTACAGGGTCCGCAGCCCGCGGCATTTGCGTCAAATAAGGCAGCCGCGGCCAAATTTTCTCCGTCATGAGCGCTTGAACCATGATATTTTTCACCGGTAATATTATAAAGTATCTTATGCACAGCGATAAAAATCAATGCGGCGGAATTCTGTCTTACGGGCGGTTTCGCCGATCAATTGTCGGAGCAGGAGTTTCGCTGTCTGACCTTCTGCTTATGGCCCCGCGCTCTTTTCACAGCCCACGGGTTTTACCGTTTTTTACATTTTTCATTGTCAAGAAAGTTTAGAAATAGATTGACAAATTGACAATTTTCAACTATTTATAAAAAAACTTAATTATTCACAGCAAATCAGTGAAAACCGTCTTTTTGACCCGTTATAGACAGTGACCGGTACCCGTCAATCAGGGATGATCCAATTATTTCCAAAGTCGGAATGGAAACCGGACGAAACATCAGAGGTGATATGATGCAGAGATAAATTAAAGAAGAAGAAATCATAAGAGATTTCGAAAAAGGATTGGAAAACCGTAAGATCTATATGTGTTACCATCCGCAATACAACCATTCGACCGGACGGATGATCGGTGCTGAAGCGCTGATGCGGTGGGATCATCCTGTTTTCGGTCCGCAGTTCCCGTCGGGGTTTATCACAATAATGGAGGAGAACGGCCTGATCCATAAGGCGGATCTGTATGCCTTTGAGGAGATTTGCCGGTTTCTCCGGAAATGTATTGACCGGCAGATCCCGGTGATCCCTGTCTCTTTCAATATTTCCAGATATGACATTTTCGGCCATGACTATGTGAACGAGATAGAGGAAATACGGAAACGTTATGATATCCCGGTAAAGTATCTTCATGCTGAAATTACGGAGTCATCCGCCATCGGCGGGCTGGAACTTATCACCTCGGTCATTGATCAGTTTCATAAGTGCGGATATGTCGTCTATCTGGATGACTTCGGAAGCGGATACTCCTCCCTGAGTATTCTGCGGCACCTGCCTATTGACGCGATCAAGCTGGATCTGCGTTTTCTGTCCGGAGACGGTCTGGGCGGAAGAGGCGGGATCATTATCAACGCCATGGTGCAAATGGCGAGATGGCTGGATACACTGGTGATCGCGGAAGGTGTGGAAACGTTGGCACAGGCTGATTTTCTGAAGGGGATCGGCTGCAATTATATCCAGGGATTTCTATATTCGAAGCCGGTCACGGAGGATCAGATCATCGAAAAGATCAGGAATACGGATCTCGAACCGGTGGCCCACTCCATGACTTTGATCCATACCATGAATGCCGCAAAGTTTTGGGATCCGGATTCACTGGAGCCCCTGATTTTCAATAATTATGTCGGAGCGGCGGCGATTTTCAGCTATGAAGACGGCAAGGTCGAAATTCTGCGGGTCAATCCCAAATATATCAAAGAGATCGGCATGAACCTGACGGAGTCTGATGTTATTCATTCCAACCAGTGGGAATATTTCACACCGGAAAACCGTGAGATCTATGAAAAAACGATACAGCGGGCAATTGAATCCGGTGAGGAAGAATCCTGCGATACATGGCGCACCTTCATCTCAAGGTGCTGCGGTGATGATACCATCTGCATCAGGAGCCATATCCGCATGATCGGAAAGGCCGGCAGACAGGCGGTCATTTACGCGATCATTCAGAATGTGACGGCGGAGAAACGGCAGTATCAGGATCTTCAGGATAATGAGAAACGTTTCCGTTTTGCCTTTGAACATGCCAATGTTTACGCATGGGAATATATCATCAGTACCAGGGAAATGAGGCCCTGCTTCAGATGCATGCGGGATCTGGGCCTTCCGGCGCTGCTGAAAAACTATCCGGAACCCGCGATCGAAATGGGCATCTTCCCGCCGGATTACGCGGATATGTACCGGGATTGGCACAGACAGCTTGAACAGGGCGTGGATCATCTTGAAGCGATCATCCCGCTGACTGTCGGGCGCGTTCCCTTCCATGTCCGGTATACAACAGAGTATGATGAGAACGGGCGGCCTTTGAAAGCCTACGGCTCCGCGACATTGGTCGTGGATGGGGAAGAAAACAATTGATCTCCGTCAGCCGGGCCTCACGCGGGACCCTGCGGCGTGCGTGGCTCCCGGCTGATTAACACAAGGCGCGGAAAGTATTTTGGCAGACATAAACGATCCCGCTCCGCGCCGCTGCGAAGCGGGGAATTCCGGGGGACTTTTTCCCGGGCTGTCAGGGATATTTATTTTTAAAACAAATATCCCTGACTGTCAGATTTCAGTCACTAATCTAACGTTTCCCTGTTGACAAAGTACCCTGTGATCGTATCCTCCGTGACGAGAACGGATTCCTGGTGGAAGAAAGTGCACAGGTCTTTTGCGATTTCCTGTACCACATTCGGATCCGCTTCGATCATTATCAGAACGAGCGATGTTTCCTCCGTGTATGTCCCGTCTTCGTGGAAGTATCCGCCTTCTTCAATGTCCAGGGAGAAGGCTACGTGATAATTCCGGCATATTTTTTTCAGTATGCCCTGAAATTTTTCTGTGCTGAATTTCTGTTCTTTTGTTTCCAGATCATTCAGGCCGACATAGATCCTGGTCTCTGTCATCTGAGCTTTTTGGGGTTTAGCAGTTTCCGAAGCCGGATCAGACTTGTTTCCGGAGTCGGTGCTGCTGCCGTTTTCACTGATTTTTTCCAATTTCTTTTCGATGATCTGGTGCAGATAATCATTTACATCGTTTTGTGCCATGATATTATTTCCTTCCTGTTGTTTTCTTACAGATTTACTGCCGCTGCCGGGCTCTGTCGGTTTCTGTCCGGACAGAGATGAAATGTATCTGTTCAGAAGATACACCACGGGAAATATCCCTTCTGATATTTTATACCATAGATGGTACAGTATCACAGGCGGGTGTTCTGAACAGATGCGAAAGCCGCCCGTTTCTCAGAAATAGATGCGTTCGCAATCGGGATGTTCCCCGCCCCAGCCTGCCTGCGGCATTGTACGGATCCTCCACATATCCTCTTCCGAAATAAGGATATCATCCAGGACCAGATTCTGCTTCATCCTTTCAAAATTTACGGATTTCGGGAGGACGATGATCCCCTCCTGATGCAGAAAAACGAGGCAGAGGTGCGGGACGTTGGTATTGTATTTCTCCGCGATCGCGCTCAAAATTTTATTCTCACTCAGTCTTCCCCGTCCGATCGGGCTCCAGGCTTCCGGCGCGATCCCGTGTTTTTTGCAGAATTCGCACGCGGCGGGCTGCATGTATCCGGGGTGCAGCTCCAGCTGGTTGACTGCCGGGACAACGTCTGCGTGTTCCAGAAGGTTGATCAAATGATGCGGAAGAAAATTTGAGACGCCGATGGATCTGATCTTTCCTTCCTGCTGCATTTCTTCCAGCGCTTTCCAGCTTTCAATGTCCAGCCGTTTCCAATCGTCAAAATCGGGCATGCCGTAGTCTGACCGCGGCCAGTGGAGCAGATACATATCGAGGTAATCAGTCTCCAGACGCTTCAGTGTCTTTTCCAGTTCCGACCTCGCGTTGTCGTATCCGAGCAGGTTCCTGTCGAGTTTGGAAGTGATAAAGAATTCACCCCGCGGAACGCCGCTTTGTTTTACCGCTTTCGCGACATCTTCTTCGTTGCCGTATACTTTCGCTGTATCCAGCAGGCGGTAACCTGCCTTTATCGCGTCGAGTACGGCTTCATGCCCGGTCCCGTCGGTTGCCTTGTAAGTCCCGAACCCGATCGCGGGTATCATATTTCCGTCATTTAGTGCGATCTGTTTCATGATCGTTTCTCCTCCCGTCTGAACTGCTGTCTGTTGATCCTGTCCAGATTTATCTTTTTTTCAAAAAAGGCTTCCTGTAATTGCGTGTATTCTTCTTCTGTGCAGACTTTTCTGCAATTGGGCTCAAATGTCTTTGTCACGGCAAAACACTCCGATATCGTTTCGCAGGGGTAACCGGGACACCCGGCACAGGTGGGAACGCCCCGCTCTTCACAGCATTTCACGACATGGTACCTGCACCGGTTTTCAGGTTTGCAGCCGGTACAGGATATTTCTTCATTGGAAACAATATGATCCCGGTATCCGATCTTCTGCCAGAGTTCTGCTGTATGGCGGAGCTCTTCCTCTGTCTTTTCATAAGGATGTGCCGTATATCTCGGACACGCCGAACAGTCATTTCCGCAGGCCGCGATGATCTTGTCCATTCTCTGACCTCTTTTCTGTTCAAAACCCGCTGACGGGGACGGTTACGCGGCAGCGGAACTGTCACCCGGAGAAATATAACCGATAAATGAGTTGAACCGGGGGTGACAGTTCCCTCCGGCTCAATACTGAGCCTCCGGAAACTGTCCCCGCCGGCTCAATACTGAGCATCCGGAAACCGTCCCCGCCGGCTCAATACTGGTTTGGGTGTCAAAACACCACTTTATTTGATAATGGATAAA
>DAIMGK010000125.1:0-14381 GCA_036723985.1 Flexilinea sp.
TGGGACTTGTTCCGATAAAAATTCAGCATATCTTTTCAGGCAGCCTGTAAAGGGACGCCGGATCCAACTCACGACTGGGTCTCCGGCAGCAGTCCCGGTCAGTATATCCTGAATCATTTCGATCCAACATATGAATAGATGGGAAGGGAAGACGAAAAATGAAATTGATTCACCTGTCCGATTTACATCTCGGAAAAAGGATCTATGAGACATCGCTGATCGAAGACCAGCAGCATATTCTTCAGCAGATCGTTGATATAATCACTTCGGAACAGCCTGACGGTGTGATGATCGCGGGAGATATTTATGACAAATCCGTGATGCCTGCCGAAGCCATCAACCTGTTCGATGGGTTTTTGAACGCACTTTATGAACAGTCAGTTTCTGTTTACATTATCAGCGGAAATCATGATTCCGCTGACCGGCTGGCGTTCGGATCCAAAATTTTTTCCATGGGGAATATCCATATCGCCCCGCCTTACACAGGCACGGTTCATTTTATCGACAAGGAAGACAGATTCGGTCCTGTCCATATTTATATGCTTCCTTTCGTTAAGAGATCCCAGATCAAAACATTTTTCCCGGATGAGGAGATCGAAACCACAACGGACGCGCTGAGATCTGTGATCGGCAAGATCGGGTTGAACACAGCTGAACGGAACGTATTGATCGCGCATCAATTCATCACCGGTTCGAAAATATCCGATTCGGAAGAACACAGCGTCGGCGGGGCGGACAATGTGGATGCTTCGGTATTCGATGATTTCGACTATACTGCCCTCGGCCATCTCCACGGTCCGCAGTCGATCGGCAGAGAAACGATCCGCTATAGCGGGACACCGCTGAAGTACTCTTTCTCAGAGGCATCGCATGAAAAATCCATGACGGTCATCGAATTGAAAGAAAAAGGCAATGTATCGATCCGCACCATTCCGCTCGTTCCATTGCGGGATATGCGGGATATCAGAGGGACCTATGATGAACTGATGCAGCGCGGATACAATGAACCGCAGGCGCGGAAAGAAGATTTTGTCCGTGCCATTCTGACGGATGAATCTGACGTGCCGGATGCCATGGCAAGACTTCGTTCCGTTTATCCGAATATTCTCACGCTCGACTATGACAACAAGCGGACACAGGAATCTGCTGTACTGACGGAAACCCCGGAAGTTGAGAAGAAGACACCTTTGGCGCTGTTTTCCGAATTCTTTGAATGGCGGAATAATACTCCGATGGATCCGCAGCAGCAAAAAATCATCAATGATCTGATCGAAGAAATCTGGAAGGGGGAAGCATGAGACCCATTACACTGACTATGACCGCGTTCGGTCCCTATGCGGGAGAAACGGTTGTTCGTTTTGATGAATTCGGGGAAAACGGTCTTTATCTGATCACCGGTGACACCGGTGCGGGAAAGACCATGCTCTTCGATGCCATCGCCTGCGCCCTGTTCGAGAAATGCAGCGGAAGCGACCGGGATTTCAGGATGCTGCGGTCCAAATATGCAGATAACAAAACTCCTACGGTAGTTGACCTCGTGTTTGAAAACAAAGGGAAAACCTGGCGGATCTGCCGGACGGTAAAAGTCAGCAAAAAAGGGGAAGTCAAAGCACCCGAACAAGAGCTGTATGATGCTGACGGGAGGCTGCTGTCCTCAAACAAAAAGGATGTCCAAAATAAGATCGGGGAAATTCTCGGCATTGAATATGATCAGTTCATCAAGATCGCCATGATCGCCCAGGGTGAGTTTCAGAAACTGCTGCGGGCTGATACTGCGGAGAGGCAAAAGATCTTTCAGAAAATCTTCCAAACCCAGAACTATGCGGTACTTCAGGACCATATCGGCAAACTGAACACGGAAAAGAAAGCTGCCTATGATGGGGATAAACAGCGGCTGAGCGCGCTCATCGGCCAGATAAAATATGATCCTTCCGATGAAAACGGAGAAAAACTGGCAGATGCCATCGAAGGCATACCGAATGTCCCGCTTGTGACCGAAGCGCTGGAGCTTGTGATCCGGCAGGATGACGAGGCGCAGAAAGGGATCCAGCAGCGGATCAGGGAAGCGGATGCGAAAGGAACTGAATTGACAAAGCGCATGCAGATCGCGCAGCAGGCAGATCAATTCCGCAAGGACCTTGAAAAACAGGAGACCGCGCTCAGCGAAAAGTCAACCGCTCTTGAAAAAGCGGAAATTGCTTTAGATGAGGAAAAACAGCAGGATCCTTATCGGAAAGACCTGCAGGAGCGGATCCACGAAATCGATCTTATGGAGGATGATTTTCAAAAACTCGATACTCTGGAAGATCAGATACGGAGCAAAACCGACGAACAGCAGGATCTTACCGAAAGCAGCGATATGCACAGGAAAACACTTACGGACACGGTTCAGCAGCTTTCCGAGAAAAATGCCGAGCTCTCTGCCCTCGGGACTGCCGGAGAAGAATTGATCGGACTGCAGAACGAAAAGACAAACATAGAAAAGCAGCGGAAAGATCTGTCTGAATTCAGGAAGGAGCTGCTTGATTTTGACGCATTGTCCCGCTCCGCATTGGATGCGCTGGAACAATACAACCGGGCAAAAGAAAAATATGAAAACTCTGCGCAGAAATATGACGACGCACAGGCCCTTTATATTCGCTCCCAGGCGGGGATCCTTGCGGAAGACCTTGCCGATGGCAGTCCCTGCCCGGTCTGCGGATCGACCCATCATCCGCAGAAAGCGGTAAAACAGAAAGACGCTCCAACGGAAAAGGAACTGGAAAGGCTGAAAAAGACACGTGCTGCTGATGAGAAGGAAAAGCAGAAGAGAGAATCGGACCGTGACAAACTGGCAGGGCAGCTGGAAGAAAAACGGACGGCTGCGGAGAAAAAGAGCCGGGAGCTGCTTTCAGCCGAAGGTATTGCCCCGGTTTCGGCTGTCGATGAAAAACTTACCGAAGTCAATGCCCGGCTGGATGAGGTGAATGACGGCATCAAAACCGCAAAGGAACGCAAAGCAAGGAAAGAAGAACTGCCGGATCTGATCAAAGATCTGGAAACATCTAAGCAGAATCTGGAAAAATGGATCATGGATAACGGGGAAGCCCTCTCCGCGCTGAAAGCGGATCTGATCAATTTCAGCGGCCAGACAGAAGAATTAAAGAATAAACTGCCCTATGCCGATTGGAAGGCGGCAATTTCTCAGCAGAAAAAGCTTTCCGTGGAACTGAAAAAGTCAGAAGAGGCACTGTCATCTAAACAAAAGACCGTCGAGAAGTTAGGGAAAGATGTCGCCGGGATCAAATCCGCGGTCGATCAGCTGAAGCAGCAGCTCACCGCTCTTCCGGAAGAAGATATGGCCGCTCTGGGAGAAGAAATTCAGAAAAATGAAGCGGAACGAAAGGAATTGAATCAGCAGGATAAGGAACTGAACTACAGGATCACTTCCAACAGTGATTTACTGAAGAAGATCTGCCAGGCTGACGGAGAATTGAAAAAGCACGAAACTGAATATACCAGCGTCCGCACCCTATATGAAACCGTCAGCGGGACGATCAGCGGGAAGGAAAAGATCACCCTGGAGACTTATATCCAAATGGCGTACTTTGAACGGATCATTAAAAAGGCGAATCTCCGCCTGCTGCAGATGACGGGAGGAAGGTATGAATTGGTACGCCGCGAATCGACCGACAGCAGGCAGGGAAAATTCGGGCTGGATCTGGACGTGACCGACCATTACAACGGCACCAGCCGAAACGCGAACTCGCTCTCGGGAGGGGAAACCTTTATGGCATCGTTGGCGCTGGCACTGGGCATGGCGGACGAAGTCCAGTCCTCCGCCGGAGGCATCCATCTGGATTCGCTTTTCGTGGATGAGGGCTTCGGCACCCTGGACAATGAAGCGCTGGAACAGGCCATCCGCACCCTCGACCGTCTTGCCGGCTCCCACCGTCTGGTCGGTATCATCTCCCACGTGGATTCTCTCAAGAACCGCATTGATAAGCAGATCATCGTAGAGAAGCAGAAAGACAACGGCAGCTGCGTAAAGCTGATTGCCTGAGCCTGCCCCTTGGGGACCGTCCCATGAAGGGACAGTCCCCACAGTGATGAAGTGTTAAAGCGGCCTGTTTTCCCTGTCCCAGTCCTGAGCCGGAAGAACAGGCCGCTTTAACTCGATCGAAATTCAGCGAAAATAAAAGAGTCGGTTTTTTATCCCGCAAAAATATAATATTTTGATTACAATTAATTCAGAAACTGTGTGAAAGGAAAAAACCTATGTATATCATTGATAATGAATCTGAAGATCGGAGTGTAAAAAAATATTTATCCGAATGGTGTGATATTTCAAAACAGATGGATATTGCCGTCGGATATTGGGAGATCGGCGGAAACCTGATTTTGGACGGCGACTGGCAGAAGCTGGACAAGATCCGCATCATTCTCGGCAATGAAGTCACAAAACGAACGAAAGATGTTATCGATAAAGCCGTACAGTCGATCCTTTCCGCGATGAAAAGCTCCCTTGACACCGAACAGGACAAAAATGAGTTTCTGCTGGGTGTTCCGGCGATATTGGAAGCGATGAGATCCGGGAAGATCGAATGCCGGGTTTTCAATAAGTCAAAATTCCACGCTAAGACCTACATTACGTATTTCCGCGACGAATACAGAGCACAGTTTCCAACAGCCATGAATATTCCAATGGGATATGCCCTGGTGGGTTCCAGCAACTTCACCAAAGCAGGACTGACCCAGAACATCGAACTCAATGTACAGCTCAAAGAAGATGTCGAGGAGCTCCAGGCCTGGTTTGAAAAATACTGGCAGGAGGGAGAAGACATCACCACCGCTATCCTGGAAGTCATGGAAAATTACTGCAAAGAATACAGCCCTTATGATGTCTACCTGCGCTCCATGTATGAATACTTCAAGACCCATGAAAAAACCATCAGTGAATGGGAACAGAACGATTCCGTTATCTATCCGCTCCTTTCAAAATATCAGAAAGACGGATACAACAGTATGGTGAAAATCGCGGAACGTTATCGGGGCGCTTTCATGTGTGATGGCGTCGGGCTTGGCAAAACCTTTATCGGCATGATGCTGATTGAACGCTTTGTGAAAAAGGAAGGCAAACGTGTAGCGTTGATGGTTCCCGCGTCCGCACGTATTTCCGTCTGGGAGACGACGATCAAAAAATACATGCCGGAAATTCTGGATGGGTTCTTCTCCTTCAAAATCATTAACCATACCGACCTGACCTTGGAAAGCCGGCAGAACCTGATGGGACAGATCGCCACACAGGCAGATATTGTTATCATCGATGAAGCCCACAACTTCCGCAATCAGGGATCGAACCGCTACCGGAAACTGTTTGAAATGATGAACACGGGAACACAGAAACAAATGTTCATGCTGACAGCTACTCCGATCAATAACAGTTTCCTTGACCTCCAGCATTTGATCCAGCTTTTCACCGGCGACAACGATCATTTCTTTGCATCAGCGCCCCTGGGCATTAACAGTCTGAAGGGACATTTCAAAAAGATGGAAGCAGCTCTCGAAAGGCGTGAAGGGGAGGGCATCACCGAAAAAATCGATATTTCCGATGATATATTCAAATCAGACAAGCTTGTCCAGACACTGGTCGTACAGCGCAGCAGAGCCTATGTCATGCAAAGCCTGAAAGCGGATGAAGGATCAAAGGTCAGGTTCTCCGAACGGCAGGATCCGATCGTTGCGAACTATTCACTGCAGAAATCTTATGGAAAGCTGATCGGTGATTTCACCAATTCTTTTTATCACAAGGACCGCAGCGGTCATGAACAGCCGATTTTTACGCTGCCGGTTTACTATCCCTATCCCTATTTCATCGGAGATAAGGCAAAACTGGATGTTATGGAGACCCAGCGGCAGTTTCAGATCGTTGCCTTGATGCGCCTGCTGCTGCTCAAGCGTTTTGAAAGTTCCATCGCCGCGTTTCAGGAGACCTGCATCCGAATTTATGTCCGTCTGCGGAAATTTGTCCAGGAATATGCCGAATACGGGAATAAACGCTTTATTGATATCGAGATGGATAAGCTGACGGATGTGGAAGAATATGTCAGTGCGAATTTTGAACATACAGACAGTTCTCTGGAAGACTTTGAAGCAGGGCTGCCGGAATACATCTGGAGCGCGGACCCGAAACTGGACATGGAAGATTTTGACATCCGGACGATGTTGGATGATACGCTTCTCGATTTAGGTGAACTGGCAAGATTTCTGCGGGATATCTTTGATATCTCAAATCATATCGATGTAAAAGAAGATGATAAGATCCGGGAATTGAAACGCATCCTGCTGACAGACGACCATGCCAGAGGCAAAAAGGTCATTATTTTCTCTGAATACCGCACCACCGCGAAATATATTTATGAGGAATTAAAGTCTGATCCTGATTTTAAAAATATTTCCATCTTTGAACTGGACGGGCAGTCGACCGTCGACCGGCATGATGTCATTCAGCGATTTGCCCCGTATTACAACGACAAAACATCCGATACGGTGAAAGATGAGATCCAGATCCTGATCTCCACAGATGTTCTGGCGGAAGGTCTGAACCTGCAGGATGCCTCCTGCCTGATCAATTACGAACTGCACTGGAATCCGGTAAAACTGATGCAGCGCATCGGCCGTATTGACCGGCGTCTGGACGCTGCCATTGAAGACAAGATCCGGGAAGATCACCCGGAAATCGCGGCCGACCGTCCCAAAGCCTGGTTCTGGAATTTCCTGCCGCCGGATGAATTGGACGGGTTGCTGTCCCTTTATAAAACGGTCTCAAAGAAGACCCTGCGTATCTCCAAAACCTTCGGTATCGAGGGGAAGAAACTGCTCACACCTCAGGACGATTATGACGCGCTGAAGGATTTCAACAGCGAATATATCGGAACAACCTCACCAGATGAAGAAATGGCGCTGGCTTATCAGGAGTTGATGGCTGCCAATCCGGACTATGAAAAACTGGTTCCGCAGCTGCCCGCGAAGATGTTCAGCGGAAAACTGGCATCCACACGAAAAGGGGTCTTCTTCTGCTATGAACTGCCGACCATGAACGCAAACGGAGACTGGTCCGAACCGGGCGAGGGAATGTTCCGCTGGTATCTGCTGGACAGCACTGACAGCAGTGTCTGCGAAGCAGCCTATGAGATCTGGAAAGCGATCCTCTGCGAACCGGAGGAACCTCGCCTTGTCCATACAGATCAGGAAGAATTCGCCGAAAAACGCAGGCTCGTCGAAAGGTACATCAAACAAACCTATCTGCGGTCCATCACAGCGCCGATTGGCGTAAAAGCCCGCCTGGTCACCTGGATGGAGCTGATCTGAAGTCCTTCGAATAATGGGAACGTGAATGATGCCTTGTGAATTGAGTATTTCTGATAAAAGCTGGCTTAGCATATAAAAATGTATCGATAACTGGGCATAAATAGATTAAAATTTATTTTCGAAGATTCATCAGGGGACTGTCCCATAAAGGGACAGTCCCCAAGTAATCCCGAGGGGCAATAAAGCATGAGTGAACAGGAAAGAATTCGATCGATCATCACTCCGATAGCAAAGAATTACGGAGTTCAGAAAGTCATGCTTTTTGGGTCACGAGCAAAAGGCAGCCAGACCGGACAGAGTGATTATGACTTTTTGATATCAAAAGGGAATATTTCTTCCCTGCTGACCTTTATTTCTTTCGTAAATTCACTTGAAGATGCATTGGGGACCCATGTGGACGTGGTGACAGATTCTTCCAGTGATCAGGAGCTCATCGAAATGATCAGTAAGGAGGCTGTGCTCATCTATGAACAATAGAGATTTTTGCAAAATTTATTATTGAACGTAATCAGTTTTATAAATCTGCAAACACATAATAAAATCATTCTCAAGAGGATAATGATTATATGGAAGCATATGACGGCAGACAATTTATAACCCGTGAGGAACTCTACAACAGCGGGCTCTCAGCATACAAAATCAGGAACCTTGTCGCTCATGGCCAGTTGCTGCAAATTCATCCGGACTATTTTGAAAATCCGCAATACAGCGAGGATATAAACGATTTTCATTATGTGCGGATATTCGCGCCAAAGGGTGTGATATGCCTTATCAGTGCTGCCATTTTTCATGGCCTTACCACGTCCCGGGCTCTTCAAATTGATGTCGCTCTCCCCAGAAACAGCCGAATTCCCAAATCACCGGAATGGCCGGCAATGCAGTATTACCTTTTCTCCGGTGACCGCTATCATACCGGGATAGATACAATAGGGGACGAGAATAATTATTTCCGCATATATAACGCGGAAAAGACAGTTTGTGACATTCTTTTCTACCGAAATAAACTCGGATTTGAGACTGCGATGGAAATTCTGAAAAAATATCTGAAAAAAAGGGGGCGGGATATCAATCTCCTGATGAGTTATGCGGAAAAACTACGCTGCGGCAGGCTTCTTCGGGAATACCTTGAGGTGATGCTGTGAGCAGTGCTGTTTCGGTTAAATCCAGACTGAAAGAGGAATGAACTGTCAACTTGAAGTAACATTTTGTAATATCAAGTTTTGTCAATGGAAACAGGAATTCTTTTGGAACAGAGGTATAAATGGGAACTGAAATAGTGATTGTAAATGAAAATACGATCCGCGATAAAATCTATGAAATTCGCGGAGAAAAAGTCATGATGGATTTTGATTTAGCTGAGATTTATGGTTATACTACAAAATCTTTCAATCAGCAAGTCAAAAGAAATGCAGATAAGTTTGATGATGATTTTGTTTTTCAATTGACAAAAAAAGAAACTGAGGAATTATCGAGGTCACAAAATGTGACCTCGATCCAGGTTGTTGGTGTTAAAGGCGGCAGATCATATCTTCCATATGCTTTTACGGAATCCGGAATTTATATGTTGATGACCGTTCTCAAGGGCGATTTGGCGGTGAAGCAAAGCAAAGCCCTGATCCGGACTTTTCGGGCGATGAAGGATTATATCGTTGAGAACCGGCCGCTAATCGGGCAGCATAATTATCTGCGCCTGTCTATGCAGGTTTCCGATACGCAGCAGACAGTGCATGCCATTCAATCACAGCTGGTCGAACATGAAGCCAAATTCAATGAAGTATTTGTACAGCTGAACGATACCGTAAAACGATCCGAGATTGCGCCTTATCTGCTGGATTTCAGCAAACCGGAAGAACAGCGGGAATATCTGTTCCTGAACGGGCAGCCTGCCAAAGCGGATGAGACCTATATAGATATTTACAGTAAGGCCAAACACACCGTTTATATCGTTGATAATTATATTGACATCAAAACACTTCGCCTTCTGCAGAATGTAAAACCAGGTGTATCAGTCGCTGTTTTCAGCGATAACAACGGAAATTATCTCCATGCCCGTGATTACACTGACTTTCATACAGAATTTCCGGGAATCCAGGTATCATTCCAAACGTCAGGCGGCATTATGCACGATCGATTTATCGTCATCGATTTTAATAAAGCGGACGAAAAAATGTTTCACTGCGGAGCTTCATCCAAAGATGCCGGCGTCAGCAGGATCACGGTGATCTCTGAATTGACAGATGCAGGTGTTAAAGATGCTTTTCGCAGCGTGGTCAATAAACTGCTTTCCAATCCTGTACTGAATTTAAGGTAGAATGCAGGCAGATGTTCAAGGTCGAAAAAATCGACCTCAAGATTAATAATGCTGAGAGCTGAATGCTGATCGCTGACAGCTGACGGAGGAAATAATGAAACAGGATATTCGTACAGTCAAGAGTATTGAGGATTGGATCCGGTATTTTTCGGATAATCTGGGCTGGGATATTGATTTTGATGATTTCGACCTTGAATATGACACCTATGAATACACCCCGGAGGAACTGGGGCTGAAAGAGGAATCCTGCGCGAAGATCCAAAGCCTCCGGCAGCTTCCGCCCCTGGCTTCCGACCAGCAGTGGGGCATCTTCTGCGTGGAGTTCTCGGGAAAGCGGTTTGAGATCACGGCGCTGCGCCGCATCCTTTCCGGACTGATCCCGCGCAAACGAAACCTGAATACCGAGTTCAAAGCCTGGAACCTGAACGACCTGCTCTTCATCTGCTCCTGGGGCGAAGGGAACGAGACGACCCTGGGGCTGGCGCATTTCGAACAGCGGGATGAACTGCTGCCGCAGCTGAAGGTGATCTACTGCGCTCCGGCGAAGGAAGATACCCATAACATCAAGACCTTCGAGGAACGGATCAGCCGTCTGGCATGGCCTTCCGATCCTTCCGACACGGAAGGCTGGCGCGAAAACTGGTCCGCCGCCTTCACCTCCGGTTACCGCCAGACCATCCACGCCGCGGCGGAGCTGACCAGGAGGCTCGCGGAAGAAGCCCGGGCGATCCGGGACCGCATCCTGAATACCCTGGCGATCGAGACCGAACAGGGTTTTGTGCACGGGCTTTACAACAAATTCAAAGAACAGCTCATCCATGACCTGGATGAGGAAAAATTCGCGGATATGTACGCGCAGACCCTGGTCTACGGGCTCTTTTCCGCCCGCTGCATGGACGATTCACCGGAAACCTTTTCCGCCAAAGAAGCGCTGGAGCACATCCCGAACACCAACCCCTTCCTGAAAAGCCTGTTGGCGGAATGCATCGATGTAAAGACAAGTTCAGGCATCTCCTTTGATGAACTGGAGGTCGGGAATGTGGTGGACATCCTCGCCGGGATCGACCCGAAAGAGATCGTGCAGGACTTCGGGCGCCAGACCGGCGGCGGCAGGGAAGACCCGGTGCTGCATTTTTATGAAGAATTCCTGAACGAATACGACAAGTCCCAGAAGGTACAGCGCGGTGTTTACTACACCCCCCAGCCGGTGGTGAACTTCATCGTCCGGGCGGTGGATGACATCCTGAAGAACGAATTCGGGCTGAAGGACGGTCTGGCGTCCACGGAGACAAAATTCGTCGAAATGCCCGTGGAAAAGGCTCAGGCAGGGAAATCCGGGCTGAAAATCGTGATGGAGAAAGTTGAAGTCCCCGCGGTGCAGGTGCTGGACCCCGCCACCGGCACCGGAACCTTCCTGCGCCAGGTGATCCTGACGATCTACGAGAATTTCAAAGCAGCCCATAAAGGCGAACCGGAAGCCGCGGTCCAAAAAGCCTGGAATGAATATGTCCCGAAGCACCTCCTCCCCCGCGTCAACGGTTTCGAGCTGATGATGGCCCCTTACGCCGTCGCCCACATGAAACTCGCCATGGTCCTGCAGGAGACCGGTTACGATTTCCATTCCGATAAACGCCTGCAGGTCTATCTTACCAATACACTGGAAGAACCTGGTGATACCAGTTCCCAAATATCATTCTTGATTGATCCGCTTTCCATGGAATCCATCGAGGCGAATGGAGCAAAAAGAAATGTTGGTATTAATGTGATTATTGGCAACCCTCCTTATAATGTAAGCTCAACAAATAAAAATAAATGGATTACAGATTTATTAGCGGAATATAAAAGGGATCTTACCGAACGTAAACTTAATCTTGATGATGATTATATTAAATTTCTACGTTTCGCACAAGTTCATATTGATAAAACAGATTTTGGAATAGTGTGTTTTATTTCAAACAATTCTTTTATCGATGGAATTACTCATAGACAAATACGAAAAAGTTTAATGGAAACATTTTCTTCAATTTATATTATGGATTTACACGGAAATATCATGAAGCATGAAAAATCTCCTGATGCCTCTAAAGATGAGAATGTTTTTGATATTACACAAGGTGTGAGTATTTCATTAATGATAAAAAATAAGATTAATAAAAACTGTAAAGTATATCATTCTGACTTGTTTGGTTTGCGCACTTTTAAATATAATGTTCTCAATTCAACCAGTCTTCATAATATCAAATGGACCGAATTGAATATAAAAAATGAAAAATCCCTCTTTGTTCCTTTCAATAGTGATAATGAATCTATATACAAAGAAGGTATAAGTGTTTCCGAAATTTTTAATTTATACAACTCTGGTATTCAAACAAAGTGTGATTCAATTTCAATACAAAATCATCCAGAAGATATTCAAAACGTAATTAACATGTTTACTGAGAGAGATTTAGAAGATTTAAAAAAATATTACTTTGAAAAAAACGATTCAAGTGGATGGACATTCGAAAAAGCTAAAGCAGAAATATTGGGTGGAAATTATGAAATAACTCCTTATTATTACAGACCATTCGATGTGAAATACACACTTTATACTGGAAAATCAGGTGGATTTATTGGCCGATCAAGAGAAATTGTAATGCAGCACATTGTTGGACATAAAGATAATTTAGGCTTATGCATGATGAAGCAGTTTTTTCAGGATACGCTATATAATCACGTATTGGTTTCTAATCTTCCAATTGACGAACGTACATTATATAGCAACAGAGGAGGAACTTATTTCTTTCCACTATATGTTTATTCTGGAGTTTTTGGAGAATTAAATAAAAATTACAATTTCACTGATAGAGCAATCAATGCTTTCGAAAAAACTATTGGAAAAAAATTGGATTATTATAAAACAGAAAACACCTTTACTGGCAAGGAACTAGTTTATTATATTTACGGTATCTTATATGCTCCAAAATATAGAAATACCTATAATGAATACCTAAAATATGATTTTCCAAGAATACCATTACCAAAAGATGCAAATTACTTTTATGCAATAGCAAAAAAGGGAGAAGAACTTGTTAGACTTCATCATCCTGATAATTTTTATAGAAATGGGGCGGAAGATATTGTAATTTCTGAATTAAATAAATACTCGTTTGATAAAGAAGATAAAAAGATTGTACTAAATAATGATATTAAAATTCCAGTAAAGTGGAATGGAGATTATGACTTTGAAATGGGTGGCTATAAACCATTACAGAAATGGCTTAAAGATAGAAAAGGAAATGTTATTACCACAGCAGACATTGAAATAATTAATCGAATTGTATATACGATTGAAGAGACTAAGAGAATAATGGATTCTATTGATATTATTATAGATTTATAATAGAACATCATTTATTATTGATTTCTATTTCAATTGAATGATCGCCGCCATCCGCCAAAACATCGAGATCATGGATGAGATCGACAGGGTGATCGAGCTGTAAAATGATCATGAACAAAATCTCCATACGGTTTTTCAATGACCGGGCAGTCCGGGCTGTTTGGGATGAGGAATGTTCCAAATGGTGGTTTTCCGCGATCGATGTTGTCAGGGTCATCAACGATGAAAACGATTATGTCAAAGCCGGAAATTACTGGCTCTGGCTGAAAAGGAAACTGAAAAACGACGGCGTTCAACTCGTGAGTGTCACTCACGACTTCAAATTCGAAGCGCCGGACGGTAAAAGGCAGGCATCTGATGCTCTCGACAGCCGGGCGATCCAAACACTCGCAAGGCATTAAAGGGAAAATATGGCTTAGAAACTTATCATTGAGTCAAAGTGACCTGTTTTCTCTGTCTCAGTATTGAGTCAGGAGAACAGGTCGTTTTGACTTATTTGCTCCAAGATCGAACAGCTGATTGAACTGCAGTTATTCCTGTCAGTTTTCCGTTTCCGTGAGGAACTTACTCAAAGGGCCCGGGGAGGTGACCGTGACAGTCATTTTGGCGCGGGTCATCGCCACATAAAGCAGGCAGCGTTCGGTTTTCTCGGTTTCGGCGATCTGCTCCGGGGTCATTTCCTTTTCGAACAAGGATCTCTGCGGCAGATGGACCGTATCTGCCCCGGCGATCAGGATATGGTTGAACTCCAGCCCCTTGATGCGGTGCATGTTGCTGACCCGCAGCCCGTCGGTCTCCCGGTCGTCTTTATCCTTGCCGAGCTGAACACAGGGGATCCCCCGGGTCCGCATCAGTTTCTGATATCGAAAGAGCTGCTGATTGTTGCGGACCACAAGGCAGATATTTTTCAGTTCATCCCCTTTCGCGAGGATCGCGTCGATCTGTTCTTTGAGAAAATCCGCTTCTGGATCTTCCCCCGCAAAGGAACGCACGACCGGTGCCGGGCCATGGATCAGCGAACGGTAACCGGTGACCGCCTCGCTGCCGTCATCCAGGTCATCGAATTCGATCCCGTCCAGTACCTTCAGGGCTGCCGCACGGATCTCTTCCGTTGTGCGGTAATTCATCCGCAGACGGGAACTGCGTCCTTTGATATTGATCCCGCATTCGCTGAAAGACTGATATGCCTGATAGATCCGCTGACGGGAATCTCCTACGATAAAAAGATCATTCGGATGCTCCGGACCTGCCATCGCCCGCAGCAGTTTATACGCGGGAATGCTGAAATCCTGTCCTTCATCCACAATAATGGAACGGTAAAGCGTTTTTCCTTCTGTC
>DAIMGK010000126.1:0-14350 GCA_036723985.1 Flexilinea sp.
TAGAAGTATAACACAGTATTGATATTAATTGTAGTTTAATAAAATGTTGTATACTCGTAATACCATGCTTTGCTGAATTTTGATGCGGCTTCGGCTGCGCCGATTTCCGGGAACTCCGCACCCATACCTCCGCCTGACTGGTATCAGGCTCTTTATAAGGCTCACACGCTTTCACGGCGGTCACTTTTTTATGGCTGCCATTATCTTAACGTCTCAGCGTGAGAAGGCCATCTTTTGGATAATACCGTCATCACGGATGGTTACACGGACGATCATGGGATCAAGATCCGTTCCTTCTTCCGGATCCAGAATGTACGTAATTACATAATTGGAATGGGCCGCGAGAGCGTGCTCATTATAGCGGCCGGTCCGGTTATGATTTATTTGTTTGCTGACGATACACTTGGAGTAATTATTTTCGTATGGTTTGCCGTCATAAGCGCTGATCACCTTACTGAAGATCTCTTTCGCGAGATCCGGATCCAGATTTTCCTCAAAATCCGTTTCCTCACTCAGCAGTTCATAATCCCGGAGATTTTTGCTCCGCGGCAAAATGTCATCGATTTCCGCATCTTCATCTATGGAATACAGCGGATCACCGTAGAAGACAAATTCGATCAGTGTTACCAGTGTTTCGGCGTCCAGGCCTCCGGATAATAATTCCACCGATTCAGCCATATTATTCTTCGCACGGCGGAAAGCCTCTCCGCATGAGATCCCCATCAGAAGGTTCTTCCAGAAGAAATAGCCCAGCAGATCGGCACCCATCAGCCTGGCATCAAACCCACCCAGGGCAGTCGTAGTTGAGCCGATAAAAACATGCGTCGATTTTCCGAGAAAATGCAGGCTTATACAGTTTTTCTCATTCCGGTTCGGAATTTCAGCGCCGTAACAGGCTTCCGTATATATCACCTTTGGTGTATTCTGGATGCCTGCCAGATTCCTGATTTCCAATGCGACCGGGCACCTCGGGCCGAAACTGACTTTTTTCCTCTCACCGTACCAGTTCGGATTACTCTTACCGCCGTGAAGATTGAAATAAGCAAAATCACATCTTGTCAATGCGGAAGGCGAGATTTTTTCGGATGTAGTCGGAGGACAGATCGTTATCGACTTAGAATCTTCGATCAGACCATAGACGATACTGGAAGGTATTACCCATGTCTCGCTGGTATACCCGAAACACTTGCCGATTTCGGAAACCTTTCTCCGGTTATTTTTCTCCTGAAGATCATTTTCCTTCTGACATAAGAACCGCGAATAATGATGCTCCTGGATACGCCGAAGCTGTTTCAAAAGAAGTCCTGGGTCTTTGGAGCTGTCTCCGGGAAGCCGTCCGACAAGCCACTGCATTTCAAAACACCGCTCAATATCCAATGCGGCGTAGGGGGCATCTGAGAAAAGGTATTTGTTATTTTCCGAAGACGCAGCCGGATTCGCCAGGACAAAGAAGGGAACGACATCAGGGCCTCCGACAATAAGGAGCGCACCGATCATCAGCCCATTTTCTTTCAATTCATTATCCAGCATAACCAGCGCCTGATGGACCTGTTCTGCCGAAGGTTCGGATGCGTCAATAGCCAGGACTTGATCAGGGCAATAGACCAGAGAACTCCATCCTTTGCGTTTGGCGATAGCGTCCGCGGCAGTTTGCATTTCATTTAAGACCAGGTCCCTGTTTGCCGTACCGTATTTACGGGTCAGACAGGATATCAAAGACATGATGACATAGACCGGCTCTCTGTTATCCATGTCTTCCGGCGTCCGGGACGGCTCACTTTCATTGTCAGGAAGCTGATCATCCTTACTGTCTGCCCCGAAGTCTTTGCCTTCAAAGAAGAAATTATCCATCTCCTGGAACGAAGGTGAAATAATGATAGGTGTTTTGATCCCTGCCAGACCGCTGCTTTCGGACCGTTCCGCCGGTATTCGGGGACTTTCTGCAGGCTCTTCTTTATTCCTGCCGTCTTCCGAAAGTATCATCCAAAAAGCGGGCCGCACGACACTGTTATCAAAAAAGGCAGCTGTACCGTCCGGATATACCTTACCGTCATAGCCGATGATCGCTCCGCTTCCATTACCGATCTGTCCCGGCGTCCGCAGCCACCACACGGAATTCCCATTATCGGGATCAGCGTACGCGCCATTATTCCGGGCATATGGGGTCGGCTGACATATCCGGGACGCAGCTTCCGGCATGTAACGCTTCACTTCATCGATGCTGAGCAGGAAGATCCTGTCTTTCACCGGATTCCCGTCACCCTTCCCGAAATCCGGTACATCCGGATCATTGAGGGATACTTCCGCGATCCTGTCCTTATCCTCCGCACTGAACGCCTGATCAAAAAAATCGTTGTTCAGCCATTTTCGCAGTGAACAGGCATCCCAGGATACTTTCACCTTTTTCCCGTTGAACTGTTTTGTTTCCAGGCCGAACCTGCTGATCACCAGTGCGCGGCCGTTTTCCACCGCCAGCGCCAGCCATTCGACCGGTTCCGTTTTTCCTGATTCGTTCTGTTTCCAGCTGCCAAATTTGATGATTTCTCCTGCTCGGATCGTGATCGTCTCCATAAGTGATTCGCCGCCTCTTTCCTTTCGTCCGGATTTTTTTGTGATATTTCGCCTGATGACAGGGTCTGTTTATGCCGATAATTCTACCATGCGGGAAATTCTGATTTTTTCTGATTTTTGGAAGTTATGACGAGGTCAAAATGGAGAAAAAAATCGTATTCATGGTAAAATACGATTTAACAGTCTTTACACATTTGTAACTGTTCTGTACTTTTCTATCGTGACAGTCACATCCGCCCCAAATCCGGGTCAGCGGTGACGATCCCGGTCCTGCTCTTTTGGACAGTTAAGTACATTTTTTGAATCTTATGACAGGATGTGAATAAATATGAGATATTACGGCGGCAGCAACAGATATTTGTTTGATTTTATTGTATCCCGTCTTAACAGGGATATCATTCTATCCAACGCGGTGACTGCTTTTCTGTTGATCACCGTGGCCATTTCCCTCACAGCCGGAATTGCGGTATGGCCTGTCGTATGGGAACTCCACTACAAGACATCTTCAGTCGGCGTAGTCTGCTGTAATATCCTCAAAGCCGGTTATATCATAACCCCGGTCTGTTTCTTTATCTCACTCCTGGTGATGATATTTGATCGGCAGGAGTTCAGTCTGCCGCGGATCTTGCTGCTGAACCTGGGCATTTTCTGGCTGGCAGCATCCGTTTTTATGATCACACAGCAATCGGTGTTATCCATCTTCCCGGAAAATTCATTCATGATCACACTGCTGTGGATAGTTATCTCATTCTTCGCCGGGTACATCCTGGCTGTGATACCGGTGATCCTGGTGAGCCTGATCGTCATGATCATTTATAAGATCCTGGATATGATCCTGTCCAGATAAAGGCAGTAAAGTTGAGTGAAACGATCCGATTTGATGAGCTGAACGAACAGCAGGGGATCATTGCCCTTCATCTGAAACCAGGTGAAACAGCAGTCATCGGGACCAACACACTGATCGCTGAGTTCTCAAATGAAAAGCCTGAATTCCTGTGCCGGAAACCGGGGATATCTTTTACGGTCCCGGCCGGTGATCATTGGTACGCCGTTTCTTTGCAGCGTTTTTCCCTGCTAATGGGGTTTTCCGATTTGCTCCGGTACCGTCTTCCGTCGTGGCCCGGGAGAAATTTTCAGCTGGGTTTTCATTTTGAAATGGGCGTTTTTGTTGCTCATTTATATGGTTTCAAAAGCTGTATAGCAGAAAAGGAGATCGTCAGGAGCGATGATGTGAGAAATTTTCTGAAAAATCCTGCCTCAGTTACGGTTCAGAACGCAGTGCGTTCTGTCCTGGAACCGGATCTGAATTATGATGAATGCAGGGCGGCTAAAACTCTGCTGGAACAGTCTATCGAGAAAATGCTGTTCCCTTATCTATATGAAAAAGGTGTTTGCATCATTCCGCATACGCTGAATATTCGATCGTTCGCACCACCGGCGATAGAGATTGCCTAAAGGAGGAAAACAAATATGGGTCTTTTTGATAATGCAAAAAAATTGTTCGGAAAGAAAGATAAAGGCAAGCAGGATGAATTGCCCGTGACCGAAGCCGTAACGGAACAGCCCGATGAAATTCAAGAAGATTTTTCGATTGAGCTTGAATCAGAACAGCCCGCAGAAGAAAAAACAAAAAAAGAAACGAATGATCTGCTAGGGGCTCTTGATAAAGTTTCAAGTGATTTGGGAAAATATGGTTTATCTGATGATTGTCTGGAGAATTATGCCAAAGAGCTGAATACAATAAAAACGAAATTAGACGGTGCTCCGTGCGTAGAGACAATCGATACATTATACGATGCGCTGAAATACAGTATTTCCTACACACTCCCTGACGGATTTAAGATTTATGCGGCAAAGGGAGACGAAAATAAACTAAAAGGTGTAATAAATGTGATCAATACGGGAATCGATGCTTTGGCCGCAGAAAAGATCGATGAGCAAAGATTTGCCGCTATAGATGTAAATATTATCACGGCTGAAATACAGATATGGAAATCTGAATATGCCAAGGAGCAGCTTGAATCAGAACAGGATATGTATTATGAAGAGAGAAAAAGATTACAAAACCTTAAAGGTACTGATGAATACATATCCGCAAATAATAATTACAAACTTGTTACGGGACAAATTGAAACTTTAGAGTTAAAAATCACAGCTTCACGAGAATTAATTGACAAATTGAAATATGAAAAAAACAACATTTTATCCGAAATCACCGGTGAAGATTTTGAGCGTATTAAAGCAATAATAATTGATCTTATAAAAAAGTTGCCAACCGACGCTGATATTAAACTAGCTATTCAGAACTATATAGACTCCGCGGATGTAATCCGGGCAGAAAAACAAAGCACCGTAAATATGTTTAAAGATATGTTGGGAATGACAGATGAGGAACTCTTAAAACATCATTCGGAGGAAACAGAAAAACAGGACAATTCAGTGTCAGGTCTCAGTGATTCGGTTCAAAACGACCGGTCCGATGCAATGGAAGCAGATTTATAAATAAAAAGTTAACCGACACGAAAGTGTGTGAGTATTATAAAGAGCCTGATACCTAATAAGCGGGGGTATGGGGGGCAAAGTTCCTGTTCCGAATCTGACCGGACGAAGTCCGTACCTTACGGAACAGGTTAATAGCCTCCGTAAATCAGGTGCGGAAAGCAGCATTTGCAAACACATATATTTTCGATCCCGCACCTTGCAAAGCACATTATCCCGCATACAAAAGGTAAATACAAACTGAGCTCTTATAGAAGGAAGGATCTTATGAAAAGCTTAGCCGATAGAATCAATGAAAGCATAGAGTCAAGAACGATCAAGAGAGAGAAAGATCGCGAAGAGTTAAAACGAAAGATTTTATATTGCGAATCCGAAACCGATACAAAGCGGGAACTGTACAAAATCAAAGCTCAAAGGGCGATAAACAAAGCAAAAAGTGCAGCCAACCCGGCAATAAAAAATATTGCCATGAATGAATTGAAGCTCTATTACGGACTTTACCATTACATGGGTACTTTAAATACAGCGTTTCTTGCGATGCAGTCGCAAATTGAGATGCAGGATTTGACCTCTGAGTTTGCGAACCTGGTAAACGGCCTTACGAAGATCAAAGTCCCTGATAAAAACGTTGATTACAACAAACTGACCCTTACTGCTTTACAGGGGTTCAAGCCAGTTGATAACACGGGACTTAATAAAATGGTGGATGATCTTATCCGCGGATCTTTCGTTGCTACCGATTCCGCTAATGCAAATAATGCCTTTTTTGAAGCACTGATAACCGGTGACGCATCGCTTGATGATAATTATCATTCCGAAACGCTGGAGGCGTTTGACCAAAAGCAGGAAAATGCCGCTGCCAAGAATACATCTGCCAAAAATGACGATCTGATGAACCTTCTTCATCAGATAACAGCGGCACTGAACGAGCCATAAACACAACCCGCTTTGCATCTGAGAACATCAAAAGGCATTACTATGCTCGGGATCAGACAGCGCAGCATGGAGATAATCTGCGTGCTGCGCTGAGAAAAATGAAACAGCGGGAAGAAATAAAGATCCTTTGTTTGGAAATGCCCGCGAAGTCCGAAAAATATACGATACGGCAGCAATTAAAACCGGTACTGAAATTATCCCCGTTTTGCTGACCTCTTTTGAAAAGGAAGTTATTCTGGGGGGAGCTTATTAAAGAAATAAGTATAAGATCCGGGATACAGACGCATTTGACAAAATTCCCAAATCGGTAACCATTCTCGGACAGAGATTGACAAAGGGATGAATGAAAAAATTGAACGGAGAAAGAATTATGCCTGAAACTATAAACTCATTACTGCAAGAATATTTATTGGAACAGGAACGCGCCCGGCTTGACAGGGATATAAACGGCGATTATACAAAGAACGGCCTTCGGCATCTGATTAAATCCGCTCAAATACAGCTGACGCTGTCAAACATGACCGAAGGAGAGATTTCCGAAAAGCATAAAGTCACAGCAGAGAATATCATTCAGAACACATTTAACAAAATGCAGAAACTTGGAATGATCCGGGAACTTGAACCGGAACAGTCAGTTCCTGTACCGGAAAAAACACAGAAAATTGAACACATTTTATCAGAAAAAACTGGAGCCCCTGAGGAAGATACCGGTGACCCCCGTGCTGAGTTGAACGAATTGATCGGATTGGCTTCGGTTAAGGAAAAAATCGGTAAAATTCTTAATAAAATATCAGTGGATGTTTTACGTGAAGAAAATAATCTTCCGATAAAGACAACATCTTTGCATATGATTTTTAAGGGAAATCCCGGAACAGGAAAAACAACAGTCGCACGCCTTGTAGCAAGAATTTATAAGCAAATGGGGGTCTTGCCAAAAGGCCATCTGGTGGAAGTACACGCACATGATTTGGTTTCCAAGTATATTAATGAAACAGGGGAAAACACACAAAAAGTAATTGATGAAGCCATGGGTGGTGTTCTTTTCATTGATGAGGCATATGCACTATACAAACCCGGCGATGACAAAGATCACGGAAAGGAAGCAATAAATACATTGCTTACCGGGATGGAAAATCACAATGGAGAGTTTGCTGTGATCGCTGCCGGATATCCTGCCGACATGAAAGTGTTTCTAACAGCTGATCCCGGTCTTCCCAGACGATTTATGGATGAAGTAGAATTTGAAGATTACAGCCCGGAGGAACTGCTTCAAATTTTTAAACTCATGAGCAGTAAATACAAGGATACGCTTTCTCCGGATGCGGAAGAAACATTAAAGAATGTTTTAACGGAAAAAAGTAAAGATCCTTCTTTTGGAAATGCCGGCGGTGTCCGTAATTTATACGATTTGGCAACATTTGAGCGGTCTGACCGTATAATGGCGTTAAAAAACTCCGGTACTGATATAACCAACGCTATACTGACCACTTTTGAAAAGGAAGATATTCTGGCAGCGGCTAATTGGAAGAAAGAAGAATAAAACCCGGAAAACAGGTGCATTTGCCGAAAATCCCGAATCAATAACCTTTCTTAACCGCGGATCAAAAAAGGGATGAATGGTAAATTCGAACAAAGAGTGAATCATGTCTGAAGATACAAACAAATTAATACATGAATATTTATTGGAACAGGAACGCGCCCGTCTTGACAGAGATAAAAACGGTAAGTATACAAAATCTGGTTTGCGGCATCTGATCAAATCCGCTCAAATCCAGCTGATGCTGTCAAACATGACCACAGGAGAGATTTCTGAACAGCATAAAGCCACAGCAGAGAATATCATTCGGGATACGTATAACAAAATGATAGATCTCGGAATGATCCAATTATCGGTTCCGACACAGCCTTTTCCGGAAGAGCAAAATACCCGGGAAATTGAACCCGCTGCTTCAACAAATAATGAAACCTTTGATGATGGGACCGGAGATCCCCGCGCTGAGTTAAATCAATTGATCGGATTAACCTCAGCTAAGAAAACCATTAAAGATATCCTGGATAATATGGAAGTAGACCGTATGCGTGAAAGCCACAATCTTCCGACAAGACCAATATCTTTACATATGGTATTTACGGGAAATCCGGGAACAGGAAAAACAACAGTTGCCCGCCTTGTAGCCCGGATCTATGAACAAATGGGTGTCTTGCCATCAGGCCATCTGGTAGAAACAAAACGAAGTGGTTTGGTTGCCACGCATGTCGGACAGACGGGACCAAAAACGCAGGCAGTAATTGAATCCGCTTTAGGCGGTGTGCTTTTTATTGATGAGGCATATTCTCTTTACAAACCTGATGGAGGAGTTGATTTCGGTGAAGAAGCAATTGCTGAGCTGCTTACAGGAATGGAGAATAATCAGGGAAAGTTTGCTGTGATCGCAGCCGGATATTCAGACGAAATGTCTGTTTTTATTAACTCAAATCCGGGTCTTATGTCACGGTTTTTGCATTATGTCAATTTTGAAGATTACAGTCCGGAGGAATTGCTTCAGATTTTTAAATACAAGGCCAGAAAAGCAAAAGATACTCTTACTCCGAACGCGGAAAGAGTTTTAAGGGCTGTATTAGTGGAAAAAAGTAAAGATCCATCATTTGGAAATGCACGTGGTGTCCGTAACATATACGAAAAAGCAAGTATGGCACGGTCTGCCCGCATAATGGCACAAAAATGCGCAGGTATTGAGATAACTGACAATATACTGACCACGTTTGAAAAGGAAGATATTCTGGCTGCCATTGCCAAGCAGTGATCCTTGCCGAATCACAGCTTTGTATAAATGATCCACCGCATTCCGGCCATACAGAATGGGCGCGGTCCCGAACAGGATCACGCAGTGGATCAAATCACTGTAAAAATATCGGAGGATGTACCTGATGACAAAACCGAAGAAATGCATGGGCTGCGGAGCGGATTTAAAAGAGATCGACGACAGATGCCCGATATGCGGCCGGCTCTATTCCGAAAATGAAATTATACTGCAGTCAGGACCGGTGACGGCAGTTTCCGCTGTACCGGCGGCCCGTCCGGCGGAACGTCCGGCGTTTGAACCGGATCAGCAGCGATTCCGATTTCGATTTATCGAGATCAACGGAGAGGAAGGTTATGCCGTCTGCGGAATTGAGGACAGTTCGATCGACGTTGTGAAAATTCCGTCCGAATATATGGGGAAACCGGTCCTGACGATTGACAAATATGCCTTTCAGAATAAAAAAAGCATCAGATGTGTCCAAATACCCGAATCAATAGGGCATATCGGAGAATCGGCATTTGAGGGCTGTATTAATCTGGAAACAATATCCGGAGGAGAAGGGCTTCTGTTCATAGGAACAAAAGCGTTCCGCGGCTGTATCCATTTCAAAACCGATCTTGCAAAGAATCCGAGAACAGGTTTTGAGCCGGATACTTTTGCCGGCTGTTATCACCTTCATATCCGGTAAACCATTGATTTGAGGAGAAAAAAAGGATGACAACTTATATTTACTGCCCTGAATGTAAAACTGTCAATGAAGCAAGAATCGATTCTTTACCGCTGACCAAAAAGAAGGTCGTTGTATGTTCCGTGTGCGGGAAAAAAATAAACCGGGATGATCTTCGGGTAAGAATATGCCATGAATGCGGCAATGAGCTATATGTTCCTTACGGTTATATAGAATATGAACTTCCATGTAAAGCCCGCCATGAGCAGGCCAGGCTGGAAGAAGAAAAACGGCAGGCCGAAGAACAGGCCAGGCTGGAAGAGGAAAAGCGGCAGGCCGAAGAACAGGCCAGGCTGGAAGAGGAAAGGCGGCAGGCGGAAGAACAGTCCAGGCTGGAAGAAGAAAGGCGCCAGCAGACAGAGCAGGAAAAACCTGAGAGAAGACAAGCACAGGAAGCCCCGGCTGACAAAGATACCATGGCCCGTCTGATGCGTGAAATTCCCTGTCAGTCATGTCCGAATGAGATACTCCGCATCGGCAGAGACGGCAAATACGCTGAATGCCCCAATTGCCACAATACACCCTCCGAAGCCTGGATCGCCGAATGCTGGCGGAAGCTGAGCGGCCAGAATCCAGATCTCATCCAGTGGCGCGACGATACCGGTAAACAGATCGTCCATGTTGACCAGAGGGCCGCGGCTGTCGCTCCATACTCTGTGCTGCTTGTGTCGCCTGACCATTTTGCCGTTTTCGAAGCTGATGCGCGCCGAAGAACACTCTATCCGGAAGTGTATCCGATTTTTAAAAATCCTTACACCCAGGAAGAAAAGCTGAAGCTTCTCAATGAAGGGCAGAATCCGGACGTTCTTTCCCTGGGTCTGGGACAGCGTATCATTTTCTTCAGCGAACATGAACATGAATTGTTCTATAACTACGAATTTCGTCTTGAGAACGACCTGTCTCAATGGAAAGTAAATTTGCCTTTTGTTGTCACCATGCAGATGCGGAGCCGCGATTCGGGAAACATCATGCGCCACGCCATGGATTGGACGGATGACCATTCCGCCTCTGAGTATCTGGAGAAACTGGTGATCGATGCCTTGCGCAATGCCATATCACGGTTGATCCGGAAGCAGATCAGGGAAAATGACGAAGCTTTGCAGGAAATACAAAATGAGGATGATATCAAATACTGGATCGACGAGACATTGTGTACCGAAAAAAATCTGATTGAAATTACAAATGATATCAGCGCAAGGCTGCAGCAAAAATACGGTATTATCCTTCCGCATGAAATAGAGATCGATTACGCAGCCATAACAGCGGAAGAAATCGATGAAGGGAACGGATAAAGATAAACCATCCCGCTGACATGCGGCCGGTGCGTTTATACCGGTTTAACCGGTTTTCACGCGAATTTCTGCGGACAGCCCCTGACAGGGACCTGCAGCAGCACAGAAGTAATTCCAGGATCACCGGAACCGGTAATAATGTTGGGATCATCACCCGGAGGTAAAACATGGCAAAATGGAGCATTAATAAACCTTATCGATTGATGGATGCCAGGATCGCATGCGGTATCCAGACGGCTCTGCAGCAGGATGAGCTGGAAAACGCATGCGCATATATTCCGCAGCTTTGGGGTGAATTATCCGTCTGGAAAAAACAGGCTTCATACCCGTTTGATGAATGTTCACTTGAATTGGCCGTTCCCGGCTTCGATAAATATTTCTATGCCTGTTTGATCCTCAGACCGGCTTATCCGAAAAACAGCTCCGCGCATGATATACAGACAGGGATAGAAGAGCTCAAAACAAACCTGACTGATTGGGCCAAAGGAAAATTCCGGCTTTTAGACCCCATAGCCGAAGATGCCCCTTTGACTCGTTTTCCTGTCTGGGAAACAAACCTTGATGCTCGGATGGGGGCATACTGCTTCGGCAAAAAATCTAAAAAATCCATCGCTCTGAATAAGCCTTTGGTCTGGTATCCGGAACTCACACAGGGATCTCTTTCGGATCTCTTTTCCCTGGCTGATGCGCACAGGAATGATCCGGAAGCCGGGATCAGCTTTGAGATGCATTCCCTTCCCCGGGATCTGTGCAGAAAAGCATCAAAACTTCAGGCGGATCCGCTGTGTACGGAATGGCTTCACAAGATCGCCGGAAACATGGGTATTTTGTCCCGCCTGGTCATTTGGGGAAGCCGTCCCTTTTTAGAGGAAGCGTCAGACATAATTCTGCGCAACCCGGGCCTGCAGTCCCAAAAACTCGGGCTGAACGATAAACTGATCCACTACCTGGTCTTCGATCCGTGGGCTTTTGAGGACCAGCTTCCGGACCGGGGTTCTCAGCTCGGCGAATGTAAATATGCCCTGACTTATGATGAACTCGAAATGCTTTTCTGCAGCGTTTCAAGGCCGGCAGATTCACATGATCCTGCTCAGGACCTTCTGAAAGCAATGCCGGAAAAACAATCGGGAACGCAAAGCGGATCCGGGGGAAAGGTGTACGACGCCGTCAGAGATGCCGTTACGAGTGTTGTGAAAGAAACCATAGGCTCAGACCTGCAGAATATAAAAACCGGTGTCGATAAACTGCAGTCTTCCCTGACGGATGAGATCAATCCCGACATAATGGAAATAAGAAACGGCATCAACAGGCTGCAATCTTCTGTAGAAGATGTCGTCAGCCCTAATGTAGAGACCATGGCAAAAGCCGTCGAAGTGCTGGAACTTTCAGCGGAAGCTGTTTATTTCGATTTACAGGATGTAAAAAACAGCCTTAGAAACGGGCAGAATCCTCCGGATGTCATCGATCCTGATGACATCAATGAGACATAAAAATCCGCGGAACAGGATGATCATCTTCAAGTGCAGCTTCGGTCCACACACTTTTTGCAATCCTTGAAATCAGAAAATCATCGATCTCCTTTGCCGCACGGGAAAACAGCAAATCTTTTGGCTAATTTGCAGAAATAGAGAATTCATCTTTCAGCTCCTCTATTTCCTGCATATACAAATCATCTTCACTTGTACGGATTTTACTGAAAACGATATCCGCTTTCTGTATAATGTTGTTATAGTCCTGCGAAAGCTTCTGTAAGGAAGTCTCTTTAAAAAAGTCCGGTATAAGAAAATATTTTGTGCCAAGCGCTGCCGGTGTTTCCGCGTATTGACTGTATATGCCATGACCAATGGATGTCAGCAGGTCAATTTCACCATATATGCCTTTTCCGTTGACAATGACACCTTCGACCGAGCTGTCATCAGCCGTGATAAACAAATCAAGGGCTGACTGAATGGCCGCCGTATCCATCCCCTTCAGGATAAAGAAATCCGCAAAACTCCCTTCCCGGATGTTTCCGACTTTTTCATTTCCGATCATCCGGGCAGGTGTCAGTGTACACGCGCAAAGCAGGTCTTCGATGTTCAGGGGCGCAAAATTGTATGCGAATTTACACTCATCCCATACCGTCTTCGAGCCGCTGGGAGACCAATCCGATCCAATGGCGATCATGAGATCTCCATCTATGAGAAAATCATAAAAATTCGGTGTATCCTCATAGAGCAGCAGGTTGGAAACAGGCGACCAGATGAGGCCGATTCCGTACTCGCTGATAAACCTGTAATCCTCCTCTGAATCAAGATCAATACTGCAGCCATGGATCAGATTGATGTGCGCATCCCGGACGTCCTGAATCGTGAAATCGCCGTTCTCCGCACCCTTTGTGAGAGCGTGCTTCAATGTTTCAAATTCCAGCAGGCTGTATGCGTCCACCCCGTTCCGCAGGTTGCCGGCCCGGCCTTCTGCCAGGTGGATCAGGAATCCAGCTACTGACTTTTGATTGATGCTGTCCAGAATGGTCTCAAGCACAGGCTTCTCTGCGGCCCGATCAATGACATATGTAATTTCCCAATCAGAGGTATCCATCGGAGGTAAATAGGACTTAGGGTCATCCGAAGATAACACCGCGTCAGGAAGGAAGACTTGCGTAATGCTTTTTACCGGCCTTTCTGTGCCGAGATCAAAAGCTTCTCCTGTTGAACGGATCAGTCTGACCCTTTTATGAAAATCCGCCTGATCCCAGACACCTTCCTTTTCAATACCAATTTGAATCAGCGTTGTTCCTCCCACGGCAGCCTGAAATTCCAGAAAATAGTCGATCAGATCGCCGGTGAGAACATCAGGTGTGCTGTAAGGTACCGGCCGCATTGATTCAACGACATTCTTTTTATCTTCGATCCCGCTTTGATTTTCTTTCGTTACCCTCCATTGAAAACGATTGTCCCAGGGCGCATCTTTATTTTCCTGAAAATCTACCAGTTGAATGCTGTTATAATCCATGTGTGTATGAAGATCTATGAGACCGGGGAAAATGACACAATCCTCTGCCAGATAAATGACACCCTCCTCATCCTCCCGGTATGTCTGTATTTCAGAAATCATACCATCACGTATGTCGATGATTCCACGGTTGAGAACCGCCCGGTTCTCTTCATTAAAGCTGACAATACCAACCGGCCAGTTGTTTATCATCACCAGGATGCCGGACTTCATCCGCGAATGCTGCGGTGTATGCGAGAGCAAGTATTTCGATAATTACGAACAAAAATATATTTTTTTTCATTTTTTCTCCTGCTGTCATAGTCCGGTTTGTATTTACCTTCTGTATGCGGGATAGTCTGCTTCGCAGGATGCGGACTTCGTCCGGCCGGATTCGTGACAGGAACTTTACTTCCCATATCCCCGCTTAAGAAGGTATCAGGCTCTTTGTAAGACTCACACGCTTTCGCGGCGGTCAGCTTTTTGATACTAATATACAACATATTATTAAACTACAATTAATATCAATACTGTGTTATACTTCTACT
>DAIMGK010000127.1:0-222 GCA_036723985.1 Flexilinea sp.
TCGTCGGGTGCATGGGATGTTCCTCGTCCATCGGGGAATATTCCGCGGTGCCGTAGGCCTCCGAAGAGGAGGAATGGATCAAAGTCTTGAAAACCCCGTCCTCCATCAGGTGCATTAACGTTTCGGCGATATCCACATTGACCTTGTAAGCCGTAAAGGGATTGAAGAATGAATAGTTCAGGGCGATCGTGGCAAGATTGAAGACGACTTCGATATCTTCCT
>DAIMGK010000127.1:232-1808 GCA_036723985.1 Flexilinea sp.
CAGCGTATCCGTCAGATGCGACCCGATAAACCCGGCTCCGCCGGTAATAAGTACGTTTTTTCCTTTGATTTCCGGCATTTATTTGCCTCCAAATACAATTCTATTAATTTCGATCCGGCAGGAACAATTCCTGTCGGTTCAAATTTCTATCCCATAAGAGCTCAGTTTATCATGAGTTCTGCGGGCAAAACCATATGCTCCGCAGGGCGCGGGAAAGATCATTCATCTGTTCGCCACAGCGGGAGCCCCATAAAACTGCCTTGATCAATTATGATTCGGATCCCGGGTTCCGACTGCGCCTGTTTGCCGAAGGTTTGAAACATGTCACGCAAGGGGCGGATGATGTCCGCATTTGTTATGAAGCGGGCAGGAACTTCGCAGCTTTTGTTGTGACGGCTCTCTCATTTCTCCGGTCAGAAATGCCGCAGCCTATGAACCATAGAAACCCATTGGATCAGAACAGCTAATTCATTATCCATAACGCAGGCCGGACTCCGATCGTCCGTATATTAACAGCCTCAAAGCAGTTGGTCAAAATCCCATCTCCTGAAACCATGGCAGCACAATTCTCACCCGAGCCGGGAGAACGAAGCCACCAGATCGGGCCGATATTAAAATCGCCGGCATATCCGCCTTTTTTTGATACGTAAGGGGTAACGTAACATCTCCAGGTTTTGAATCGGTTATAAAAATCATTCGCCTCATCAATACTCAGCAGAAACACATTATCGACAGTGTCTCTTCCGCCATTTGTTGAGAAATAATACCCTTGAACCGTTCCTGATGTCGATGGATTTTTATTGGTAACCGGTATAATGTAATTTTTCTCAAACATGGTAAATGCCGTATTGTAAAAATCATTGTTTAACCATCTTCTCAGGCTGCTTGTTTCCCAGGTAACATTCGTATTGCTGTCATTATATGCTTTTGCTTCGATTATGGATTCGCTGAGAAGCAATGCTTTTGGTCCGTCAACCTTTATTACTATCCAGGAAATCGGTTCCTTTCCTGTCCCCTTTTCATAAGACCCCATTGTAATTATCTGTCCGACACTTAATTGTGCTGATACAGTACTGAAGACAAGAAAAATTATAAGGAGAGTAATACATATAATAATCTTTTTTTTCATTTTTTCTCCTCTTCGCCAATAACATTTACTACTATAAGAGCTTAGTTTGTATTTGCTCTCCGCAAGCGGGATAGTTTGCTTCGCAAGGTGCGGGAGCAAATATATGTGTGTTTGCAAAAGCGAGAGCCGTAAGGAACCGCTGCGCTGAATTATGTTTCGGCTCTCGAGCTTCGCCCCGCACCTGATCTCCGGGGGCTATAGACCTGTCACGTAAGGTACGGACTTCGTCCGGTCAGATCCGGGACAGGAGCTTCGCCCCCCATACTCCCGCGTAAAAAGGCCCCAGGCTCTTTATAAGACTCACGCGCTTTCGCGGCGGTCACCTTTTAACTGTATCCGTTCAGGCTCCTGATATACCCTGTCCGGAGACAGCAAAAACCATCCCCGCTGTCCCAAAGTAAGGAAGGCGGCATCGCCGCCTCCCGTTTCGTATTTCTTATATCTTAT
>DAIMGK010000127.1:1818-14319 GCA_036723985.1 Flexilinea sp.
CGTAAAGTGCGGACTTCGTCCGGTCAGATTCGGGACAGGAGCTGCGCCCCCCATACCCCCGCTTAAAAATCACACTCTTTTTCCGACTCACCCGCATATGCGGCGGGCACCTTTTCAGCGATTCAAAATCCGCTGACCGGAAATGGCCGCTTTCCGAATTATGGAACTTTTCAAATCGCTTCCGATAACCTCAAGTGGGTACAGTTCCCACCGTCTCTGTGCTGAGCCTGCGGAAACCGTCCCACTTCAGGAAACTTTAACTATTATCCCACACCCAGCCGTGATGAACCAGAGTCCCACAAATCGACAGTTGTGAAATGTCCCTGATCAGTTTCAAAAAACGGCAGGTCAAAGCGAAGGACTGTTGTATCTGTTGAAAAAACCAGCGACGTCATGGTATCATGGAACGAATACGCATCCTGATGCTGCGGAACAGCACCCGGGAGCCAGAAATATTCCAGGACCTCATGAAAATCTGCCGGCGTCGGTGTTTCGATGGAAAAAACCGCTTCCTGCAATCCGGTCATTCCGCCGTGATCTCCTGTAAAAAAGAAGTTGATGATCACATCCCGTGTCCGGATATTGTTGACAGAACTGCAGATGATTTGATCAAAGTTTTCACCGTTGATCGGATTCGAATAATGTTCACAGGAAAAATCAGGATAATTCTTCATCAGCTCCTGGATCTCGATATAATTCGCGATCCAGTAAGAGGGCATTTTTCCCGCGAGCTCGCCTGCACTGTATACAGACGGATTCGGCAGACTTTCATCCGCGCTGACGGAAGAAAAGACAAGGATGAACAAAATAAAAGCAGTAAGGACCGCAAAACGTCTCACAGTGACACCTCCTTTATCGATAGTAAAGTAAACCGGTAACGGATACCCGGGATAAGCCGGAACCGTCACCTTTTTTATCGAACGCTTCTTCTCCGGGTGACAGTTCCGCTGACGCGTAACCGTCCCCCTGTGAATAAATTCAAATCCTCAGAAAGATGCTGCGCCATCGATATCATTTGCGGTGATGTCTTTTATTTCCAGCAGATCTTTCACAATACAGGTTTCTTTCCCGGTAGGACGGACAACACTTTCTTCCGGCAGGTACAGAATACTTCTGATACCGGCATTATCCGCGCAGGCAACATCGATCGTTCTGTCTCCGACATAATATGTTTTTTCTTTATCCAATTTATACTTTTGGATCAGATAATTCAGAGCGGAAGGATCCGGTTTTCGCGGAAAGCCGTCTTTTCCGGTAACGACGTCGTCAAAGTATTCAAAAATCCCTATATTTTTCAGTACCGATTCCGTGGATATTCCTCTGTGCGTGAATACATAATTGGGTATATTCCGGGCTTTCAGCCAGAAAAGAATTTCTTCGGCATTTTTTATAGGTTTGATCGTCAGCTTTTCTTTGTCATGAAATAACGAATTCTTTTCCTTCATGGATTCAAAGCTGATCCCGGTCTCTTTTTCGATCTTATAAAAAAAATCGTTGACGGATGTAGTGATGATTTCCTTATAGATCATTTCCCTGTCAAGCGAAATATTGAATTCCTGAAGGGTTTTAGAGACACTCGTTACAATGGTCTCATAAGAATCCAGCAGAGTCCCATCCAGATCCCAGATAAAAGCCAATTTTCCCATGCTAATTTCCTTTTCGTGACTGTGCTGAATGATTCAGAAGTATCGTCTTCTCTGTCAGAATTTCCGGGACGGCCATTTCCGTTTCGATGTTGAATCACCTGTCATTATCCCGGTATTCGGAACAGTCATTCATCATTATTAATTATACCCTCCGGACACTGATTTTTATAATAATTCCGTTATCTGATCAGACCCGTATTTTGGCGGCAAATAATAAATGAACAGTCCTCTTCTGAATACCATATACCGCAGTTTGGACTGAGGCATGTTGACCACTGTATACAGTCTTTTTTCCTATATCGAATAATCCTGCTCTTTTATCCGGAAAATAAGATAAAATGAAGTTATTCAGCGTGCAGAGTCAGTATGAATTAATAAAGCGCATAGAACAGGAGGTATAAGAAATATGCAATTTGTGATCACAGCCTATGATGGAGCGGATATGCTGGAAAAGCGCATGGCTGTCAGGCCGCGTCATCTTGAAAATCTGGGAAAGGTAAAAGGGAAGATCATCTGTGCCGGAGGCCTTTTGTCGGATGAAGGCAAAATGAAAGGATCCGTGATGATCATGGACTTCGAAAACAAGGCACTTCTTGAGGAATACATGAGCTCCGAACCATACATCATCGAGAAGGTTTGGGAAAAAATCGAAGTCGAACAAATAAACGTGGTTATCGTAAACGGCGAAAAAGTTGGAAAATAAACCCGCCGCAATTTTCTATGAGGTGAAATATGGAATTCAAAGAAGTTGTATCAAAACGTTATTCGTGCAAAAAATATTCTGACCGCCAGGTCGATGAAGAAAAGCTGACCGCCATTCTGAATGCCGGCCGTCTGGCTCCGACTGCCAAAAATCTGCAGGAGCAGCATGTTTATGTGCTGCGATCTGCTGAGACGCTGGCAAAGATCGATGCCGTAACACCCTGCCGTTACGGCGCGCCCACTGTCCTTGTTGTCGCGTTTGACAAAGGCAATGTCTTTACCTATCCGGGCGGGAAACGCGATTCCGGCATAGAGGATGCCACGATCGTGGCAACCCACATGATCCTCGCCGCTGCGGATGAAGGCGTCGACAGCTGCTGGATCAATTTCCTCGATCCTGAAAAACTCGCGGATCTTCTCGGCTTGCCGGAAAATGAAGAGATCCTGATGGTCATGGATCTGGGATATGCCGCCGACGGCACCGGCCCGCTTCCAAATCATAACAGCCGAAAACATCTGGAAGAAACAGTCACCTTTATGTGATGAGTTCAGAGTTCAGAGTTTAGAGTTCAGATACATGTGGGACAGTCACCGCAGACTGAGAATTGAGCCGAAAGTGACTGTCCTTTGAAACCGGATTTCAGAGTTCAAAGTTCAGAGTTCAGATATATGCGGATCTGCTGATGATGACCGGCCCATCCTTCATACAGTGACCGTCCCCGTCAGCGGGTACAGAACGGTTACCATGCACACAGATCCCGGAGCGCTTCATCCTTTGTCACCGGGACATGATGGCTTTTAACACAGATATCCACATCCAGCGGTGAAATATGATCAGCAAGTTTTCCGCACTTGACCGGATCACTTGTCCAGGTCGGAAATTCCCCGTAAGCGGCATCGCCCAAAAACAGGATCTTTTCCCCCGAAACATAAACAAGCGTTGAATCGTCCGTATGCGGTGATTCCGATTCGAAAACCCGGATCGGACAGCTCCCGGCATCCAGCATCATGCTCCCCGTATAGACCATATCTGCCAGTGTAATGACGACCGGCCTGTTTCCGGCATATTCCCTGGCAATCTTCACATCATATCCAAGGAAAGAATCCCGGCCTTCCGATTCGATCTGATCCCGGATCTGCTCAATATATCGATTTGTACGGACACCCGCAAGGCATAACCCGTTCACCGCGTGCATGCCGAACGTATGGTCCCAATGCCAGTGCGTCAGCACTGTCAGCGAAGGCAATGGCAGGCAGGCCGCTGCCAAAGCCTTGTAAAAATCTTCTGTATGGCCGGCTGAATGCCCGGCGTCTACAGCCAGGCTCCACCGGTCACCGCGGACATAGCCCAGTATCGGCCTGTCCCGTTCTTCCTCAAATGGGAATAACCATACCCGTTCACTTATTCTCTGCAGTTCTGTCATTTTCCTGTTATCCTACTATAAGAGTTCAGTTTGTATTTGCCTTCCGTATGCGGGATAGTATGCTTCGCAAGGTGCGGGTGCGTATATTCCTGTGTTTGCAAATGCGAGAACCGTAAGGAACCGCTGCGCTGAATTATGATTCGGCTCCCGAGCTTCGCCCCGCACCGGATTTCCGGGCACTATTAACCTGTCCCGTAAAGAGCGGACTTTGTCCGGTCAGATTCGGGACAGGAGCTGCGCCACCACATTCCTCCGCTTAAGAAGGTGTCAGGCTCTTTATAAGACTCACACGCTTTCGCGGTGGGTACCTTTTTTTTTGTATCTAACCAGACGGTACATCAGGTGACATTCTTCTCCTGATACTTTTCATCCCGGTTGGTAAAACCTCAAAATAATGATTACAATGCTCTGAATGAAATCTCAAAATACATTTTAATCGATATCTTACATCTCCAACGCTAAACTCTGTTTTTATCTGATTTCCCGGACCGTATCAATGATCTCCGCCTCGGTGTTTTCCTCGATGAACTGAGTTATCTCATTCGTCAGCCTGTCAGCCATCGCGTTATGAGGCACGATGGCGGCAATGCCGATCACGATAAACTGATGCGTGTCCTGTTCATCGACTTCCGCGGCAGACACATGAAAGCGGTTCTGAAGTTTCGCGATTAGGCTTTTGACGATCATCCGTTTCCCTTTCAGACTGTGAACCCATGGGGCGTAAAGCCGGAATGATAACGCAAGGATCCTCATTTCCGATCCATCCATTTATTATCCTCCGATAATACCAGCATGAACATCTGATAATGGCATTTCCGGGATAGCACCCGTACGTACCAAAGCCTTATAGATCCCCTCATCATCATTACCTGAAGTGATACTCCCAAATCCGGTTTTCAATTCCTCAGGTGCGTTTCCCATAAGAAACGGCATTCCGACAGTTTTCAGCATTTCCATGTCGTTATAATGGTCCCCAAAAGCAATGGTTTCACTGACATCAACACCGGCCTGCCGGCAATATTCCCGAACCGCACAGCTTTTATTCACACCGCCCGCCATAATTTCTATCAGGATATCTGATGATCTGACTATCGTCAACCCGGGAAAACGCCCTTTGATCTGCCGTTCTATTTCCATGATTTTGTCCGGAGAGCACATACAAAGGATCTTTCCGATCTGTGCATCATCCGGCAGAAGATCCGCATTTCCTTCCACAGCCTGGGTGTTAACGATATTTTCTTCCCGAATGATCCGCGGATCCTTTCTGTCCCTGACGATCCAGGTATCAACTGAATATATATTCCAGCTGCAGTCAAATCCGGATGTTTCAATAAAAGTTATGACCTGTTTGGCTGTGCTTTTGTCGATCCCGGTGGAATAGAGGATATTTCCCGACCTGTCCAGGATCAAAGCACCGCTGTAACAGATGATCGGACATGAAAACCCGTATTTTTTCAAAACAGGAACAATGCCGGAAGGGCTTCTTGCAGAGACGATGACAAAGGGAATGTCCTTATCCGCCAGGCAATTCACCGCATAAACTGTCCCGGGCAGCACCTCATGTCTGCTGTTCAGCAGTGTACCGTCAACATCACTGAATACGATCCGGGGGATCATCCATTCACCTCTTGATCACCGTATTTCGGTAAAAGCTCAGACAGCCTGATTGGTTCACCGCTTCACAGGATCATGTTTCCTGCTGCGCTTGTTTTCATACATGATCTTATCCGCCCGCCGAACCGTATCGTCAGCCGAACCGTCGATTTCCGGGTCATATACGGCGATCCCCAACGCAATATGCACTTCTTCCCACTCATCCGCCGCGGATGCGCATATTTCTTTACGCATTTCTTCGAACTGTCTGACAAGCTCTTCCCTGTTCTGAAAGTCTTCATTCTGAAGAATAACGGCAAACTCATCTCCGCCGATCCTGAACACAGGACTGTGCTGAAAGATACGGCAGATCAGGCGGCTTGCGGTTTTCAGATAAATATCGCCTTTATCATGACCGTTTTGATCGTTTACTTCCTTCAGGTTGTCACAGTCAAATATTCCTACAGCAAATTCGAATTGCTCATTCTGATCCAACCGATCCTGAATTCCCCCTATATATTCTGAGAACGCGCCTTTGTTGCGGACGGATGTCAGCGGATCTACAAAGACCCGTTTGTTCAGGTCTTTGACCAGATGCTCTTCTTCGCTCACTTTCTTCTCCGCACGAATATCCCTCAGCAGAAGTACAAGTATGACCAGGAGTACCCCGGCGATGATTGTCATAACAATAAAAAGATTGTCTTTGATATAATCGCTGAAACTGGTCTTTACGTCCTCCGTGGAATAATAAGTCAGAGCGGAATGGATCGTTGCATCCGGCACGATTCCCGTGACCCTCGCGAGAATGGAATACAGCTCGGTATCACCCTCACGTACGGCAAAACAAAAATCCATATCCACTCCGGTGTAAACCGTAGCCAGATGAAGTTTTTCGCACTGTTTGGAGATATTATTGTAGCGGTAGTTGCTGATAATAACACAGTCTGCCGTTCCTGCCGCTACCGCATCCAGCCCCGCCGGCGTATTTTTGAAATAAGCCCTTTGCCATTTCGGAAAATGATCTGCCAGAAAAAAATCGTAATTGGTATTACCCTCGTTGACCGCCACAGTCACCTGCTGTTTGCGGACAAATTCCTTCTGTTCTGACGCACGGACTACCGCGTCCATCTCTGTTCGCATCAGCGGCGGGGTCATGAGCAGCCCGAGCATCTCCGCGTCGTAGTCCGTCAGGTTGGCGGGGAACATACAGTCGATTTCGCCGTTTTTTAAAGCATCCAAAGCGGCTGCCGCAGTCGGAAAAGATATCGTTTCAAATTCCGCATGCCCATTTTCAAATGCTGTGGATGCGTAATCCAGATAATCTTTCAATGCTCCGGTCAGTTCCCCCGTGGCCGGATCTTTCGCGCAGAAAGCGAGGTAGTTGTCCTGATAGCCGACCCGTATCGCACCATGATCGTACAGCCATTCCCTTTCCCCAGCGCTGAGGAACTGATTTGTTTCGGAATTTCTGAGATATTTGTCATGCAGCTGTTGGTCATAATATTTGTTCTCATCCTGGATCCTGCTCAGTGCCGCATCCAGCTCGGGCAGCAGATCAGGACGGGATTTGCTGACCGCGAAATAGAATTCAGAAGAGCCGATCTTGCAAACGGGAACGGCATTATCGAGATCCCCGTACACATCTATCGTGACAAAGGCATCAAGTTCTGTTCCCAGCAGAAGTATGGATTCTTCCTCTGTCGAGGTAAGTTCGGCGAGCTCGATCTTGATCCCGCGCATTTCTGCCCATTTGAGGAACAGATCTTCCTGAATACTGCCTTTGGCTACACCTACTTTCTTCCCATTCAGAGAAGATAGATTTTCGGCTGTAATTTCTTCATTGTCAGGGGAAATAAAAATATAATATGCTTCAGTGCCCATGGGAAGGGATGTATAAAGCATGTCTTTCGTACGTTCTTCCATATAGGAAACATCACTCAGCAGGTCTATCTCCCCGTCTTTCAGCATCTGCAGCAGTTCTGACCAGCTCCCCTCCACATATTCGTAGTGCCATCCGGTATAGGCAGCGACCTTCCTCTGATATTCGTAAGAATAACCGGACCGCCGGCCATATTGATCGGTAATAAAGTAGGGGACTTCATGCCAGCCGACACGCACTGTTTTCTGCTCGGATTCAAGGGCAGAAACTGAAACGGTCATCGCAGTGAGCAATATCAGTACCGCGAATAATATGATCATCATGATCCTTTTCATTTTATTCATCTTAATGGACGGCATATCTTCATTCCTTCTGTGGAGTGTCATATTAAAACAATAACCATTAATATTATATTCCGCAAATTGAACATTTTCAAGGAGGATACAGATTTCTTGAATTAAAACAGAAAGGAAAAAACTGACAGAACTGCCTGAAAGAACAGTTCACATCATACCGAAAATAAAGCATGCATACAATTACGAAAGGCGAATTGCCCTTCGGAAAAATATCACAGGTATGATTCACATAATACGCCTGATCCTGATACCGTGAACTTTCACGGAAGTTCGATGCCGATATCGATATTGACAAGCTTACCGATCAGTTTTCGAGCATTTTCACTGATAAACCCATTTTTATAATACCCGATGGAAACAGTAAGATCACTTTCAACAGCGATTTCCGCCTCACCGGTATCACCGTTCATACCGCTGTTGATATCGACCGAGATCACATAAACGCCGGATGTTTCCCGTGCGTTGTTGATATCACGGATGACTAAAGCCATCTGCTCCAGGGGAATACCCTGAAAGCCGGTTCCCAGCATACAATCCACGATCACCCGGAAAGATGAAAAATCAATCGGATCCGTCCCATAAATCAGCACGGGAATAAGCTTTTCCGAACATTGTCCGTAATAATAAGCTCCGTCTTCCGAAAACTTATTACCTATACGCAGCAGCGTAACGTCCAGTCCGTGATCTTTCATGATCGAGGCAAGCGCGTATCCGTCCCCGCCGTTATTCCCCGGGCCGCACACGATCAGCGTCCTGCCCTTATCCCATCCTGAATAAGAATCAAAAACACCCCGGGCAGCCCTCCGCATCAGCTCTTTTGAAGGTGTGCCTTTGGCGATGGTATACTGATCCGCCGCCCGCATTTCCGCAACTGAAACCGTAAACATTACTTCTCCTTCAATAAATACTTGTTCATATAAGCACGCCGGTCATCAATATGTGACAAAATCGCCCCGCTTGCTCCTTATTCCATTATTTCAAACGATTTTCCTGAATCCGGATCCGCCAATATGTCATAAAAAAGCGCGAAGCGCCATCTTATGTCTTATGTCTAACGTCTGTTTCCGATCTTTATCCCGAATCCCGCTGCCTGAAAAAAATCACAGCCACTCGACAGAGCCGCATTCGATGTCATAGAGCGCCCCGCGCACTTCGATCCCCTCGATTTCCGGATGTTCGGCGAATTCGTCCCGGATCCTTTTCACCCCATGCAGAACATTCAGCCGTGCAGCGGCAAGCGGATCCCGTTCATCTCCGACCGCCTCCAGTATATCATCCGTGATATAGGAAATATAGCCATCCGTATGTCCGCTGATAGCGGCATCTACAGCCCCGCAGTGTGTATGCCCGAGCATCACGATCAGCTTGCATCCCAGATGCGCCGCGGCATATTCGATGCTGCCCAGCTGATGCCTGTCCAGCACATTTCCGGCTACACGGATCACAAACAGATCACCGACGGACGCGGAGAATATCTTTTCCGGGATCACCCTCGAGTCCGAACAGCAGATAACGATCGCGTAAGGATGCTGCCCGTTTTTTGCGGTATTTTCCAAAAGTCCTTTATCCGAGGTCAGCTGATACTGCCGGTTTCCTTCATTCATTTTGTCGATCAGTTCCATGCTTCTCACCCTTTCATTTCTGCGCGTTGGAGACTGTCCATACTTTCGGAACAGTTACACTGCAAAATCAAATATCACATCGTATATCATCTAATACCGGAAAGCGTTTCCGGTATTTTTCAGCATCATCTGTAAAATCATATTCCAATACACCTTCTTTATCGGAAAGGCTCATGATGATATCACCGTTTGGATCAATAACACATGAATCTCCGCTGTAATAAAGGCCGTTCATCTCACCGACACAATTGACAGCGAAAACGTAGACCTGATTTTCGATCGCCCGTGCCCGGAGCAGGGTCTTCCAGTGTTCCGCACGTTTTGCCGGCCAATTCGCGGGAATAATAATGGCATGGGTCTTTTTGCATACCTGTCTGAATATCTCCGGAAAACGCAGATCATAGCAGATAAAAGAAGAAAAAGGGATCCCTTCGACCTTATATACAGAAACATCATTCCCTCCGGTAAAATACCGGTCTTCTCCGGAATAAGAGAACGGATGGATCTTCACATATTCCGAAATGATCCCTCCGTCCCGATCCGTAACGGAGTAAACATTCTCACATTTCTCATCTGTCTGCCTTACCCATCCGAACCCGATGCAAACATGGTGACGGGCAGCCAGCTCACAGATCTTCGCGGCCGTTTCCCGTTTCTTCTCACCGGTTTTTACAGTATTCATAGAGAACCCTGTAAAACTCATCTCGGGGAAAAGAAAAAAATCCGAATCAGAATGATCTGTAATTATCTCATCGATCCGTGAAATATTGCGTTCCTTATCTTCCCATTCGATATGACTTTGTACCAATGCGATTTTCATTTACAATTCTTTCACTGCACTTTCCAGAGCTTATAACTATTTTTTCAAAGATTTAATTCAAAATACAGAATGTCAGAAACCGGGGAAATTGAGCTGCTCCGGATCCTGCATTCCGAATAGATACGAAAACTAACGGAAGCGATCCGTTATATATAAAAATTATACATTGCAATTTCGGAAAACACCTTTTCTGCAAACACTGACAAGTATGCAGAAGCTTTTAAAGACGTCCTTTTCTGCTTTGGATCGTTTGATTCAGGATTTGGATTTTTTGGTATCCTGCGTAATGCAGCGCTGCGGACCGGATCATTACATTGTAAAATAAAACTGATTTTTGTATTAAATTTTTAAATGTGAGGATCCCGGCTGTTATTATGCAGTGAAAAATTGTGCTGTTTTCTGATTGCCGATTGTTCCTTTTTAAAAACTTCTGGATTTATCAGGATAAGTTAATGCTGAATATTCATTTCTTTAACGTTGCGGAAGGCGATTCAATACTCCTTGAATACAAAGGGGGAGATTCTCCGTATCGTGTTTTGATCGACACAGGAAGGTCTTTTCTTCCTGAAAGCGAAGGATCATTGCGCCTCACAGCGGATCAGCATCTCAGGAAAATGAAGATATCCTATATTGACGCTCTGGTCATCACCCATCTGCATGTCGATCACATCCAGGCCCTCCCGAAAATCATGGATTCAGTCCGGTTCGGAAGCATTTACTGCACTTATTTTCCTAAAGACCCTTCCATACGCATCCCTTCTATTCAGTCTGAATTCAAGGCCGTAAGGGAGCTTTCTGATGACCTGAATACATTAGCAGAAAGCATTCAGAGATCTGATAAAAAGGGAACGAAAAAGATACTTGTTGCCGGGGATACCTTTATCCCCCTCGCAGATAAAAACGGAAGCATTCTGATCCGGATGCCGCTGGAAGATACGCTTGATTTCCAGAATGCCGTCTGCGATAAACTTTTCAGCGGTGAACCTGTACCGGAAACAGATATTTACCGTGCGGCGAAATCAAGAAATAATAATTCGCTGCGGCTCCTGGTCAGATATGCCGGCAGAAGCATTGCACTTGACGGAGATTATTACGCTTTAATTGCAGAGAAAGAGAATCATGCTCCATGTGATATCCTCAAGGCGGCTCACCATGGCGACCGGAAATCCATGACTGACAGGCTGGCTTCCATGCTTCGTCCGAAAATCACTGTCATCTCCTGCAAGCGGGAATATGACGCGAAAAAGGATCGTCCGTCAAAAACATGTACAGATCTTCTCAGAAAATATGGTTCCGAGATCATTTATACCGACTGTTTTTCGGAAGCAGGCAGGCCGGTACATTATCATGAAAAGGTACTGATCACTATCAATAAAAAAGGGACGATTCGAATTCTGAGCCCTTCGCAGGTTGAGGCAGAAAAGACAGGCTGACAGCACGGCAGAATATCAATTTTCTCTCAAAAATCCTTTTGCTGAATCGATAAAAAAGAGTTGATCTATAAGCGGAGCAGTTTTTTATTTCTTATCCTGTTGTGCTTGTTCTATTTTGCTACCACATTTTCGAACTTTTGTCAACCCTCAATGTTGACGGTTTACTTTTTATAAATTCAGACGTATACTCTAAGAAAAAATGATCAGCAGGGATCAGCAGCACGGTTTCAAATCAACCGGCAGGCAACATGATCCGGCTGAAAAATTGAACCGCCGCAAACAGGCGCGAAAGAAAGGACCGGATCGAGATGGAAAATCAGACAGAGCAAAATGGCATCATGAAAAAAATGCCGGAAACCCGCTATGAATATAAATACGACGGACTTCCGTTTGAAGAGATCGATCCGGATTGCGCCGAACTCAAAGATTTCAACAGGATCTCAAAGGACCTCCTGAATGATCTGGACAGGATGGAAAGTTACGGATATAAGATCAACCGTTTTTCTGATTATTACAGGACCGTCTCCCGGGGGCTGGAGAACCTGGTGCGGAAACTGGGCAGCGTGCTGATCACAGCCGCTGTCCTGGAGCAGCAGGGAACTCAGGTCATCATCCCCGAAGAACTCACCCTGGGCCGGCTGTATTTCATCGCGAATTATCATTTCAATAAGTCTCACGCCGCCGTTCGCGGTACACAGATGTACAACCCGAAATTTTATATCGCGATGCTGGCTCAGGAGGTCCGCTGGGCTTCTCTGCTGGAACGCCTGGATGCCACCGAACAGAAGATCGAAGATATCCGTGAAGGAAAAGTTGTCATCAGGAAAAAGGACCGGAAACCGGCAAAGCCGGCAGGGAAGCCCGGCGCGGACAGTTCCGCCGTTTCTGTAAGCACATCCGGACCCTCCGCGCTGCCGGTCGTCAATGAACTTCTGCCGGATGACGGTCAGAAGCAGGAAACAGAGCCCCGCAAGTCCATCATTTCTGAACTTGCGGAGCCCGTCAGTGAAGAGACCGAAGAAATAT
>DAIMGK010000128.1:0-14088 GCA_036723985.1 Flexilinea sp.
TGAAAAAAGCATCTGACAGCATGCAGGTATTTACCAAGGCACTTGTATTGAGCACCGCAGTATTTGCACTTCTGCTTGTGCTCGGTACTATGATAACCCAGATACTCTAAATACAGACAACTGAGGCAGGAAGCACGGAGGTACCAGAATGTCGGTTAGCATCAGAAAGAAAATCGCAGTCAGTATACTGATGGGTGTTGTCCTCATGTTTACGGCAGCAGGAGCATCTTCTGCCGAAGCTGAACAGACGTACATGCCGGACTCCTATGAAATGCACTTTTTGCTGGATTCAGACCTTGCGCTGGACGAAAACCATGAGCTGAAGCCGGAACTCCGCAGGGAGTATGAGATCAGCAGCAAGGTCAAGACCTATAGCCTGGCATATTTTGAAACACCGGACAGATCCTTCATGAATGAAGGCTGGGTCAACCGGCTTCGGAGGAAGGAAGGCGGAAAGAACAGTTTTGAACTGACCTACAAAAAACGCTATCCAGTCTCTGACGGTGATATCAGCGCCGCGATGCGGCTTGCGGAATCGGATGGATTTGACCTCTCAGATGAAATGTGGGAAACAGAAATCGAATGGGGATATTCCGGTATGACGCTTAGTGTTTCCACGGAAAGCAACTTTACCCACGGCGGGCATATGAGCCTGGAGGATCTCAAACGGGCTGACGCAACTGCCATCGCTGTACGGCATATGCCCTATGAAGAACTTAACTGGAAGGAAGAATCGTGGGGCAGTACGAATATGGAAGCTGCCCGTATGGCAGGGCCGATCATCTTCAATCGGTATAAAGGAACAGCCTTCGGGCAGGAAGTCCGGATCGAGGTCTGGATACTGCCGGGGGATGAAACAGAAGCAAACCGCTATATAACAGAACTCTCTTTTAAAACGGATAAATATGAAGATGCTGCCGCCGGCCGGGAAGAATTAACAGCCAGACTTACGGAAGCAGGTCTGCTGATCCCAGACGATGCCATGAAAACCCAGGAAATTCTGAATACATACTTCAATGAACTCATTCCCTGAATCGCAGCCAGAAAAATAAGATTCCGGATTATTGGACTAAATAAGTATATATATCAAACCGCAGGATTTCTCCTGCGGTTTTTTTAACGATAATCAATAATGAATGTTCTTATTCAACAGGATAGTCACCCTGCCCCTTGAATGCAACTCCCCATGCACTTGACGGAGCAGTAAAGTCGCGGTTTACGCGCTCATCTACGGCGGCAACAAAGTGCAGGCGCATTTCGTGTTCAGGATTATCCTTATCCACTTCTGTGACCTTGCCGTTCTTATCGGTCAGAGTCATCTTCCATCCGTGATAGTCCCAGGTGCCTTCTTCGACAAGACCTGCTGTTTTGAATGTGAAAGTGTAAGTATTGTCGGTGTTGATGTCAAGCAGATAATTCTCCGAACCGGATATGAAGGAGAAGAGCACCTGTTTTTCTGCGAGTGAAGCATCAGCATCGGAGTCATTGGCAGGTACTGAATTGACAAGGCCCTCAGGCGGATCATAGTCTCCCTGTCCCTTGAATGCAACTCCCCATGCACTTGACGGAGCAGTAAAATCACGGCTTACGCGCTCATCTACGGCGGCAACAAAGTGCAGGCGCATTTCGTGTTCAGGATTATCCTTATCCACTTCTGTGACCTTGCCGTTCTTATCGGTCAGAGTCATCTTCCATTCATGGTAATCCCAGGTTCCGGTTTCAACAAGTCCTGCGGTCTTGAATGTGAAAGTGTATGTGCAGTCGTTGTAAATATCGAGCAGGTAGTTTTCAGAATCTGAGGTGAAAGAGAACAGGATTTCCGCTTCCTGTGAAGTATCACTGCCAAATGTCTTTTCTGGCATGTCATAACCAAATGAAGAAAACCACTCTCTGATTGACGGATACAGTACTCGTCCATCTCCGCCCGCAGGAATATTGCGGACAAATTTACCACCGTCTGCAAGGCCGAGTGCAACGTTAACAGTAATATCGTCGAAATGTCCGGTCAAATCATAGCTATAATCGATAGTACAGATCTGATCCATTCCAACAACCATATAATCCATCACACAGAACCAAAGATTTTCATCATTAACATTTGTCCAGTACCCGAAATACTGATAAGCATTTCCGCGTCCGAACACGGACATGACCATTTCACCGTCTTCATAAAGGTTTATCAGTGCGTCAAACACTGCCGGCTGACCCGCATCAACTTCTCCGTGTCCGATCAGCTGATAAGCAATCGCTTTTTTATCATTATCCTCATTATAATACTGTTCGCCGGTGTAACCCTGCCACTTTTCCTCCGGCTCGGTCGGGGTCTTGTAATTGGAAATCGTTTCGGTTACTGCTTCAGCAGCTGATGCATCATTTTCACTGACTGTTCCGTTCTTTTCAGCCGGTACACTTATAGACACAGCAGTTGGCTCCGCCTTACTGCCGTTTGTGTTGAGCCCGACTATGATCGTGAGAATTACGATGACGCAAACCATCGGCAGGATCACTTTCCAGTCAGCTGCTTCGAACTTCGGATGGCCGCCCTTATCCTCTTCAAAGATTACCGCAAGCAGTGCAGCAACCATGCCAAGAAAATAGCAAGTGATCGCGATTACCATATATGAGGACAGGCCTGTATTCATGACGTCGCCTGCAAAGAAGAATGCAAGATAGCTGGCTCTTCCTTCGAGAAGCGCGAAGAAAGCGACTGTAGCAAGGGCGTAGGCTGCAATTGACGGTACTTTGCCAAAATCTTTATAAGATGCAATCAAGGAGAATAAAATCGTACCAAAAGTAAATAAAACAACTGTAAGCGGGCGTTCAGTCGTTTCAAACGAAACGGCGGTAAGCATACGGTAGAACACCAAACCGATTGCGAACAGCACGACAGATACTGCGGAACAGAAAAAACCTTTTTCTTTCTTTTCTAAAAACTGTTTCATGGGTCAATCCTCCTTTTTTCGATTGGCAGCAATGAGATAGAGTATTGTGGATCCGGCAGCAAAGATGCCAAAACCAATTGTAGCAATGTTTAAAAGAGTCTCCCACCAAGGAGTAATCAGTTCGATCCGTGCATCCTCTGCGATACCATTGACAGCGTTCGAATGAATAAAGTTGTAAAGGATGCGATGGCAAGCCTCGCGTGAGGCATGCAAAAGCACTGGATCACTTTTCAAACTTTCCACGGTTAAAGTCCGGTTGACATACGCCTTCGATGGATCGTCGTAGACACCGTTGTTCATCATCACGGATACACCGGCGGAGATAGAAGCATTCCCGTCATACAACCCTGCTGTTGGAGATCCGAGATCAGTGATAACAAAGGCTTTGCTGCCCCATTCGGTAAACAGTACACCGTGAACGAGGTCGTACTCAGCCGCAGTTGAGATCATGCCTATGCGGTTATATGAAGTCATCAGGCCGTTCGCTTGTCCATATGTCATTGCTCCCTCAAAGGCGCGCATATACACCTCACGCAGTGCTTGTTCATTCGTCCAGGTTCCGATACCGATACGGTTCTGTTCCTGATCATTGATGACAAAATGCTTGACAGTAACAACAAGGCCTTTTTCCCTGCACTTTAGGCAAAACGGTTCCAGAAGCCCGGAGCTCAGTACTGGATCCGCACCAATGTACTCATTAACTCTGCCAAGATAAGGAGAACGGTGCATATTTGCTCCTGGCCCATAGATGCAGGGCATATTGATATATAGCGCTTCTTCACCCCACATTTCGCCTTCCCGGGCAGCAAGCTCCTTATTGAAAGTTGCGCCGAGCACAGGTTCGGAAGCATACATTACACCAGTAAGGTCTGTGCTGAGCGGCAGATCGTCACCAGTCAGTGAATCATGCAGTATATCACCGTCCTGCACTGGTATTCTTTCGCCGGTAGCATGGTTGATCTTCTGATACAGATAAGCTCCGCGCATGCCGATAGGCCCATCATTGGATAGACTTTCAGGGAAAGTCAGTGACGGTGCAGCTTTGATTGAATAGTTTCCGTTAGCTGCCATATGGCTGAGTTCATAGATCGTCAGCCGGTCGAGCATCTTTTCCCAAGCAGGATCATCATATTCAAGACCGCGCAGAGAGACAACATTTTCGGCTCCGAGAGTAGAAAGTGCGTCACTGACTTCGTTCTGCGCTTCCAGATCAATATACTTGACTTCCCCAGCCGCTGCACGCGTTCTTGTGTCATTTCCATTGCCGGTTTCATAGCGTTTTGTATCATTCAGCACGGATATCATCTTATCTGATGCAGCAAGTTCGATATGCTTAGGATAAGTCCCTTGCCAGTCAGCTCGGGAGAAATAGGTCACTGCGCCAGGGATCCATGTGTTTATATCTGCTTCAGCAAAAGCTCTCGTGACTGTCTCTCCGGTATAAACGCTGTTCCTGTAGCTTTCTGTGTCGAGCTTATCCTGTTTCCATGTATAGGTCAGTGATGCATTCCCCTCGCCTTTACCTTTGGCGGCAAGAATATTGTCTATTGCCTCGTGTGCGCCGTTACCGACAGAGAAGTAATAAACTCCAGCATCCATAATATAACCCATTGCATTCAGATAGTCGAATGACGCCAGCCACTGAAGATGCATAATCACATCAAGTATTTCGCTTTCGCCCGGATTCAGCACTCTGGTTTTCTCAAAACCCATCAACTGTACAGAAGCCTTTTCAACAAGGTTCTTCCTGTCGTAGTCGGTATACGGTGACTGGGCGTAAACCTCAACAACCTCCTTGCCGGGAGTATTGCCGGTATTAGCAACTTTAACAGACACAGTGGCGGTGTGAGCGGTATTGTCAAACTTGACGTCAATGAGTTCTTTTTCAAAGGTGGAATAACTTAACCCAAAGCCGAATGGCCAGACAACCTCGTCATCATAATTCCATGCGCCGGAATTCCCCTGACCTAAAACAGAATCTTCATAGCGGGTTTCATAATAGCGATAATCAGTATAAATGCCTTCTGCGTAGACTACATAGTTCTTTGCCTGCGATGCCTTGATCTTGCTGCCATTCGTATAAGCAAAGTTACCAAAGTTCTGCGAGGAAGGGATATTGTCAATCTTCGTAACATAGGTGTTGACAAGTTTACCGGATGGACTGACCTTGCCGGTAATCACGTCCGCTACACCGAATGCCCCTCTGAAGCCCGCATTTCCGAGTTTCAGAATTGCATGAATATCCGGATCGTCATTCAGTTCTCCGGCTTCGATGAGATGATCTCCGCTCAATAACACAATCACTTTGCCACCGCTCGCTTTCGCTGCTTCGATTGTTGCTCGGTCAGTGTCATTCAGTGCAAGAGAACCCGCCGGAGCATCGTTTCCCTCACCATGGACTCTGCCTAATACTGCAAGCGCAAGATCACAGCCGGCGTTATTCACGGTCAAACCGTTTGCTGCAAGCGCTGCAGAGAGTTTTGTGCTTGCAGCAAACATAGCTGCCGTCATAGCTGCACCGCCGTTGCTTGTTGTATAGACAAAGTTGTCTTCTCCGAACACGCTGATGCTGCCGGAAGTCATTGGCAAAACACCGTCATTTTTCAGCAAGACCGTGCCTTCATCTGCGATTTCGCGCATCAGCTGTGTTTTAGCATCGTACATCTCCTGCAGATTAGTATAGTCAGATGTATAATACACAGCTGCACTGTCACCACCGACTACGCGGCTCGTAACGATTCCGAGAAAATCGTTGATTCTCGGTGCAAACTGTAAAGCCAGGTTCTGCCCGATTATAGCGAACACAAGGAAAAAGATTGTAATAAGGGAAATTGCTTTCCAAAGGTTCTTTCTCATTCTGTACCTTCCTTTCCAGTATTATGTTTATATCGTAGAAGATACGCGAAAAAAATACAAACGATATTGCATAACCTAAAGAATGATTTCCCAAATTAAGAAACAAATAAAGGCAAAAAACATTTTCAAAATAATAATGATCGCGCCTCTTTGCGAGACGCGATCATGGAGGAAATGAAATGAAGATTTTATTCTCCACCGTGGTATTCTTTTAATGCAAGCAGAAAGGACTTCTTTTTTGGTTGGCTGATTTTCAGTTCGATGCCGTTTTTAAGATAAAGCGTATAACCTTTTACGCCTGAAACATATTCAAGGTTAACAAGATAGCAGCTGTTGCAGCGGGCAAAACCGTTTTTACGCAGCTTCTCTTCTAGACTGACAAGTGAGCCAAAACTGTAGTAACTGCCCTCATGTGTATGGTATGTCAGCATATGTCCGCGCACTTCAATGTAAAAAACATCCTTCACCCGGATACGCGCGGAACCGGTGTCAGTCGTAACATTGATTGAATCGTCGGTCTGTCCTCCCAGCCGCCAGATTGCCTTTGTCAGTCTCATGGCAAAGCTGTAATACTGCACGGGCTTAAGGATATAGTCCATTGCAGAAACCTCATAACCTGCAATAGCATATTGAGTCAGGTTCGTAACAAAGATTAGTATCACCTGCTGGTCAACCGCACGAAGTCGTCTCGCTGCTTCCATGCCATTCATATCCGGCATCTGAATATCCATAAAGATAATGTCATACTTTGGTTTATAGTTATCAAGCAGCAAGATAGGAGTGCGAAACGTATCGACAGAGAATGTCACATCATTCTCACTTTCAAAACGCTTCAGGTATTGTAACAGTGTATCGCGCGGGACAGCTTCGTCCTCAACAACTGCAATATGAACCGTCAAATGCGTTTCCCTCCTTTCTGACTGTCCGTAGTGTAGCAAATTCTGGTTTTATTGAAAACCGTTATTTCATAATCTAAAAAACAGGTGCATAACTTACAAGTTTTTGGGGGTCGGCAGTATAACTGTCACGCAATAGAGCTGTCCTTCGGTGTAGGTCCGTATATGTCCTCCATAGGATTCGGCGATATATCGCATCGACATGGTGCCAAATCCATGGTGGTTATGGTCAGACTTTGAAGTGCTGTTTTTTTCGATTGGTTTTCCATCAAAAAAATTGGTGACTTCAATCACAGCAGCGTCATTCTGCTTTGCAACGGTGACAGATATCGTTCTCATCGCAGGATTATCAAGTTTTTTGACCGCTTCAATTGCATTACCGATTGCATTGTTGAACAGTGAATACAGATGTCTTGTTCGCATGAATGACAGGCATGAACCATCTGCAAGACATGTCAGCTCAATCCCTTCTGCCCTGCAGACCGGTTGGTGAACGTGCAGCACAACGTCCAGCACTTCACAGCCCGTTTTAATGTTGCTGTCATAAAAATCCATCGCATCCCGCAGAGATTCGATTTCACGCTCAGTCAGCTTGTCGGAAAAATCTTCAAGCTGATGCTTAAGATCGTGACAGCGAACGTTGATAACATCCATATTCTCCTTTAGTTGCCCATACTGCTTACGTTCCTCGATCAATACCTGATCGAGGATTTCCATATCCGTGCGGTAGCGGCTTTGAAACTCGATGCTGGTGCAAATCGAAAGGATGAATGAAGCAAGTGCAAGAAGATAAACACGGTTCACGAGAAAAAGCGGATAGCTTGCAAAACGATATTCATTTGAGATACAGTCCGGAATTGTCAAAAACAGCATGCATCCAAAAGCCAGAAGAATTGTACTGCTTTTGCCTGAGCGGTCAAGTTCTTCTGGCTTTTTACGTCCGAACATGAAGTAGATTCCAAGATAGATAATAATATGCAGAACATAATAAACCGCCCAGTCATACCATCTGAGATTCGTGGTATTCCGGAATGAAATTGTAAGCCGCTCATCCACACCACAAAGTGCAAGCAAAAATGAAAACAAAGCCGCACTGATCTCCATAGTCGCAACGCTGGCACACCATGTCTTCAGCTTAATGTAAATGCCGCCTTCATAGCACAGCAGCACGAATATGAGCGGAATTGAAAACTGTAAGAGCCGCATGGCAAAGCGCGTAAGAAGCACATTCCACAATATACGAAGCTGCACAGCACACAGGAGCAATACTGTACCGCACATAGCGGAAAGCAGCGCCAAAAGCAGGAAAAGGCGCTTGCGCTGTAGCGGCCGGCAGAAAATCAAAGCCGCAAGCAAAAGCTGGCATGTAACATTCAGATTAATAATGATTTGATATAGAATTCCATCCGACATTGCACGTCCCTCCGGTTTCTTATTTATTATTATATCATTTCACAAAAATCTGTACAATCAGATCTTCCCTGACTAACCCTTTAGTTTGGGAAATAGTTCTTTAGGTTATGCAATACTGTTTGTAAAACACGGATATGTCCCTTATGATGCACGCAAAGGGGGAAGTCATTCTTTTCCAAAATCAATCGGGAGGATAACATCATGAAAGAGAAAAAAGCTCTGCTTGCATGGGCTGGCATCTGGCTGGCAATTCTCGCTGCCGTACTGTATGCCGTATTTTATGGCAAGCCTAACGGCAGCATGAACAGCATGTCGTGGCTGTCATTCTGGTTGCTGCTCGGCGCCGGCGCATTTGCAGCTGCAGCGACATTGCTCAAAAAAGCACAAATTGGTTCCTATCTTTTAGCACTATGCAGTCTGATCGCCTTTGTGCTGTCGATTTATGCGTTTTATCCGTATATTTCAGCAGCGTTCGTCGGTATAGACTCGACCTGGGAGACCAGTTTCTTTGTTGTAATCGGGTTAATGCTTGCATGCGTTATCGTTAACATTGTCGCAGCTATGCAGGCTCTCCCATTCAGAGGCAAAGCCCCGAAAATTGCTCTGCCGGTATGTGCTTCACTGTTGAGTGTACTGCTTATCGGTGGTGTAATTGCCAATGAAAATGCCCCGCAAATCTCCGGCTTTCTGAAAACACCAACCTCAGTTGAAGTCCATACTGGTGATCCAAATGAGGACACACAGTATTATAAATCGAATTACGCATCTCTTTCTGAGCTGATGGCGGCCGGTCGCAATAAAGCCGAAGAAGCAATGTCAGAGGGTATCGTACTCCTGCGTAATGAAAATGACGCACTTCCGCTTAGGGAGAACGAACGGAAAGTCGGGTTCTTTGGCATATCCGCAATTGATCCGGTTTACGGCGGTACGGGCAGTGGCAATGTTGACACCTCAAGCGCACCGTCTTGGAAAACAGCATTTGAGCGCGGGGGCCTGTTCACAGTCAATGAGGACCTTTGGAATTGGTACTCTGCTCCTGAACAGGAAACATATAAGCGTACGACTGGCCAGACCGGGCCGGGCGTTACGGGGGCTAAAAGCATCGGTGAAGCCCCATGGGATGTTGTCAGAAGTGCAAACGGTGAAAGTTTTTCCAAATTCGGAGATGCAGCAATTGTCATCATCTCCCGGCTTGGTGGTGAAGGCAGTGATATGCCGCGAGGCACGCTGGCACTCAGCAAGCTTGACGATATTGATGGCAGCCTGGGCGATACTGTAAACGGTGACTATCTGAAGCTCTCCCCGAAAGAACAGGCACTGCTGGCCGGACTGAAAGCTGAAAAAGAAGCAGGTACAATCAAAAAAATCGTTGTACTGCTAAACTTCGCAAACCAGGTTGAGGCTGACTTCATAGATGATGAAGCTTATGGTATTGATGCAGCGCTGTGGATCGGCACGCCAGGTCAGGTCGGTATGTATGCAGTCGCAGATGTACTCGCGGGAAATGTGAACCCGTCTGGACGGCTGTCCGCTACGTTCTGGCGTTCTCATGAGCAGAATCCGGCACTTGCCAATTTTGGCGTAACCGCCTATGCAGGTGCAGACAACATCATTAATGCTGATGGATCACCACAACAGGATCGTTACTATGTTGTATATCAGGAAGGAATCTACGTCGGTTATCGATACACTGAGAGTCGTTATGAGGACTACGTCATGCAGGCCCCGAATGTGGGTACTTTTGAGTATGCAAAGGCGGTTTCATTCCCGTTTGGCTTTGGTAAGTCCTATTCAACGTTCAACTATTCCGATTATAAAGTTGAAAAGAGCGGTGCCGGCGAAGGGGCAGTCTACACAGTCTCTGTAACCGTTACCAACAGCGGTGCTGCTGCAGGCAAGGAGACAGTACAGATCTATCTTCAAAAGCCATATGGCGAATATAACAAGGCAAACGGTGTGGAAGCTTCATCTTGCGAGCTCGTAGGTTTTTCAAAGACAAAGCTGCTCAACCCCGGTGAAAGTGAAACCCTTATCATTCCGGTTTCTGAGCGCCAATTTGCAGCATATGACGCAAACACAGCGAATACCTATGTCATAGTGGATGGTGATTACTATCTGACTGCTGCCCGTAATGCGCACGATGCTGTCAACAACTTCCTGGCTAAAAAAGGGTTCACTCCCGAAAACACTGAAGGGCGTATGGATGCAGCAGGCAGCTCCGAACTTGTTTCCGATGCTATCTCACTTGCTTTTGATAAGGACACCTATTCAACTTCCGAAGCTACCGGCTATCCGATCACAAATCGGTTTGAGTATGCGGATTGGAACAAGTATGAGCATCGCGGGGAGGATGCTGTCACTTACATAAGCCGTTCCGACTGGGAAGGAACAACACCGAAATCCTGGGCAGATACAACTGTTCTGCACTGGAATGAGTACATCACAGCAGACCAGGACAAATACGGTCGTCAAAGCGAAACCAAACTTGAAACTGTTGATCTCGAATATCCGAAGTATAATACGATTGTCGACGGCGAGATCCTGAGCCTCATTGATCTGCGCGTAGACGAAAACGGAAACGAGATCCCTTATGAAGACGCAAAATGGGATCGGCTTCTTGATCAGCTCTCCTGGGAGGATTACACCTCAGTCATTCCATCCGGTATGCGCCGTAATGGTGGTATTGAGAAAATCAACAAGATGGAATGCCTTGACCACAATGGCCCGTCCGGCTTGACACAGCCCTATAGTACTTCTGCACGCGGGCTGGCTTCACAGACCGGTGACCCCGATAAAAATGCCAAAGCTATGTGCTACCCCGCAGGCGGCATATTAGCAGCATCGTTCAACACCGATCTTATGTACGATGTAGGGGACCTCATCGGTGAGGATGCACTTTGGGCTGGTTATAACGGTCTGTACGGGCCCGGCTCCAACATTCAGCGTACCCCATATTCAGGCAGAAACTTCGAGTATTATTCCGAGGATGGTTATTTGTCCGGTATGATCTGTGCCTATGAGTGTGCAGCAATAGAAAGCCATGGTATGTATGTCTACAACAAGCACATCGGTCTGAATGATCAGGAAGATCTGCGGCGCGGTATCTGTACATGGGCAAATGAACAGGCAATCCGTGAAATCTACATGAGAGCATTTGAACTGCCGATCACAATTGCAGGCAAAACATATGACCGTGACGGTGAAGCACTTACTCTTAAGGGTGCGTCAGGAGTAATGCTTGCGTTCAACCGAATGGGCTTACATTGGAGCGGTATGCAGCGTGATATGGTAACCGAATTTCTTCGTAACGAATGTGGCATGACCGGTATCGTTGTAACCGACATGTGGTACGGCACTGCGTCACCATACATGAATCTTCCGAAGCTTCTCACCTCCGGCGGTAATCTTGTCGACGGCATGATGAAGGCAGAAGATCTCGATGCATCACGTCCCGGCAGTGGCCACGCTGATGTCGCATGGGGAATGCGTGAAGCAATGCATCGTATTCTTTACACTGTTGTCCATTCCAACGCAATGAACGGTATATCTGCAGGAACAAAAATAGTGCAGGTTACCCCGTGGTGGCAGACACTTGTGATTGCTTTACAGATCGGCTTCGGAGTATTAACTGCTGCTGCATTTGTATGGGTTCTCATAAAAGCCCATAAAAAGGAAAAAGCGGCGTAAGCCCTTTTAATATAATAAAAAAATACGGAGGTAAAAACATGAAAATCAACAAACTTATTGCTCTTTTGATGGCGGTTCTGACCGTGTGTACTCTGCTCACCGCCTGTGGCTCAGGCGCCAAGGTTGACGGAACCTACAGTGCAACTCTCGATTCAAAAGCATACTTTGAAGCCCAGGAAGTCAAGAATGACTTGGATAGCACTGACAAACGCCCTGATGGCAGCGATGCGCAGGTCCCATTCAGCCGCCTGTTCGGCATGCTTGACAGCCGCGTTGCCGAGGGTACAGCTGTCGCAGATTACTTTACCGCAACTCTCGTTCTTTCCGGCGACACCTACAAGTTCACTAAGAAGATTGCCGTCAACATGGATTATGTCAATGACTCAGTCAAAGGCATGATGAGCACAGATATTCCGATTCTCGAGCTCACCTTCAATGGTAAATTCACCGTCGATGGAAACAAAGTCACACTTGCTGTTCCAACCAAGGTCGACGCAAATGTTACGCCGGTTGCCGGCATGGCCGATGCGTATACCCGTTTCGGCGGGACATACACTGATGTCAGTGCAGATGCATCTGACGCAGAGGCTTTCCCCGGCAAGTTCTTCTATTACTTCAACACTCTCTACTTTGTGGAGAATGCAGATGTTTCTCCGATGACCGTAACTGTTGATTCAGCAAACAAAACATTTACAATCGCTTAATTGATTTCAATGCAGGCGACCGCCTCAACCTGGCGGTCGCCTGCCATATCAAAATAGTAAAGGAAATCACGATATCATGAAATATCCTGTATTGACACGTATTTTGACAATGCTGCTTGCTGCGATGCTCCTTGTCTTATCCTCCGCCTGCAGCAACAGTCCAAAAGAGGATCCGAAGGCGGTCAAAAGTCTCGCTATTGGCGTCAAACCCAATACTACAACCTATTATGAAGGCGACACATTTGATCCGGAGGGCGTGCGCATAGATGCGAACCTTGCTGATGGCACAACCGAGCAGGGCGTAGCTTACGAATATGAAGCAACTACACCGCTAACAGCGAAGGGGTATAAAGTAAAATTTAGTTACGCAGGGCAGACTGTTGTCCTTAATCTGGATATAATCCGGGCTGGTAATCGCCCCGAATACGATCTTGAAAACACCGAAGCGCTGGAAAGCAGTCTGCTTACCGGGAAAACCTATTTCTTTCTTGGCTCATCCGTCACACGCGGCGAGCATTCAGATGGACAGTCGATGGTCGACTTTCTTGCTAAAAGAAACGGCTGCACCTGTATAAAAGAAGCTGTTTCCGGTACCCCTCTGCTGGATAACAGCGACAAGAGCTACGTAAAGCGTTTCGATGCGTTTCTGTCAAGTTCTGACTGCCCTGCACAGCTTGATGCATTCATTTGTCAACTATCCACAAACGATCTGAAGTTTGCTGATCAATTTGGTGAAGTTACTGCAGACGATGTTCGTGATCCTGCCGCATTCGACGTCACCACCACAGCAGGTGCGATGGAATATATCGTCTGCAAAGCCCAGCAGAAATGGAACTGTCCTATTCTGTTTTATACAAACAGTAATTTCCATAATGAGACCTATGAAAAGGAAATCGCACTGATGGATGCGGTAGTTGCTAAATGGAACATTGGTATAATTGATCTCTATCGTGACGAAGCGCTGAACAATATCACAGCAGAAGAGAGAGATCTCTATATGGCAGACAATGTTCACCCGACTCGTGCAGGTTACCGTGACTGGTGGACACCAAAGTTTGAAGAAGTGTTGGGAAGTCTGTGATAAGCAGAATTTAAGTGAAAATATTGTTATCGGTCATATCATTGAAATTGGAAAGAAAAGTGACAGGCAGGGTGGTGTACCCTGCCTGTCTTTTCTGTTCGGTTTTGAATTACAGTACGCGGATTTCCCAGCCGGCCTTGATCACGTTGATGTCCTTGATCAGGGTGGGGTTCAGAGCCTGGATGGCGTAGCAGGAAGTGTGGAATCTTGCTGCGATCTCAGACAGCGTATCACCGAATACGATGCGGTAGAAGGTCATGCCGTTCTGGGTCCAGGACGGGCCTGCGGCTGTGCCGCCGGATACTTCGTTCAGTTCTTTCTCGTTGATGATTTCGCTCATGGTTTTAATCTCCTTTTTAAAATTATTTTCTTATTTATTTCGTAAACCGGATTGTTCATCTCCTGTTTACGTGCACAGTATATCACACGTTCTGTCACAATACTGTCACACAGAAGATATAAAACCGATTATCTGAAATAAAAGAAAAAGATTTTCAAAACTGATGATT
>DAIMGK010000129.1:0-13927 GCA_036723985.1 Flexilinea sp.
CCTGATTTCCGCCCCCCGCTTAAGAAGGTATCAGGCTCTTCATAAGACTCACACGCTTTCGCGGCGGTCAGCTTTTACGGTCCGGTATCGGTACGTATCCTGTTTTCGTCTGAGCCGCGGCTGACATCAGTGGGGTCTGTTCTGCAGATTCAGCAAGCCGGGGCAGTCAAAACCGGCCCCAGAAAAACGACCTCCGTAATGGGGATGTATTGCATCTTGTAATAATAATCGGGACTAATTTACAGAAAATATTTTATATCATTATAATAATTACGAATTGAGTCTAAGAGACTAAAACATAAAGGAGTTTTATTATGAATAAATTTACTCGCTGCCTTGCAATTTTTGTCTTCATCTTTTTTGAAGTCTACGCAGGGATCCGTCTGCTCACCGCTCCTGCTGATTTTTCCAACAGTGCGATCGTTGTATTTGGTATTGTCACGCTGATAGTCGGCGCGATCATGCTGTATTTCGCAATCAGCATGAAGGAACGGTTTCCTTTTTCCTATAAGCTCGGACTGGCCTTTGGTATCCTGAATCTGATCTTCGGTCTGCTCTGTGTCACAATGAGTGATAAGATCGTCAATAGCTTCCCTGTCTTTGCCGTACTTTATGGCCTCGTCATGTTCTTCACGGGTATTGATAAGCTCGGCAACTATTTCATCATCAAAGCCAACGGCCTTCCCCACCACTGGATCTGGATGGTCGGCGCGGTACTGACGATCGTTCTGGGTGTTATCATCATGCTGAACCCGTTCGCCACTGTTGACGTGGCTGTGACCTATGCCGGTTATTTCCTCATCTTCACCGGCGTTGTTGACCTGTTCACCTTCATCTTCAGCTTTTTCTTCTAAAAACAGGCTGAAATCTGAGACCCCTCAGAACAGATAATTTACGATAAAGAGAAGGTGCAGTCTGAAACAGACTGCACTTTTTTATTCATGCGGAGGAGACATGAAATTGAAAGAAAACATTGACAGCCGATATAACAGGATCGCTTTTTACACGATCATCACCGCAGTGATAATTTTTATCCTGTGCACGATCATCTCCCATTCCGGCGGATTTTTCCAAAAACTGTCAACAGTCATCGGATTGGTGCTGAAACCGGTCATATTCGGGGGGATCATTGCCTACCTGCTGGAACCGGCCATCCAAAAAATCGAAAAGCCGATCCATGGAAACGCTGCCCGGCCGATCGCTGTGGCAATTGTGTTCATATTGATCCTGGGATCGCTCGCCGGAACACTGGCGATCCTCGGCAGGATGATCGAAAACCAGTCAGAAAATATCCGGGCGGACGATCTTCCCTCTGTCATCACCTTAGCCAACAGCCAGCTCAGTGAGATCACAACAAAAGTCCAGACATGGCTGCACGAAAACAGCGGTGTCATCGGTGAGTCGATCGCGAAATTTACAGGCTGGATCAGCAGCACATCCGACGCCGCGTCCACCCTTCTTTTCGCCGTGATCTTTTCGATTTACTTTCTGCTGGATTCCGAAAACATCGGAGGCTACTGGTCCCGCGTCCTGAATTTATTCACTGATGCTGAATTCCGCAGGAAAGCAGGAGAGATCCTCGCTGACGCGGACCACTGTTTTTCCGCCTATATCCGCGGGAAGTTCCTTGACGCCCTACTGGTTTTAGTGATGATCACGCTGGCGATGTTTTTATACCGGGTCCCCTATGCTTTCGTCATCGGGCTGTTTACCGCCATCGGGAACCTGATCCCGTTTGTCGGGCCCATCGGCGGGATCCTTGCCCTGCTTGTGGTCTGCCTCAGCGAAGGACTGATGAGTAAATTTATCATCGGCACAGTCATTCTGATCGTCCTGATGCAGATCGACGCGAATGTCTTCAACCCGAAACTGGTAAGCAGCAGTATTTCCATCCACCCGCTGCTTCTTTTCGCGGCAATGATCGCCGGCGGAGCGATCGGCGGCGTCATCGGGATGCTGGTTTCCGCACCGGTCGCAGCGACGCTGAAGATCGAGTTTGACAAATATCTTGACAGGAAAGAAAAAGAAAAAGGAATATCCTGAAACGATTCAGAAGGGGACGGTTTCGGCAGGGAACCGTCCCCTTCTATCCGGAAGAACGAATAAAACGCACACGGATACAGTTTTTCGTGCCGGTTTCCCGGCAGCATCAGAACCGTTTCCTTGTGCGTTTTCCTGTTCCGGACACTCCCGGCGGAGGTTCAGCCCCTCGTCGGGAAAGTGAAGAAATTATACAGCATCAGGGATCCGATAGCCAGAACCGGGATCATCACCAGCAGGATCAAAAAGAGCAGAGGCATTTGTTTCTGTTTCAGTTTTCCGGCTGCAGCAGCAGAAGCAGTCAGCGAGTTGATCTGCAGCATCAAAACGATCACCAGCCAGACTTTCGGCGCATGATTGGTCAGTGCGAACAGCGAGAGAACACCCCAAAAACTTGTAAACAAAAACGCTCTTAAAATCTTCCAGGGCTCTTTCTTTCCACGCAGCGCAACCGCAGCAAGATGACCCGCCAGAATGATAATAACGTAAATCACAGTAAGCATCGCAAAGTTAGCCAACGGACTGTACCAATCCCTGAAATAGCTGTTCATCGCGATCCAGGAACAGATAAAGGAGATCAATCCGATCAGGATACCGGGACCGTTAAAGGACGGATCCCAGGCAATGGTTTTATAAGCATCACGTGAAAAATACATTGACCGGACCAGCGTCGGGATCCATTTCCTCATGTTTTTGATCTGCTTCCACAAAACGCCGGGGGCAAGGGAATTTTCCTTATCACTATCAAATTTGCCTTTCGATGATTCGACCGGAGAATTCTTTATCTTTTTCAGGACATCATAGACCTGGTTCGCGTTAATGATCTCTTCATCCACACAGACCGCGGAGGAGTGCATCAGGAAGGGGTCTGTCTGCTGCCCGCCGAGTCCGCCGTGAGAACCGATCAGTTCCTCATAAGCCGCAACCGTACCGTCCTCATAAACCGGGGAAATGATCACAAGATCGCCGCCATTGGGGAAATCCACCAAATAGCGCAGCTGTCTGTTCCGTTTTTCCGGATCATCATACATGGCCAGCGGATCTTTGCCCGTCACCGCACCGGTATACAGGTTCCGCTGTCCGTCTTCACCGATCGCTATCGGACCTTCATCTGTGTGGACCAGGATCAGGCCCACGCCCGGATGGGAGATCATTTCCTTGATCATTCCCGGATAGGCGGCTTCGATTTCATCATAGGTCATCCGTTTGTCACTGACGCTGAAATAAGCATTCACAAGGTTCCCGCTCGCCAGGACCAGAATATCGTTCGCCTCATTTTCAGCGGATTTGACAGCTTCTTTCACTTCTTTGTCGGTGACGGCATTTCCGAGAAGCTCAGCGCCCTTCCTGATGAGCGAGTCCGGCCCGGAGTTTTTCAGCGATTCCAGAGCAGCCATGACACTGCTGCCGTTGTCCTCATCCTGATCGAGGCTGACGACCTTCAGCGCTTTGCCTAAAAGGGAACTTTTGACAGCCAGTGACTTGATATAATCGCCCAGGGTCATCTGGTAGCGCTGCTGGAAAGTCGCGCCGAAAGTCTGCCCATGATCGGAAAGGATCACGATCTCATAAGGCCGGGCTTTAGAGAGCGATGCTGCCTCGAATATCTTCCGGATAGCCGTGTCGATACCCGTAAGAGAGTGATGGGCTGCCGCGCTGTCAGGTCCGGTATGGTGAGCGATCTCATCATATCCGATAAAGGTCGTATAAACCGCTTCGCGTCCGTACATAATGGCATCAACGACCATCGCGGCAGAAATTTCCCGCAATAAAATATTTGTTCCGCCCCGAACAAACGGGTAAAATTTATGCAGGCGGTTTATTCTCGGCTGTTTATTACGGATACAATCCCAGCAGTAACTGATCACTTCGCTGCCCGCATCGACGACGGTCAGGATCAGCGCTTTTGTCAGCAGGTAAGGGCGGATGGAAAGCTGATAAAGGTCGCGGTCCCGCTTCTTCTGTTCTTCCTTGTTTTTTGGCATTATCTGGGAGATGGTCAGAATATTCTCTTCGGCATTTCCGGAGATAATATTATTAACGCTCAGACCGTTATCCAGAATTCCGGAAGGTTTTCCTTCGGGGAAGAGCATTTTTTCGATCTCGTTGGCGTTTTCCATATTGCTGGACGTATAGACCTTATGCTTCTCCTTGTCATACCAGCGGAACGCGCAGATGTTTTCATTCCGACCGAACATGATCCCCGCCTGACAGGAAGAAGTCTGTGAGGGAACACCGCAATCGTAGGGACGCAGTGTATACTCACCGGAATCCAGCAGTTCCTTCAGGAACGGCATAAAACCTCTTTCAAGACAATATTGCAGCCGGGGATAAGACAGCCCGTCGATCTCCAGCATCACGATGCCTTTTTTACCGTTGTTTTTTACCTTTTTTGACAGTGACTTCTGCGAAAAATAACTGTAATTCATCACATCATCATCGATCGGGATCAGGATCTGAAGGATCATGTTCAGAATAGCGAAGACAAAAGTCGCCAGGAGACCGACCCAGATACTGCTGACTGAAAAAGAATCGGAAAAACGGTTCAGAAGGAAGATGAAAAATCCGTTGACGATCAGTGAAAAAAATCCGATGGTCAGGCCATTCAGCGGAAGCAGCAAATGGAGCAGGATCGGACGGAGCAAACCATTCATCATCGTCAGGATCAGGCCCAATTCCAATACCAGGATATAAACAGGCATTTCACCGGGCGGCGTGAGGTTGACCCCGTTTATCAATTTGCTGCACGCATAAAGACAGACTGAATTAAAAAACCATTCTCCGATAAAATGAAGTAATGTCTGGACAAGTGCAGTCATAATAGATCTCCTCCTTTGTAGGCTAAACAAAGCATCGTCAGATCGTCAAATTGTTTCGCCCCATCTACAAAAACATCCACATCCGCGCGGACACAGCGCAGGATATCCTCGGGACTTCCGCCAGCGATCCTGTTCAAAGCCGCTTCCAGACGGTTTGTCCCGTAACGATCCCCCTCAATATTGCTGGCATCAGGGACGCCATCTGTATAGACAAATATCTTGCTGCCCGGCTCCATATACAGCTCGTAGTCACGATATTTTACATTAGGCATGGCACCGACCATCAGCCCGTGTTTATCCCGGAAGATCCGGAACACACCATCCGCGCCGCATACCGCGGGGTTTTCATGTCCCGCGTTCGTACAGGTGAGAACACCGGTCCTCAGGTCCAGAATTCCCAGCCAGACCGTAACGAACATGCTGGATTCGTTATCCCTGGCAACATGCGCGTTGACATCGGTCAGGATCTCCGCCGGGGTCCCTCCCTGCCGGATCCGGTAATTGATCAGGTTTTTCGTGGACATCATGAACAAAGCAGCCGGGGTGCCTTTATCGGAGACGTCAGCGATCAATACAGCCAGATGATCGTCATCCACCATCATAAAGTCATAATAATCCCCGCCGACTTCTCTTGCCGGGTCCATACTGGCATAGAGTTCAAATTCCTTCCGTTCGGGGAATGGCGGGAAAACGTGCGGGAGCATGGATTCCTGGATCCCGGCTGCCATCTGAAGTTCTGTCTGTGTGACGGCCATTTTTTTCGCGCGCACGGAAACCATCATATGATAAATCACCATGATCGATAAAAACATTGCCGGTTCCAGGAAAGATGATTGGAACTTGAGAAGGCTTACGATCAGGATGATCAGCGGGAATACAACGAAGGAACTGATGGCTAATTTGTCCTTCTTAGTGGCTTTTGATTTGATAATTCCGGCCGTGATCCCAAGCATCACGGGAGCGATCGTTATGATGCAGAGCGGGAAAAAAGCTTCCCTTTTGTACATACCCGCGTTATCCACACTGAAAAACAAAGGAAAAAAGAGATTTGCCAGATTACAGGCCAAGATCGGGAACAGGAAAATCCGAAGATATCCGTTGATCAGGCGGGTCAGGTCTTTATCGACATCCAGTACAACACACTCAAACCGCCAGAACAGGATCATAAACATATAATTGTCGATAAAAAGAAGCACATTGAACAGACGATTCCAGAAGCTCAGGGCAGGAATACCGTTGATGAGCCAGGCGCTTCCCGCCAGAAAAACACTGATCCCGGCGGTAATGAGCAGCGACAGGAACAGCCCGTTGTATTTTCCGATCCCGGCAGTATCCCGCATACAGCTGTGATATATCACGACACACACGGCTCCCGCCATCAGGTTTACACCGATATTAAAAGCATGTGCCGCGTCCATTCCCCTGAAATCCCGCAGCAGAACGAACAGAACATAGAGAAAGGGAAGCAGACCGACAAAAATCATACCATTCCGGGCGGATTTTTGGTCGGATATTGTAAGTTTGTTTTCAAATTTTTCAATCATAATATTTATAATCCCGGACGGTCAGATAAAAGCGAACTGGCCTCCGATTGATCATGCATTCAACTGTCCCTCAGACATTTTCCGGAGACCGCTGCGATAAGCAAAACTGTTTTCCGGTCTCAGTATGATCTCCCGGTCAATAAGGAAAGAGCACTGTTCTTTTAACTGTGTGAGGGCAGTTCCGTTCAGTGCGGGCACATCCCGGAAACCGTCCCCATAAACGTCTGATGATACATCACGGGGCTGTCTACTCCGGATCGTTTTCATCAATCAGAGAGACAGTTCCGCCTGATCGAGATCAGAAACGCTGAATCGTTTTTGGCAGGCGTAACCATCCCCATCAGCGTTCTGAACAGGTACCGAATATCAGAATAAAAGAGTATCCGTTTTCGGCAAAAGATCCGCAAGAACTGCCTGACAGTTGGCGATCTCAGCACGCCCCTGTTCGGTATTCAATCCGTTGCGCCGGATGGCGCGGCGCATGATACGGGTATAACCCACGATTTTCGCCTTGTTTTCCACATCCCGGATAACAGCGTCATCTGTTGTCCCGAGATAAAGCTCCAGACTCTTTCGCCAGAAAACGCAGGCGGTTTCATAATCAATGCCGAGAAATCTCATAACCTGTTCGTGATCCACCGCGGAATAACCGACATAGGCGTTATACATGCTTGCAAATTCAAAGATCGGATGACCGTGACAAAGCGTATCCATATCGATCAGCAGGCTTTCGCCGTTCTGCAGCATCACGTTTTTCAGGTGATAATCCCCGTGCATCATGTGCATATCCACCGGGACAGCATCAATCAGCGCGTAAAGCCTGCTGTACAGGTCCTCAGGCAAATAATCTTTGAGAAATCCTGCCCAATTCAGCGCGACAGCCTTCATATCCGGCATACTGTCCGGTTTTACCACTTTGGAGTGGATCAGTTTGAGCATCTTTATACTCATTTCCGCCACTTCGTCAACAGTTTTTACGCCGTTGATCAGGAGTTTTGCATAGCTGACAGCATTCAGCAGCTCATAAACAGACCCCAGTCCCCCTTCTTTGATCCGGACCACATCGAAAGGAATGGCGGTGGGCACCCCGAGGACAAATGCTGTTCTGGCAAGCTCACGCTGCCGGTGGATCTCGTCAATAGCGTCATCATTCAGGAAAACCTTTACGATCGTATCCCGGTCAATACGGTATATCTTCCCGTTGGCACCCTGACCGATGACTTCACAGCCTTCTACAGAAATGACACGGTATGCCTTCTCAACATCCATCATATCAGTAAATCCGGTCATGTCGAAGATCTCATAAATCTCCGGATGAACATTGACAAGCCTTGTATTGTCAACTTCCTGTTTGACGCGGAGGATCACACGCAGCCCCGCGCTGGTCGTATACTCAAGATCACCGCAGTCCAGAATGATCGTATCCGCCGGATGATTTTGACGAATCTGCGTGATCTCATTTTCCACATTCGGCGCGTTGAGAGAATCGATCTTGCCCGCCAAAAAAATCGTAAGCGTATTGTTCTCGTATTGTGTTTTCATAATAAATCCTTTCGATCCTGTATATTACAGGGATATCAGATGACAGGTGCCGGGCGGCAGAAAACAGATATTTTAATCAGAATAATCAAATAATACATATCCGTCCTCTGCATCCTGTACCCTGATCCCTGTAACCTGTCTCTTACAACTGAAACCCGTTCTTTTTAAACACATCATACAGACAGTGGTTCAGTTCGGATTTGAGCCTGGTAACATTGTTCTGCTGGCATACAGCAGCGATACAAATCTTGATCCAATGATAACCGATCTCACTGATGCCGAAATAAAACGGGCCATTGAGGATTTCCGGAAGCTGAATTCCGATTTCCGGCAGTTCACGGACCAGCATCGCCTCGATCTCATCCAATGGCTGTGTATTTGAAATCGTCAGGTCAATGAAGACCCAGGACTGTTCTTTTGACATATTCAGGACATTTTTTACACTCTGATTATCAATGATCTTGATGTTGTTGCTCCCGTTTTTCAGCTTGGTGGAACGTACCCCGATATCGATGACCTGCCCTTTAAATCCGTTGACTTCGATCATGTCACCGATATGGAAATCTCCTTCAAAAATAATAAAGATCCCCGAAAGAATATCCGCCACAAGGTCTTTTGAGCCAAGGGAAATCGCCAGCGTCAGGATCGAAGCGGAAGTTATCAGGACACTGGTGTCAAATCCAAGATAAGCAAGGCTGACAAATATCGCGGTGATGATCGCGATATACTGTATCAGGCTTGAAATAAGGCCGACGACCGTCCGCCCTTTCGCGTTGAGCATTGAACTCAGAATACTTACCAGAAGATCTTTGACCAATATCAGGGCTAAAAGTGAAACCAGGGAGCAGACAATAGCGGAAATCGACAATTCATTCAAACCGCGCTTCCAATTACCGTGCAGGATAAAATTGATTACTGAGTGACCGCCTAATTCATCCCTGCTGAGCAGGACGATGAATAATATGACCAGAAGCAGGGTGAGCACGATCCTCATCAACTGCCCGACCTTTTGCTCCGGTGTCATGTCATGCCACCATTCTTTCATTGAACGGTTACCGCGTTCATTATCCATATCCCGGAGCGAATGAAGCATTGCCTGATCAACTTCGAGAGCGGGCTTCTGTTTCAGTTTTTCCCTCAGCCGGGCTGTTTCCTCATTTAAATTAATAGGGGCAAACCCCAGCATGATGAGGCTGACAATGAGACAGACCAATATATAGTAAACAGCGGAAAAAACAGCGAATTTCAGGGAGTCACCCCAGATATAATCCGCATCCATCATGTAATAATAGCGGTACTGATCATCCTCATTGAAAGCGCCGTATCTTTTTTTACCCTGGATCTCGAAAGTTTCCATTGAGATGGGCTGCATATCAGGATCATCCAGGCCAAATTCAGCGGCTTCTTTGCCGGACAGACCGGGATCACTGGAATAAGCGACTTTTCCGCTCTCTTTGCTGATGATAATGCTCAGATTTTCCGGATGGGTCAGCATATCAATATAATTTTCGATTTCTTTCGTTCCCGTTGTCATCCAGGTGATTTTCGGATCGATCACAAGGACCGCCGCGCCATAGGAATCCTTCTCACCCAGGTCTATCCTGGCTCCCATCATCTGCAGCTTTTTTCCGGAGAATTTTTCAGTTTCCGGCTCACAGATGATGTGATCGATACCCTGAAGCAGATAGCGGAGATCCTCATTTGAATTGACCCCGTCCCCGAGTGTAAAGCCCACATAACCGTTGCTGGACAGAAGTTCTTTTCCCCGGCCATCGAAAATCATAATGTATTCGCTGCGGGTCAGTAAACTTGCCTTACGCAGAAATTCCGCATTTCGGCATTCCGGAACGCGGCTGTAAAGATCCGCGATGCGCCTGGCATAATAGACGCCCCAATCCTCCTCCTCATTTTTCGCGTAAGCTATCTCTTTGCTGCTGTTTTCAAGACTTGCCATCATCATATCAAGCGATTCCTGGTTGGAATGAGAGATACGGGACATATTTCCCAAAAGCTGATACCCGATAAGCACGACAAAAAGCAGAATCGCACCGTTCATCGCCACCGATGCAGCGGTTTTGCGCAATTGAAAGGGCTGCCAGGCATTTTGCTGCATTTCAGTCAGTTCATGGTCTTTCACATAGACATCGATCCAGTGGATCCACAGGATCATCGCCCCCACACATATCAGGATAAACCCGGCTGTAATGACAATACAGTTGATGATATAGCTGTTATTGTCTATAGGGTTCAGCAGGATAACAGCTTTCGCTGAACGGTCAAACGCACGGAGTTCCTCGTAAGCTGCCGAAAAAGTTTTCTTGTTGATCGTCAGATTGACCGTTTTATCACTGATATCCTTCTTTGTGATACCGAGATCCGCGATCGTTTCCGGTTCACCGAGGGCTTCGGAAGCGTAAAGGATCAATATATCCCCGTCAGTTTCTTCAAGCAGCAGCAAACTCGCTTCATATAACTGTTCAAGGGTCGTTACAGCGCTTTTGATATGCTTTTCGTAATTGATGGAGGACTGATAATCATCCATTTCCCACCAGTCAATATAGTAGTAATCTTCCCCCATCTGTTTTGACGAGATCAGCACGGTACGGGCATGATCCGCCCCATCTGTGAGCGTCGTGCTGGTCATGATTTCCAGTTGATCAAGATCAGAGGAGTCTTTCAGAATTTCAAAACGGCCGGAAAAATCATCAGGATAAACAATACCGCCGTTTTCGGCCTTCACCACAACACCGTCTTCAAAAGTATCAGCCCCTTCAAAATTTCCGTCATGAATAAGCGGTTGGAGGGCAGCACACATCAATTCCAGGGAGTTTTCTGTCCGTACCCGGAATTCCTCTTCCAATGAGTCGATAATAGTCTGAACACGGTTCAGCGTGTCGACCATCCCGCTTACTTTCAGCTCCGCCTGGGTGGATATTTTCATATAAGACAGAATGCTGGTGTAAAACGTGATCCCGAGAAATACTAACAGCAGCAGGGCAAGAACGATAAAAGCAATGAGGGTTTTGTGTTTTTTCATATGATCAGGGTATAGGGGTCAGGGGTCAGATCATCTGGTGCAGGATCCTGCCGAATGAAACAGGTCATTTGACCGGACCCTGCACCCTGTAATACAGCCCTATGAGGACTTTTTCTCCGCTTCTTTTCTGGCTAAATACTTATCAAACTGGAGCTTCAGCAAAGCAGCGCAGGGAACAGCGACAACCATGCCGACCAGACCGCCGACCGCGGATCCGGCGATCATCGCTGCAAAGACCAGCAGCGGATGGATCTCAATATTAGAACTCAGCAGCTTCGGGTTGATGATGTTCCCATCCACGATCATAAGAATAGCGAGGACGATCCCGCCAATGAGCAGTTTGTCCCACGCGCTTTCGATCAGGCAGACGACCAGCAGCGTAGCGAAGCCGATCACCGGGCCGACATAGGGGATCAGGTTTCCCAGACCGGTCAGAATACCGATCACAAAAGGATAGGGGACCCGAATGATCGCCATGGCGATAAACGAAACAACGCCCACCAGCAGCGCGTCAAGAAACTGTCCGCGGATATAGCCGGAAAAACATTTATCTGCATCCATCAGAAATTCATGGACCTTCACCTGCGTTTCTTTCTTTATGAAGATATTGCGCACACGGTTCCAATACCCTTCGATCCGATCAGAATCAAGCATGAAATAGAGAGCGAAAATGATGGCGAACAGGATATCCGAAGCCGCTCCGGTAAGACCTGAAATAAAACCGCTCACACCTCCGGTGATCTTTCCCAGGTTGATATCGTGTTTGGAAAGCCATTCCTGAGCCTTCGCCCAGACTTCATTCAATTCTCCGGTAAACCCGCCGACCAGATTGCCGACATCCGAAAAATTGATCTCCTGGACCTGGTTAGAGAGAAATGCCACAGCCATGAACAGCAGGGCTAACACGAACAGAATAACGATCAATAACGTTCCGAATACAGCCACTGCCCGGGCATTCTTGAATTTCATCTTGCTTGCGAGGAACTGAACCACCGGTTCAAACAGATAGGCAATGACCCCGCCCGCGATAAAAGGCTTCAGCACAAGGCCGATGATATTGAATAGCCTGCTGAAAAAACCGCCCGACAGTGATAGAATGATACACAAAACAAAGGTTATGATGACTGTCCCAATCACATAAAGCGATATTTTTGTGTATTTACTGTCTAAATAATCCTTTAGCTTTGACATATTACCCTCATATCAAAAAAAAATTTTGAATATTATTATTTATACCACTGTTTATCGCAACTGCGCCTCGTAAAGGAAATTCTATTTAGGATTTGAAATCTGAAAGTTACCTGATAGTTAAAATTAAGAGTTATACGCCGTAAAAACAAGCAGCCTTGACAGCCCTGATAAAATGCCGGCGGGATACCGTGCTTCGCAGCGGCGCGGAGCGGGATCATTTGTTCCTGCGAAAGTATCTCCCGCCCCCGGGACTAAATTGCGGGGGGCCACGCGCTGAGAGCAAGCTCACGCATAGCACCCCGCACCCCTTTTTTTTCATTTCGCGAAAGGCCGGCTGATATCGTTTCTGTCAAAATGTGAGGGATCTTATTTCTTCCGGCAGTTATTTCGGAGATGTAACTGTCAGGTTTCAGTCAGGGATTTTCAGGAATCAGAGGCAAAGGGGTCAGGATCCGGAGGTTCAGAGATAAGGGTTTAGATGTCCGCGTCCTGAAGGACGCGGACGATTCTCCCGGGGCGTATTATCGCCGGGGTGAGAAGCTCCTGCTCCGGATCTGACCGGATGAAATCCATACCTGGCGGAGCAGGTTTTCAGGTTTTGGGAAAGTCAGGCTTACCATATTCTGCCGGGCGAATCCTGATGTCAGGATGGAGACGGTTGCCATACCACTCCGAAGGATCAGGGACGGTCCCCCCCGGCGGCAATGCGCCTCGGGGAACCGTCAGGATGCCTTTTTATGGAACGTGATCGAATCAAAGCGTTTTGACACATTCGCCACTTTCTCACGTCTCTCCCTGTTGCCGATGAAGTAGATATCCATCGCCCCCCAGAAAGGAACGGTCGCGACGATGTCCAGCATATACGATACGAGATCACACAGGTAACTGCCGTCACTCCATGTCCGGTTTACGAACTGCAATATAAGGATGAACGCAATACCTGTAAGAGCCATAATAGCAGCCAGCCTGTTATTCTCCTCTTCTTCGGTATGGGTGATCTTCATCATAAGAAGAATGTTTTTTCTGAAGTTCTCAGCAAGGCTGTCCTCATCCCATTCTTCCATATCATCAAAGGATACATCGAATCTGACCTTGTATTTATCCGATATCTGCAGGACACTTTCGACGATCATATTGAGAAATTCATCGGTCATCATAGGGATCTTCGCATTTATGCTGTCCGCAAAGAGATCTCCCGGTTTTTCGAATTCCAGCTGAATGCAGGCTGTATTCGTCTCCTTGTCGATTTTCACGAACTCTTCTTCGATCGTATCCAGCTCTTTTTTGTAATTTTTAAACAGATCCATATTTTTCTCCCTGCTTCAGCGAAGCCGAAACCTTCCGCTCCGGCAGATTTTAAAACAGTTATAAACACACCACCAATTATACAGGGAATATTGCGTTTACGCGTAAATTTCTGTAATTGCAATATTCAGATGTGTGGAACTGTTTTTTTTCGAAAAATTCCGTTCCGGGGGGACTGTCCCCGAAGGGGACAGTCCCCGGAGGAAACTCAATTCGGACTCGGAAGCCAAACAACCGGCTCATCGTAAAATTATCTATGGCAGTGATCCCTGCCGATTCGGGTTCAAAGGTGTGAAGTCTTGTGAGTCAATGGTGAATTTTCCCGGGAACAATCCCCGAAAGATCCGGATAAATAAATACCGATCCGGTCTTTACGATGGGCGGTCTTTCAAGTCGAGAGTGAGTTTCCTCAGGGTACAGTCCCCTTCGGGTACAGTCCCCGATAGGCC
>DAIMGK010000130.1:0-13550 GCA_036723985.1 Flexilinea sp.
GGCTACATCAGCGATGTTGGCACTGTCATTATAGACTGAGGCGAGGTTTTCCGCGGCGGTATCCAAGCGTTTTTCGCATAGATATTGGTGAGGCGTTATTCCCATCTCTTTCTTGAATAATTTGCGCAGATAGTCATAGCTGAAAGGCAGGGAACGCAGGAATTTATCCAGCTCGTAGTTGCAGTCCGAGAAATTCTGTACGATGTTGCTGCGGATCTCTTCAACGATGTCGCTGCGAAGGGGAGCTTTCTGATAGGCAAGGATATAAGCTGCCAGCAGATGCCCGTAGGCGATAAGAAGATTATCTGAGCCGGTAGATTCACAGTAATGGTAATAAGCAGCGGTAAACGCGTTCAGAATGAAGTGATTCGGATCATCCTGTATTTTCACCGGTGTGCGGAAATTCATATTTGAGTCTTTCAGGTTGACAAAAATGTTTGTAAATCCTGTTTCACTTTGGTTTATATGGGGTGTGTTTGGGGGAATCACAATGATGTCTCCTTCCCTGTAAGAAAGGATCAAGTCATCAAAAATCATTTGTCCTTCGCCGCTGGTATAATAAATGAGTTCCCATGTGTTGTGCATGTGAAGTGCGACGTTTTTTGTAACTGAATGTCTGCTTGCATAAATGATCTCATTCATTTTGAAAGTCTCCTTTCAGTAAAAAAGCTTAATTATCCATAATTATAATCAATTTTGTCCGATTTGTCCATAAGAAGAAAAGTCGGACTGAAGAAACCGGAAGAAAAAATGAAAAATATCAAGTTGGCATATATCGGCGGCGGCTCAAAAGCCTGGGCTCGTGTGTTTATGAATGATCTGGCTCTGACTGATGACATCTCGGGTGAGATCGCGCTTTATGATATAGACGGGGAAGCGGCACGCCGCAATCAGCGGATCGGCGAGCGGATCAATGCCCATCCGGATACAAGATCCCGGTGGGATTATGTCGTTTATGACGACCTGGAAAGCGCGCTGACCGGAGCGGATTTTGTGGCATGCTCGATCCTTCCCGGGACTTTTGACCAGATGGCAGTGGATGTTCATCTGCCCGAAAAGTATGGTATCTGGCAGTCTGTCGGCGATACCGCCGGTCCCGGCGGGATCCTGCGGGCGATGCGGACTGTCCCGATCTATGAGGGATTTGCCAAAGCGATCCGGAAATGCTGTCCCCGTGCCTGGGTGATCAACCTGACCAATCCCATGACGCTGTGCTGTAAGACGCTCTTTGATGTCTTTCCGGAAATACGGGCTTTCGGCTGCTGCCATGAGGTCTTTAACGCGGAGGAGTTCCTCTGCTGCGTGATTAAAGAACAGCTGGGCGTTCCGCGGCCCGACCGTCATGAGCTGGTGATCGATGCTTCGGGGATCAATCATTTTACCTGGATCACGGAAGCCCGCTGGCAGGATGTTGATGTATTGTCACTTCTGCCGGGTTTTATTGAAAAATATTACAGCCGGGGATATTGTGAAAAACCCGGCCTTTCCCCTGATGGCTTTCATACCGACCCGTTCCGCTATGGAAACAAGGTCAAAATGGATCTGTTTTTGAAATATGGTGTACTGGCTGCTGCGGGGGACCGCCATCTGGCTGAATTTCTGCCGAACAGCTGTTATTTTGACGGACAAAAGACGTTTGATAAATGGCTGTTCCATCTGACGACGGTGGATTACCGCCGCGCCGACCAGCGGAAGAAGATCGCGGAATCAGAGGCGATCGCCTCGGGACAGCTCTCCGCTCAGCCTCATCGCAGCCCGGAAGAACTGATCGAACTGATGAAGGCGATCCTGGGGTTCGGTACTGTGGTGTCCAATGCCAATACAATCAACCGCGGCCAGATGCCCGGTCTGCCGCTTGGTACAGTTGTTGAGGTCAACCATCAGTTCGACAATGACTGTGTCCGCCCGATCCTTGCCAACCGCCTGCCCCTTCCGGTTCTCGATCTGATCCGCCCCTGCGCGGACAGCCTCGAGGAGTGCTATCAGGGTATCAAGACCCGGGACCTTGACCGTATTTTCCATGCCTTCATGTCCCAGCCCATGTGCTCTGACCTGAGCCGCTCTGACGGAGAAAAACTGTTTGCTGAAATGACAAAGGGAACCCGGGAATATCTCGATCCGTACTATGATTTGTCATTTTCCTGCAGATGAATATGATCGAAACATCTGCAGGTGAGTAATGTATTACAGGACAAAAAATGAATTTCACAAATAAGATGATCAGGCAGATCGCAGCAGAACAATCAGCGGTGGATGCAAATTGTCACCCGGATGATTTTTTTCGCAGAGATAACATCATTACAATTTCTAAAAATAATCCTATGGCAAGGAAATACTTGTCTCTTCCGTATGTGTGTTATCTGATATCATACGGCAGCAATATTGTAGCTTCGGTTGGAGAAGAATACAAAGAAATTGTCTCAGCATATATCAGCAAATTTCCGGTTGAACATTGTTTTGAAACACCGAATATGCACGTTCTTGATGATGAATTTCGAAAAGCCGGTTATCGGGTTTGTAATATTGCGGAATATTTTCTTCCCGATATTGATCTTTTATCTGAACTTCCATGTCCTTATCAACTGAAACTGATGAATCCCCGGGATTTTGAATCTTTATATACGGATGAATGGCGTAATGCTTTATGCGCAAAGCGAAAGGAACTGGATGTTTTCGGTGTCGGTGCATACCATGACGGAAAACTGGTCGGCCTTGCAGGCTGTTCGGCGGATTGTGAAACCATGTGGCAGATCGGGATAGATGTATTGCCTGAATATCGGCGGCAGGGAATTGCTTCTGCACTCACAAGCAGGTCAGCAGCGGAAGTTTTGAAAAGGGGGAAAGTTCCTTTCTATTGCTGTGCCTGGTCAAACCTGAAATCAGCAGGAAATGCAATTAAGAGCGGTTTTCGCCCCGTATGGGTGGAGATGACTGTCAGGTCAGCAGATTATGTGAATGAATTAAATCGAAGTTAATATTATTCAGAAGCGTCTGACAGATGTACCAAAGATGATGCATCTGTATCAGGCGCTTCTATGTTGGATCAAGTGTTACTGACCGGGTTGTCTTTTTCTTAAGATCAGGCCGATGACCAGCCCAATAAACGCAGGAACAAGCCAGCCGAGGCCCAGGTCGAAGAACGGAAGGATCTTCCGTCCGATGTTGGCAATAACGCTGACGCCCAGCGCGTTGAAAAAGTCAAACAGAGCGGCGGCAAAGGTGAAGGCCGTGACCCAGATATAAACGGTGCGGTCCTGCCCGAAAAGGTTACCGCACATTGCCAGCAGGATCAGCGTGATCACCAGCGGGTAAATGAACATCAGAAACGGGATCGCGTAGGTGATGATGCTCGTCAGGCCTAAATTGGCGACGAGGAAGGAGAAGATCACGAACCCGATCGCCCAGATGTTGTAATGCTGCCCTTTCGTGAACATCCTTGCGAAGGCCTGGCACAGGCTGGTGACCAGCCCGATCGAAGTCTTCAGACAGGCCAGCGTCACCATGACCGCCAGGAAGATCTGTCCCACATTGCCGAAATAATGCCCGCTGATCTGGGCAAGGGCGATCCCGCCGTTTGCGCTGGTCTCAAAGAGCCCTCTGCTCTGGGCACCCATGGCGCAGCTGCCCAGATAGATCAGTCCCATAAACAGGCAGGAGAAGATCCCTGCCCGGATCGTCGACCGGGTAATATCACCGCTGTCCGTGACGCCCAAACCGCGGATCACATTGATGACAACGATACCGAAGGCAAGGCTCGCGATGGCGTCCATCGTGTTATAGCCTTCCAGAAAGCCGTTGAAAAAAGCGCCTTGCCTGTAAGATTCATCCGGGGTAATTGAAGAAACCGAAGCCAGCGGGTTGATAAGCGCCATAACGATCAGCGCGCAGATAAAGATGAGAAACAGCGGATTGATGATCTTCCCGATCCAGGTCAGGATCCCGCTTGGTTTCAGCGAGAAGAACAGGACGAGCCCGAAGAAGATCAGGCAGAATACCGTCAGCCATAATTTATTGCTCCCCAGCATCGGTTCCAGCCCTACGGTAAAAGAAGTTGTCGCGCAGCGCGGGATCGCGAAGCAGGGACCGATGGTCAGATAGAGCAGTGTGGTCAGAAACACTGCGTATTTATCGCTGATCCGTGAGGCCAGTTCCTGCAGCCCGTCGGATCTGGTGATGCCGAAAGCCGCGATCCCCAGAAGCGGCAGCCCGACGCCGGTGACAGCGAATCCGATGAATGCGGGAATAAGATTACTGCCGGCAAGCTGCCCCAGGTGAACAGGAAAGATCAGGTTCCCCGCGCCGAAAAACATCCCAAAGAGCATACTTGCCACCGATATCGTTTCCATAGCAGAAAGTTGTTTTTTCATATTTCCCCCTTTATTTCATGCTGTATGACAATTATAACCTGTACGGAGACAAACAGCCGGAGGCGGAAAGCGAAATCCGTTTTAGGCATAAACTGTTATATTTTTACCATAGTATAAACTGGTCTGTTCCCTTATACTTTATGACAAGATGTATTTTAAAGTTCTTAAAAATCCATCTGCAGCAGGAGGTAACGCGCCATGGCATATATTACACTGAAAGATATCAACAAAATTTATCCGAACGGCTTTCATGCTGTACATAATTTTAATCTTGAGATCGAACAGGGCGAATTTATCGTTTTCGTCGGCCCATCCGGATGCGGTAAGTCGACGACACTGCGGATGATCGCCGGTCTTGAAGATATCACCAAGGGTGATTTCCTGATCAACGGCAAACGGGCCAATGAAATGGGACCCCGGGACCGCGGGATCGCCATGGTTTTCCAGAGCTATGCTTTGTATCCGCAAATGACAGTGTTTGATAACCTCGCTTACGGGCTTACGCTGGAGGGCGTTGATGAGGATGTGATCGAACAGAAAGTCATGAAAACGGCTAATATCCTTGGCCTGACGGATTATCTGGACCGTCTTCCCCGCGCTTTGTCCGGCGGCCAGCGTCAGCGTGTGGCCGTGGGACGTGCGATCATCCGGAAAGTCGGTATCTTCCTGATGGATGAACCGCTCTCCAACCTCGATGCCAAGCAGCGTGTTACCATGCGTTCCGAAATCACCCAGATCCACCGGGAGACCGGCGCGACTACCATTTATGTGACCCATGATCAGACGGAAGCCATGACGATGGCGGATCGGATCGTGGTCATGAAGGCGGGTTATGTCCAGCAGATCGGTACGCCCTATGAACTGTATTTTAAACCGGTAAATACATTCGTCGCCGGTTTCATCGGCGAACCTCCGATGAATTTCATCCGCTCCAAAGTGAACGGCGGCAAGGTGGATATCGGCGGCAACAAGCTGGATCTGACTGAACTTCCCGGTAAAAATCCGAAAGATCTGGAAGGAAAAGAACTGGTATTCGGCTTCCGTCCGGAAGCGATCGTACTGGGTGCTAAGCCTTCGGGATTCCACCTCGATTGTATGGTCGAGCTGACGGAAATGCTGGGCGACAATACAAATGTTTATATCAATATCGGGGATGAAAAAGCGATCCTGAAAGTCGACCCGCATGACACCCCCGAACTCGACACGAAGTTGACCTTCACCATCCCTTATGAAAGTGTTTATCTGTTCGATGGCGAAACGGAAAACGTAATTAAATAGTTGACAGGAGAAAGCTGGAATGGATATTCGTTATTCAACAGGTCCCAATGATGTAAAGCGGTATACCACCGAAGAATTGCGTAAGGAATTTTTGATCGAGAACCTGTATCAGGCCGATACGGTCCAGGCGGTGTATTCGCATGTTGACCGGATGGTCGTGCTGGGTATTATGCCGGTGAATGAGGTCCTGCCCATCGATAAAGGTATTGACGTCTGGGCGAATTTCGGCACATCCTTTTTCCTGGAACGCCGGGAAGCGGGTGTGTTCAATCTTGGCGGCAAGGGATTTATTCAGGCAGATGATGAGCGATTCGAACTCGGTTTTGAAGACTGCCTGTATATCACGCAGGGAACGAAAAATATCAGCTTCGGCAGTCTGAACGCGGAGGATCCCGCCCGTTTTTATCTGGTCTCCGCTCCTGCCCACAAGGCATATAAAACCACTTTCCTGTCTTTCGCAGACGCGAACAAGCGCCCGCTGGGCGACCAGGCGACTGCCAACAAGCGCGTCATCAATCAGTTCATTCACCCGGATGTCCTGCCGACCTGCCAGCTCTCCATGGGACTGACACAGCTGGATGAGGGAAGTGTCTGGAACACCATGCCGGCCCATACGCATGAACGCCGCATGGAGATCTATACCTATTTCAATATCCCGGAAGGCCAGGCAGTATTCCATTTCATGGGACAGCCGCAGGAGACCCGCCATATCGTGATGCGGAATTTCGACGCGGTGATCTCCCCCTCCTGGTCCATTCATGCCGGGGCGGGGACCGCGGCGTATACCTTCATCTGGGCCATGGGCGGCGAGAACCAGGCATTTGACGATATGGATAACATCGCCACACCGGACCTGAGATAGAATAGCCAACTATACGAGTCAAAGGAGACGGTTTTCGTTGACTCGCGGCATTCTCAGAGGAACGGTATGGTCACGTCATTTATCGCCCATGTCGTGCGAGTCAACAGAACTGTCACTATTGACTCGCTCCGCTTGCGGAGAATATGACACTGAGTAGATGCGAATGAAAAATTATGGACGGCGATCAACGCTTTCCGTATATTGATGAAAAGACAGATTTTGACAATAAGAATTATGAAACTGAAATAATAAGAGAAAAATTTCATACTTCTGTTTGCCGATAAAGGAGCTAATAAAGATGGATGTATTGAGCAGAATGGCGAAAACGGGTGTAGTCCCCGTGGTCGTTTTGGAAAAGGCTGAAGACGCGGTTCCGACCGCGAAGGCAATGCTGGCAGGCGGGATCGACGCGATGGAGATCACCTTCCGCACAGCAGCGGCGGCTGATTCGATCCGTGCGGTTGCCGAAAATGTTCCGGATATGCTGGTCGGCGCCGGTACGGTGGTCAATCTCGAACAGTGCAAACTGGCTGTGGAATGCGGCGCGAAATTCATTGTTTCCCCCGGTTATGATGAAGAAACGGTCGCCTGGTGCTGCGAAAACGGCATTGCCGTTACCCCCGGCTGTGTCACGCCTACCGAGATCATGATGGCGAAGAAACACGGACTGAACGTCATCAAATTCTTCCCCGCCAATGTCTATGGCGGGCTGAAAGCCCTCAAAGCCCTTTCCGGTCCCTTCCCCGGTACAAAATTCATCCCGACCGGCGGTGTCAGCAATGAAAATCTGGCTGAATTTATCGCATCCCCGCTCCTCCTGGCTGCCGGCGGCAGCTGGACCGTGCCCGCGAAAGAGATCAATGCCGGCAATTTTGACAAGATCACCGAACTCTGTGCGGAAGCCCGCAGGATCGTTGATGAAGTTCGAGCGAAATAATAAGGAGAACTATTCATGAAATTCTTAACTTTTGGCGAAATCATGCTTCGTTTGAAATCCCCCGGTTTGGAACGTTTCTTCCAGAGCCCGGCATTTGAAGCCACCTTTGGCGGCGGTGAAGCGAACGTGGCTGTATCTCTCGCGAATTACGGCCAGGATGCTGCCTTTCTGACAGTTCTTCCGAAAAACGCCATCGCGGATGAGTGCATTCGTGACCTCCGCGGCTTCGGTGTTGATGTGAGCCGTATCGTCCGCTCCGACAAGGGCCGTGTCGGTATCTATTATCTGGAAACCGGCGCCAACCAGCGCCCTTCGAAGGTCGTTTACGATCGTGACTGGTCCGCCATCTGCCTCGCGAAACCCGGTGATATTGACTGGGACAAGGCATTTGAAGGTGTGGGCTGGTTCCATATCACCGGCATCACCCCCGCCATCTCCGAAAGCGCGAAGGATCTGTCCCTTGAAGCGGTGAAAGAAGCGAAGAAACGCGGGATCACAGTTTCCTGCGACCTGAACTTCCGCAAAAACCTGTGGAAATACGGCGTGAAGGCTGCCGAGGTCATGCGGGAAATGGCGAACTACGTTGACGTCGCTATCGCCAATGAGGAAGACGTCCAGAAGTCACTGGAGATCACCACCGATGTCGTGGTGGAGTCCGGCGAACTGGACCGCGCCAAGTATAAGGCGCTGGGCGATAAAGTTCTGGAAACATATCCGAATATGCAGATGATCGCCATCACCCTCCGGGAAAGCAAGAGCGCGGACTGGAACGGCTGGGCTGCATGCCTGAATGACCGTGAGAATTTCTATGTCTCCAAACGCTATGAGATCCGCGATATCGTTGACCGTGTCGGCGGCGGTGACAGCTTCGGCGGCGGTCTGCTTTACGGTCTGACTCACTATGATGACAAGCAGCAGGCTCTGGAATTCGCTGTCGCGGCTTCCTGCCTGAAGCACTCCATCCTCGGTGACTTCAACCGTGTCACAGTGGATGAAGTTGAAAAACTGATGGGCGGTGACGGTACCGGCCGGGTACAGCGCTGATCGGAAAGGAAGATGATCATGGATATGAGTATGTTTTCTCTTGAGGGAAAAACCGCCCTCGTTACCGGTGCGGCTTACGGCATCGGATTCGCGATGGCGGAAGCTTTCGCGATGGCAGGGGCAAAGATCTGCTTCAACTGCCGCAGCCAGCATCATCTGGAGCAGGCTTTGAAGGATTACGCCGCGAAAGGCATTGATGCCCACGGCTATATCTGTGACGTGACGGATGAAGAGCAGGTAAAGGCGATGGTCGCCAATATTGAAGAGGAAGTCGGCGTGATCGATATCCTTGTCAACAACGCCGGGATCATCAAGCGTATCCCCATGCTGGAAATGAGCACGGAAGATTTCCGCCAGCTGATCGATATTGACCTGAACGCCCCCTTTATTGTTGCCAAGGCGGTCCTGCCTGGCATGATCAAAAAAGGCCACGGCAAGATCATCAACATCTGCTCCATGATGAGCGAACTGGGCCGTGAGACGGTCTCAGCCTATGCAGCGGCCAAGGGCGGCCTGAAGATGCTGACGAAAAACATCTGCTCCGAGTTCGGCGAATACAACATTCAGTGCAACGGTATCGGCCCCGGTTACATTGCTACGCCGCAGACCGCTCCGCTGCGGGAACGCCAGCCCGACGGCAGCCGCCACCCCTTCGACCAATTTATCGTCGCCAAGACCCCGCAGGCCCGCTGGGGTACTGCCGAGGATCTGATGGGCCCCGCCATCTTCCTGGCTTCCGACGCCTCCAACTTCGTGAACGGCCACATCCTCTACGTGGACGGCGGTATCCTCGCCTACATCGGCAAACAACCCTGATAACTTTTTTCAAATTCCTCCATAAATTGATTTTCAAACCGGCGTTTTTCGACGCCGGTTTGATTTTTATGCCGGGTGTCAATCAGGGGTCGGTTTTGACTGACTCAGCGAGCTGAGTCAGCAGAACCGACCCCACTGACAACTGCCGGGCTGTCCTCAAACCCTATTTCGATTTACGAAAAATGCTGATCGATGTGTGTATCAGTCTATACCAAGAGGCGCTCGTATCGAATGGCAGCCGTTGGTGGGGTCGGTTCCACTGACTCGCGGAGCGAGTCAGGCGAAACCGACCCCGAATTTTCAAGGGACAGTCACCGCAAACTCAATTTTGATTCTGCGGTGACTGTCCCATATATAACTGAACTCTGTCCCTGAGAAGAGGCTGCCAAACGGGGTCGGTTTTGACTGACTCAGCGAGCTGAGTCAGCAGAACCGACCCCACGAACAACTGCAGAACCTTTCTCAACCCCCATTTCAATTTACGAAAATGGCGATCTATGTGTGTATCAGTTTATGCCACAAGGTGATTGTACTGAATGGCAGTCGTTGGTGGGGTCGGTTCCACTGACTCGCGGAGCGAGTCAGGCGAAACCGACCCCGAATTTTCAAGGGACAGTCACCGCAAACTCAATTTTGATTCTGCGGTGACTGTCCCATATATAACTGAACTCTGTCCCTGAGAAGAGGCTGCCAAACGGGGTCGGTTTTGACTGACTCAGCGAGCTGAGTCAGCAGAACCGACCCCACGAACAACTGCAGGACCTTTCTCAACCCCCATTTCGATTTACGAAAATGGCGATCTATGTGTGTATGAGTTTATGCCACGAGGAGCTTGTACCGAATGGCAGCCGTTGGTGGGGTCGGTTCCACTGACTCGCGGGGCGAGTCAGGCGAAACCGACCCCGAATTTTCAATGGACAGTCACCTCTGACTCAATTCTGAGTCTGCGGGGACTGTCCCATACATATCTGAACTCTAAACTCTGAACTCTTTCAATAAAAGACTAATAACTAATAACTAATAACTAATATCTGATTCCACCTTCGGATATAATAGGGGTTTGAAAACGCAGGAGGTACGAAATAATGAAATACCAAAGTACTCGTGACATTGAACTTTCCGTGACCGCAGCTGAGGCGATCACTACCGGCCTTTCCCATGACGGCGGGCTCTTTCTCCCCGAATCCATCCCGCAGATCACAGCGGAATTTCTGGAGACCCTGCTCCCCCTTCCCTACGCGGACCGCTCTGCCGCGATCATGAAATTATTCCTTGATGATTTCACTGATCAGGAACTGCAGGATTTCACCCGGGCGGCTTACGCGAATTTTGATACGGAAAGCGCGGCACCGGTACGCCGCCTGGACGGAAATACATCTTTTATGGAATTATGGCACGGTCCGACCTGCGCGTTCAAAGATATCGCGCTGCAGATCCTTCCCCGGCTGCTGACCGCCTCCCTGCGGAAGACCAATGAGTCCAAACAGGTCTGCATTCTGGTGGCGACTTCGGGCGATACCGGGAAGGCTGCGCTGGAAGGCTTTAAAGATGTGCCCGGGACGGGGATCCTGGTCTTCTATCCGCGGGACGGTGTTTCGGATGTCCAGCAGCTGCAAATGCAGTCACAGGCAGGTTCCAATGTCAGTGTCTGCAGTGTGGAAGGGAATTTCGATGATACACAGACCGGTGTAAAACAGATATTTTCCGATCCGGAACTGGCAAAGCGCCTCGCGGAAAAAGGATGGTTCATCTCCTCCGCGAACTCCATCAACTGGGGCCGTCTCCTTCCGCAGATCGCTTACTATATTTCGGCTTATTGCGACCTTCTGAATGAAGGCGCGGTTACTAACGGCGAAGAGATCAGTTTTTGCGTCCCCACGGGCAATTTCGGCGATATTTTGGCCGGTTATTACGCCTGCCGGATGGGATTGCCGGTCAAAAAGCTGATCTGCGCGTCCAATTCAAATGACGTGCTGACCGAGTTCTTCCGCACCGGGACCTATGACCGGAACAGACCGTTCTACACGACTGTCTCACCTTCGATGGATATTCTGATCTCCTCCAACCTGGAAAGGCTGCTGTTTGAGACTTCCGGACAGGATGCGGAGTATATCAGGACACTGATGGCTCAGCTGAAGTCCGACGGCAGATATACGGTGAAGGACAGCATTTTTGCTCAGCTGAAGGAACTGTTCTGGGCGGGCTGCTGTGACGAAGAGGGAACGAAAGCACAGATCGGAAAGGTCTGGAATGAACACGGCTACCTGATGGATACCCATACCGCTGTTGCCCATAATGTGCTGGAACAGTACAGAAAACAGGAAAACGCGGCCGAAAATGTGGTCGTGGTATCGACCGCCAGCCCCTTCAAGTTCTGCAACGCGGTGCTGGAAGGTCTCGGAAAAGAAGGCGCGGAAAACGGCCTTGCCGCCCTGACCCTTCTGGAAGAAGCCACCGGCCTGCAGGCTCCCCCGCCGCTTGCCGCACTCCGTACCGCCAAAGTCCGCTTCACGAATTCAGTTAAAAAAGAACAGATGCCCGCGGTAGTCGAGGATTTTTTGAGTCAATAGTCATTAGTCATTAGTCATTGGTCTATAGTTGGTGGTTGATGGTTTGTGGATAAAAGTGTATAAGGATATTGGCAACGGGTATTTGAGTTGACCGGTATTTGAGTGATAAATATAAAAAAACGGCGTCTTATCTGGCGCCGTTTTTTCGTTTCATGGCATTAGACCACCAACCACCAACCATCAACCACCAACTAATGTCTAACTCAGATACCTCTCCGCCTGTACGGTGAAGAGCTGATGGTACGTACCGCCCTTATTCATCAGTTCCTCGTGTGTACCGACTTCGGTGACGGTCCCGTTTTCAAGGACAACGATCTGCGTGGCGGTGGTGGCGCTGGAAAGACGGTGGGAGACGTAGAACGTCAGCTTTCCTTCCCTCAGTTTGTCAAACTGTGAAAAGATCTCCTGTTCCGCCAGCGGATCCAGCGAGGCGGTGGGCTCGTCGAGGATCAGAATATCAGAATCATTGTAGAAAGCACGGGAGACGGCCAGTTTCTGCCATTGCCCGACGGAAAGCTCCGCTCCGTCTGCCTCGAAGATGCGCATAAGCGGTGTCTGATATCCCTTAGCCAGCTTTTCGATATAAGGCGCCGCGTTGCCCTGAACTGCTGCTTCCCGCACCTTTTCATGATCCGGCGGCCGGTCGATCTGCCCGTAAGCGATGTTCATTTCCGCGGTATCGGCGTAGCGGCCGAAATCCTGGAAGATCGTCCCGTAAATATCATAAAGCTGTTCCACGTCATAATCCCGGATGTCCCGTCCGTCCAGCAGGATCTCGCCCTGCGTCGGGTCATAGAGCCGGGTCATCAGCTTCAGCAGCGTCGTCTTCCCCGCGCCGTTCAGCCCGACCAACACAACGGATTCCCCGGACCGGAAGTGCAGATTGATGTCCTTCAGAACGTCATGATCCATGCCGGGGTAACGGAAATAGACGTGACGGTATTCGATCTCATGCGATCCGCGTTTCACCTGTGCCGGCGGGTCGACCCTGGGTGTGATCGTCTTTTTCTCATTCATGAAGGAGATCATGTTATCGATGAACAGTGTCCCTTCATAAATGGATGATGTACTGACGATCAGCTGGGAAACGCCGGAGCCGATGCTGTTCAGGGCGCCGGTATAAAGCGTATAGTCTCCGACGGTCAGTTCTCCGTGAAAGACCTTGTATGCGACCCATATGAAAATGCCGCAGTTGACCAGGTTCATGAAGCCGGTGGCGGCGATGTTCCATTTTCCTTCGGAATAGATCAGGGCTTTCATTCCGGCAAAGTACTTGTCAAAAACCGCGTTGAAGCGTTCCATAAAAAAGTCCCCCAGGCGGAATAGCCGGACTTCCTTGACCTGGTCTTTGTCCACCATCAGCCCGGAATAGTAATCCATCTTGCGGCGGTCGATGGAACGGTGCCGCATGAAGGCGGCGTTTTTTCCTTTGTAGATGTAATTCACTACCGCGGAAGGGATCGCCGCGATAATGATCGCCAGCGGCGCCAGCGGACTGACTGCCCAGAGCACCGCGATAAAGCTGATCATGGAGATCAGTGTGCTCATCATGCTGAATGTCGCGGCCGCGATCTGCATCGGACGGTGGCCGGCTTCCCGGTTGGCATTTTCGAGTTTCGTATAAAATTCCGGACGGTCGAAGGACTGCAGGTCCAGTTCATTCGCTTTGGTCATCA
>DAIMGK010000131.1:0-13485 GCA_036723985.1 Flexilinea sp.
GACGACTTTATCCGGATCGAGGCACAATACGGCTATCCCACCCTGACCGCGATGCGGAAGGTGGAAGAAAGCATGTACGACCCGCCGCCGGATGAGGATGGATCCATCTCGCTTGACGAAGCCCGTATCCCGGAACCAGCGTACTGTCTGTAAGTAAAAAATTGAACTATAAGCCGAAAATAAGCCGAAATTCGGAAGATTTCGGCTGTTTTCCATTAGGAAAACGGGGATGGTTCTGATTCAGAGCCTGAAAGGAACCTCTCCAATGAATCGCGCACGCTTCCCAAACACCGCTCCGCACAGCAGCAGTAATATCACTGCAGAAGCCGGATGATCCTGTAACTCACTGAGCAAAATACATATAATTCTTGTTTGGCATATATGAAATCGGAAGTTTTCAAATATTATCCCGTTTTTTTCAATTTCCGGAAACCCATATCCATATAGAAGGGATTGGCGTAAAAATCAGCTGTGATCATCCAGATACTGCCGGATCTCCTCAAATACTGTATCAGAAAATCCATATGTTTCGCATTCATTATCATATACCGACAGGATCTGCCTGGCTTTTGAGGGATCACGGCCTTCCAGATAAACATCCAGCAAATATCGATGGAGGTCGTGAGCTTTGCGCCGGTAAGCCTCTATCTCCTGATGTTCGTCACAGATCCGGACAGCTTCCAGCAGAGTGGCTTCCGAAGCGTCATAATCTTTCATGTCGATATACATGATGGCAGGCGGGATCATGCAGTTGTCAATGTAATCCAGACCAGCCGGATATAGTTTTTGACCGATTTTACGGGCCCGTTTGATCCAAACATCAGCCGCTTCATGATCCTGCTTTACTTCCGCGCAATAGAAACCCATCGCGGAAGCAAACCCATAGGGGATCTCGGAATAGGGAAGGCATTCCTTTTCGATAATATCCGTCAGTTCAAGGATCATTCCATCGATAACGTCATCATCAGCAGCCCCATTTCGGGTCAGATTATTCATCATACCGAGAAGATATTCCGCCAGCAGGTGTTTCCTCTCAGGACGCGGAGCCAGACGCGCATGGTATATCCCTGATTCCAGGCATGATCGCATCTTTTCTCTGTCTCCGATATCATCACGGTAATCATATAAATTGCATATCAGGCCGCAGAATTCTGCTTTTGTCCGTTCATCGACCTGATATTGCTCCGCGAATTCTAATATTCGTATTGCCGCGTCATAATCCTGACGGAAAAGAAGCGTTTTTTCAACGACCTCACATACTTCCATGATCTCCAGCGGAGTCAAATGGTCGGGATGATCCAGAAGACTCTTACCATATGTCAGGATAGCCTCATCTTCATGTGTCGGCAGGTTGATGGTCATCACCTGCTGCAGCTTTTGTGAGGAAGGCTGTCCGTAAAGCTGCCTGTCGTTGATAATAACATCTATAACGCCCCGTGCTGTGGTCACAGAATGGATCAGTTTTTTTTGATCTGTAATGATGTTTTCAGGATCCGTGATCTGAGTAATGCCGCAGCCGAAAACAGCCGGTATTTCATCTTTATAGATCTCTTCTTTATGGCTTTCCTCTTTGATATCATCGTACAGCGTCCCGAGAACGTGCTGAACACATTCCAACGTTGTATCTGTAACCGGAAGATCAGAAATAACATCACGGATCAGCGGATGGAGAAAGATACGGTCATGGTCCTGCGTGATCCAGCCGTATCGGATCAGCGTAATGATCATGTCCGGGCTGTTTACATCCGCTAAACGAATAAGTTCAGCTGTTTCGATTCCCGGCGCGGGGAAAAGTGCAGCCGCTTTCAGGATCCTGACCTGTTCAGCCGATAAGCTGTCTGTCTCGAACAAACGGGTAATGATTGCTTCGAGCTGCTCATAGCTGATACGGTTGTCCCTGAGATAATCCACACGTTCAGACTGTGCATGAAGGATCCCCTGTTTCCGCAGCAGTTCATACGCGTCAGAAAGGGAAAGAAAACTGTTTGCGATCTGTCGTGCAAAAAGCTCGACAGCCAGCGTATGTCCGGCAAGCTGCCGGATGATCGTATTTATGACATCCTCATCCGTTGAAGAGATTTCCCTGTCAAGGTAATGAATAAACATTCGTGTCAGATCTTCCGGATCATGAATGGCGTCAAGTGTAAAAACAGGAAGATTCAGCGAGCCCAGCTTTTGCCGTGTGATAAAAATTTTTCTGCAGTCCAGTTCAAGGATCCGGTCAAGATCGCTGTCGTGATAATCTTCAAAATTATCGATGACCAGTATCACCTGGTCCCGGGCGAGGATCTCGCGGAGCTTCGTGGTTTTCCGCAGAAAATAATCCGATTCCTTTTCCTCCGGGAGGCGTTCCGTCCCGTTGATTCGCAGCGCTGTGTCATCTGTGATCGTTTGCCTAAGGTTGTTTTTATAATAAAGAAAGAGAATGCTGTCCCATTCGTCACGGTGTTCCCCCAGAAAGCTTTTTATCAGGGTACTTTTCCCGATCCCGCCCATGCCGGTAACGAAGAGATTCTGATGTGTTTTATTCTCATACCATGTTTCAAGCATTTTCAATTCATCGGTGCGGCCGATAAAGTATACAGGGGGATCAATGGGCGTGGAAACCAGATATGGATAAATGGGGTCAGCGAGACGTTCGATGGTTTCCAGCGCCCGGATAACGTCTTCCATGTTCTGCCAGCGATCCGCGGGAAAACCTGCCAGTGTCTTATGAAAGAAATTCGAAAGAAGAACAAACATTCTGTCCGGAGTCTGCCCAAAAAATCTCATGGCAGAGAAGTCGTATGCCGCTCCGCTGATACAATCCGGTGCTTCCGGAGTACGCCCGAAAAGCAGATAGAAAAACAGCGCACCAATACCGTAAACATCTGTATGAGGTCCCAATCTGGAAACCTGCCCGCGCCGCAATTCCAGCGCTGCAAAACCTTTTGTATATGCCGGCCGGTCCTTTATCCTGTCATTCAAATCGGAAATCGGGATCAGACAGTCAAAATCGAAAAGCTGAATTCGTTTGGTAAGGCCGTCAACAACAGATATATTATCCGGTTTGATGTCAAGATACAGATATCCTTCCTTATGAATGCACTGAATGGCAAATGCCGTCTGACGAACGATGGAAACACAGTCCCGCAGTGAATTTACCTTATCGGATGAAAGTACATTTTCCCTTCTCCATGCGGAAACTGTATATACGGTGTTGTTCGCTTTGTATATATTGATGGTATTGATGATACTGTCGGAAGCCGCTTCCGCATAAAACAGTCTGTTGCAAAGCCGGAAATCCGCATACATTTTTTCCGCGGCTTCATCAAATTTATCGCTGCATTCTGCAGGGCACAGCAGTGATCCGGAAGGATCCCTTTCCAGCATCATAGCATACGGATAACATTCTTTGATCCGAACGGTCTTATCATCTCCGGCGTTGGTATGATAGACCGCATCATAGACGATGCATGATCCGCCTCTTCCGACTTCGCCCTTTATGGTGTAAAAAATATCCGGACTGAAGCGGAGGATCGTGTTGGAAGATAAAGCGATTCGAGATGGCATAATGTTCTTTCTGAATCAGCAAACGTGAGCCGGGTCACAGTAGGTACCTGCTGATCTCTTAGTTTATGCAGGAATTATAACCGTCCGAAATCATGGATAGGTTTTCCGGTTTCGGTCAGGCGGATTTCTGCTCGCTGTATTCAGCGCTCAGCAGCTGCCAGTAACTGCGGAAAGCAAGAAGCGGTGCTTCCCGACCTGCAGCCCAGAGATAGATCCAGTCATATGGATTGCCCGCATACATTTCCGGGAATCCGGCATCCATCAGATATTGGTCCAATTCTGAAATGCAGCGTTCCCGGTCATTTTCACCTGCGGCATAGTTTTTATGGCCGCTTCGGGAAAGCGCGGTGTTGATCCAGAATTGATAAAAGGCAAAAAGGATCAGTGTTTTTCGGATCAGGTCATGTTTTACAGTAACACCGCGCAGTATTTTTTCAATATTCTGTCGATTTGGAAAATTATCAGCGGAAAATTGATGCATAAAGATCCGATTGTCAAGGATCGGTTTGATCGTACGGTCTTTTTCAATATATTTCACATCTTCCGTATCCAATCCCAGGATCTGAAGATAGATGTTCCAGGTGGAATCAGAAGTATCCGTATTCATCGGTTTATCCGAAACGCTCAGGTATTTTCTTTCTTTGAAAGCCAGACCATCCGGAGCGGAGATGGATTTCCATAAAAGAAGGACATATTCTTTTGCCTTTACCTGGTTATAACCGAACTGCGCCAGATTGTCCCGGAAGTATTGCAGTAAAGCCTTTTCTCCGGGACAGGATCGGATAAAAGAAATGATATTCTTTGTATACAGAACATTTCCATCCTTCGGCACGGGACAGCTTTCCGGATCCGGAGCGGCTTCGATCAGTTTTTCCGCCTCAGAATAGTTCAAACCGCGGCAGATACAATAATAATAGACCGCTTCTCTGATCGTGTGGCAGTCAAAACTGCGGTCCAGCATAACAGTACGAAACAATTCATCTGTTTGTTCGACATCCAGGTGCAAAGCAAAGGCGATCCGAAAGGCATTATCTCTTTCAAAGCCTTTTGGTCCTGTGAGCCATTTCAAAGCATAACGGGCTTTATCGCCTTCTATTCCTGCTTCATGGAATTTTTGCTTCAGATAATTCGCCCTGCCGGACGCACTGTCTTCACCGGAGTAGCCGTGCGAATCTAAAAATTCGCTCAAAGAAGCACCCTGTCCGCGGAATGAGGCAATGATCTGCGGGAATTTGTAAATTGCATCGTATTCATACAGCTCTTCAGCTGCAGCGGTCAGATTTTCTGTATATGGATCCATATGTCATTCCATCTTTGTTGTTCATTTTTATCAGCCGAATATGAAATCCGGTTTCTTTTATTATAATGACTTATCGATAAAGACCGGCACAGATCATTTGATATTTTCATAATTTTTCGGATCATCCTGAAAACTTATCGTAACGATTCAGGTTATGTTTAGGAGCAGGCCGTTGATTGACGCGAAAGATCCCTGTAGATGCGAATTTCATGTCCCGTATGAAAATCAGGCAGAGCCTGCAATACGGATCATGAATGGCTGCTGCCGTAAAAACCCGGACAAATATCGGAGGCGGCCTTCGATCAAGGGTGCAGTATCAAAATTCAATATTATAAAAAATCCCATATAGAAACATCCCCATCACAAAGACGCCGGATCGTTCATTATTTCTTGATTTCTTACAGATTTCTTGAAGTGTCTGTTCAGATTGCAGCTTTTAATATCCATATTTCCATTAAATGATAAAATTACTGTTATGAGTGATACATCGAATTCATTAATGATCATTGGCGGCGGGCTTGCGGGATGTGAAGCAGCCTGGCAGGCGGCAATCCGCGGTATCGACGTGTTTTTATATGAAATGCGACCCGGCGTTCCTACCGGTGCGCATACGGGCGGATCACTGGGTGAGCTGGTCTGTTCAAATTCTCTCGGTTCCAATCTGAAAGACCGTGCTTCCGGTGTCCTGAAAGAAGAACTGCGTATCGCGGGATCACTGCTTGTGAAATGCGCGGAGAAAGCGGCGGTCCCGGCAGGAAATGCCCTGGCAGTTGATCGGGAGATCTTTTCCGCTGAAATCGAAAAATGTCTCATGAGCCAGCCAAACATTCATATCATCCGTGAGGAAATTCGCCGGATCCCCGAAGACAGCCCGGTCATCATAGCATCCGGTCCGCTGAGTTCCCCTTCCATTGCTTCGGAAATCTCCGGGCTTTGTGGTATGGATAATCTGTTCTTCTATGATGCTATCGCTCCGATCGTTGAATATGATTCCATCGATTTTAATATCGCTTATACAGCTTCCAGGTACAGTAAAGACGAAGCTGACGATGGGGATTACATCAACTGTCCTTTCACCAAAGAAGAATACGAAGCTTTTGTAAATGCTTTGACCACAGCCCGGCGTATCCCGCTGAAAAGTTTTGAAGACCAGATCGAAGCCGGAGTTGCTGCGGGAAAAATGAGTTTCTTTGAAGGCTGCCTCCCTGTTGAAATTCTGGCAGGACGTTCAATGCAGGCTCTGGCCTTTGGTCCGATGCGTCCGGTCGGACTGAAAGACCCTCGGACAGGGAAACGGCCCTGGGCTGTTCTGCAGCTTCGCCAGGACAATATCTCGGGAAGTTTATACAATCTGGTGGGTTTTCAGACCAATCTGCTTCAAAAGGAGCAGGAAAGGGTCTTCCGTATGATCCCCGGCCTTGCCAACGCCCAGTTTGTCCGGTACGGACAAATGCACCGGAATACATATATCTGCTCTCCCGGTATACTAAATTCCTCTCTGCAGATGATCAGCCGTCCGCAGATATTTTTCGCGGGGCAGCTTTGCGGAGTAGAAGGGTATATGGGAAATATCGCAGCCGGACTGCTTGCGGGGATCAACGCATCCCGTTTCATTCAGACAAAAGAGCTTATAACACTTCCCCTTGAGATGATATCCGGATCCCTCTTTCATTACATTGCCACAGCGGATGCAAAGCATTTTCAGCCAATGAAGGCTAATTTCGGCATTTTGCCGCCTCTTGTATCCGCAAGCCGTTCAAAACGCGAACGTGCCGCACAATACGGCAAACGTGCTATAGATACAGCAGAGAATTTTTTCGAAAGGAATTTGTAGATATGGAAGAAAATATCAGCGGAACTGTCAAATGGTTCAACACCAGCAAAGGTTTTGGGTTTATTCTCACCGAAGACGGACGGGAAGTATTTGTACATTATACCGATATCGTTTCTGACGGCTTCCGCAATCTTTCAGAAGGTGATCCTGTTAAATTCAATATAATCGATAAAAGGAAAGGACTGCGGGCAGCGGAAGTTACCAGGATTACGTCCGAAACTGATCAGCATTGATCAAAGAATGTCGATTTTTTTCAAATTATTCAGAATTATGATTTTCTATTGACCGATCACTTGCTTCAAAAATGAAGTGATCCGCTCTTGCTGCTGTTCCCTCAAATATCCTGACAAAACCTGTATAATACAGATCCATCGCAGCATATGGATCTTTTTTTTTGCTCTTCATTCAGTGCTGATACAGATGATACGCTCAGAAAATCGGATGGCTGATGAAACCGCCGATAAGAAGGAATATAAAACTGGAAACAGTCCCCCATCCGAAATTGATCACACCGATACGAAAAATATCTCTTCCGATAACATATCCGATGAATTGCCCGGCAAAGAAGCCCGCGATGGCTATAATGATATCGATAAAAATCGAAAAAACATTTCCGCCGGTTATCACATGGAAAAGACAGCCGTAAAATGCTGAGACGAGTAAAATGAAAAGAATAGCCTGTATCGTCATACTGTTTTTCCCGCAAAACCTGTTTCTTAATTACATAGTATTATAATAGCGAAAAAGTTTATATAAACAAAATTCATGTGTGACGGATAAAGACGATCCTGTTCATGGCAATTTATGAGTAATGAAATTATTCATTGTCTCCTGTTCATAAACAGGTGTTCATAATCCCGTAAATCAAAGGATCTGATAACAATTTGGATGCTGTTATTTCAAAACTGATACCGATATTTTTAATCGCATTCATTGGGTATGCTGCGGGAAAACTTCACATTCTGCCTGACGATACAGCTAACGCTCTGTGTTCTTTCCTTTTTTATTTTTGCAGCCCTGCTGTTTCTTTTTCAAATATCATCAATTCAGAAATCGGAGACATTTTCAATCTGCGTTTTGCACTGGCCATGTTAATTTTTGAATTGGTCGTATTTGGCATGCTTCTTTTGATTTACAAAACATTTTTCAAGATCAATGGAACACATCTGATCATATACAGTCTTTGCAGCTTTTACGGTAATATTGCATATGTAGGAATACCTGTCTTTTTTTCACTATTCAATGATATTATTCCCAATGTCATTACTGTAATGGTACATATGCTGTTCACATACCCCTTGCTGGTATTTTTGCTGGACTGGTATTCCGGTAAAGAATCCCGGTCAGGTATCGGGCAGATCCTTTTGAACTCAATTAAAAACCCAAATATTTTCGTTCCGATCATCGGCGCCATTCTTCTTTACTTCAGAATCCCTATACCGCAGACGATCAAAGACACGGCAGATCTGTTGGGAAAGCCCACTACAACAGCGGGGATGTTTGCATTAGGCCTTACATGCAGCAGGAATTATAATATACGATCGTCAGGCCGCATTTTTTCACACGCACTTTTCAGCGCTTTAATGAAACTGATCTTCTGTCCGGTTATCGCATTCTTCATTGGCAGGTTTATATTCCATCTCGATGATTGGTGGCTGAATTCCATGGTGATCATATCCATGCTTCCGGCTGCTCTGAATGATTTTATACTCAGTCAGCGTTATCACAGTGATGAAGATTTCGCCAGTGTTTCGGTATTGCTCTCAACTTTGCTTTTTTCCGTTACAATCAGTTTGTATATGTTATTTCAGGGTATAATAAAATAAATGTAAGGGGTGTATATATGGAAAATTTCATTAATCAAATCAATTCTGAAATCAATTGGTATCTTTCCCTTGATAAGGCAGATTTTCTGGGAGTTACCGCTTTTTTGTTCTGCGCGCTCTTTTTAATTGTGATGATCATTAAACTGATCGTCAAATTGTTCAAATCTGCCCAAAAACCGGATTTGGATCTCGTCTTCAAAATCGAAGATGTTTCTTTGGAATCATTCCGGAAAAAGAGTTTTGTCACATTTGACTTGTATGTACAGAATGTTGGCAGACTGCCGATCGAACTTAACCGAGTCGGATTTATAATGGCAGATGGTACCGAAAAAACATTTTATCAGGAACCCCATACGATAAAGGCACCTGACCGTTTATCGATTGCGCCGGGAGAAGAAGCGTTTTATAATGATTGTGATTTGTTCTATTGTCTGAATGAACGGCCGCCGTATTATAAGAAAATTACCGGAATGTTCGCTGATGTAAAGGGGTATCCCCGTTTTACAAAAACCATGGATATTCCCGCGGTGGCTAACGATCAGGCGATCCGCGCAATTCTGACCGACCAGAAAGGTGTAAACGGTTTCTAAATTCTGAAAAGAAGTTCCGCCTCTGTGCGGGATTTTTTTATATCCGGTGAGGTTGCTCTTAATATTCACAAATTGTTATAATGGTCCACATAAGACTGTTTTCTTTTTTGAAAATAAGAATTTTTTGGACAAATTTCAAAAATTGTCCAAAAATCATATATAATAACATCAATCGATCTTTATGAGAATAATAATGAATTTCTAATTGAGGATTTTATGGTCAGGATCATAGGAGATACTACATCAGGGCTTACATTAGAGCAGGCAAAAGAATTAGGGATAGAATTCATTCCGCAAATTATTGTATTTGGAGAAAAATCCTATCGGGATGATACGGAAATGGACAGTGCGATGTTTGTGAAGATGCTTCAGGAATCCCCTGAACTCCCGAAAACCGCAGCCCCGCCGCCGGCATTGTATACACCGATCTTTCAGGACATGAAAGAAAAAGGAGAGTCCGGCATCGTGATATGCCCATCTGCTCAACTGAGCGGGACAGTTCGAAGCGCGATTACTGCCCTTGCTGATTTTCCAGAGTTAGATGTCCGTGTTATCGATACATTAACCGTTGGCAGCGGTATAGGCGTCCTGTTGAAACTCGCAAAACAGATGGCCGATGATGGGAGATCGACCGATGAAATTGAAGCTTTCATCAGAGATAAAATTTCCCATATCAAGATTTATGCTGTTGTCGATACGCTTGAATATCTCCATAAAGGAGGCCGGATCGGCGGTGCCTCAAAATTTTTTGGAGAACTTCTTCAAATCAAACCGATCCTTTCGATTATTGGAGGCCGTGTAGAAGCCTTTGAAAAACAGCGCACTAAGAAAAAAGCGATGGCTCGAATGCTTGAACTGGTTCAGAACGAATGCAAAGACTTCAGCAAAGGTTATTTTTCCTTTTCGATTCTTGATACCAATCCGGAAATCGATTTTTTGAAAAATGAATTTCGTGAACGGTTTGGTGCTGAAGATATTCCTTTCCTCAATCTGCCTCCCGCGATCATGGTACACGCAGGACCGGGAACGATCATCGTTACATTTTTCACTGAATGATCTGATACAATTTTCCATTATGAAATCAGAGAATTGTTAGAAATTCTCTGATTTTAATTTGCCTATTGATTTTTTTGAAAAAAAAGTGTATTCTCTATAGTATAGATTATTAGGCGAAGGAAACAGACGAATTTTATGGAAGAAGATTTATTAAACATTGGCAATGAAGAAGACGAAAACGATTCCGCTATTTCACAGTTGATCGAATATGGCCGGCAAAAGTCAGTGGTAACCATTGATGATATTTTACGCTTTTTCCCTGAAGCAGAACAGGATGTTGATCAGCTTGAAGAGGCGTTTTCCGCTTTGCTCAGCGCGGGGATCCAATACACTGAAGAAAGCTCATCCGAAGATGGAGATGAGGAAGATCTTGATCTCTCCGATATTGATGAAGATGATGATTCTGGTATCGGCCTGTCGGATGATTTGTCCAATATTGATACAGATGATACGATTGGATTATATCTGAAAGAAGTCAGCCGGGTTCCCCTTTTGACTGCGGATGAAGAAGTTGAACTTGCCCAGCGGATCGAAAAAGGCCGGATTTCCCGGGAAGAATTAGCCCGTGTGAATGTAACGTATGAAAGGCGTCTGGAACTTCGCCAAAACATCGAAGACAGTTGGGCAGCACGGGATCATCTGATCACTGCGAATTCGCGTCTGGTTATCAGCGTAGCGAAAAAATATATGGGACGCGGTGTTCCTTTTCTCGATCTTATTCAGGAAGGGAATATCGGTTTGATCCGCGCTACGAAGAAATTTGATTATCGCCGTGGGCACAAATTCAGTACATATGCGACCTGGTGGATCCGTCAGGCTGTGACACGGGCTATTGCTGATCAGGGCCGAACAATTCGTGTTCCGGTACATATGGGCGATCAGATCAATAAATTGCTCCGTTATCAACATCAGCTGACACAAAAACTCGGCCGGGATCCATCTGTCGAAGAACTCGCACAGGAATTGGATGTTCCGATCAAGAAGGTAGAAAACATGATCCAGGTCGCGCGTCGTCCGTTATCACTGGAAACACCAACAGACGATGAAGAAGATTCGGTTCTTGGTGATTTCATTGAAGACGACGATGCACCTGCACCTGCTGATTCCGCGACTTACAATCTTCTGAAAGAGCATCTTCAGGTCATTTTAAATGATCTTCCCCCTCGGGAAGTCCGCATTTTACAGCTTCGCTACGGACTGCTTGACGGTCAGGCATATACATTGGAAGAAGTAGGAAATAAGATGGGAGTAACACGGGAAAGGGTCCGTCAGATAGAAGCTCAGGCACTTTCCAGACTGCGTCATCCCTCTGTTCAAAAGATCCTGCGTGATTACCTCCGTGACGACATCAAATAAGACGTTTCTCCGGAGGCGATATGCCGCTGATCGATATCGACGCATACCTGAAAAAAATCGATAATTTTACAGACAATGGAAATCTCGAACAGGCAGCTTTCCATTGTTTGTATTTATTGCGTCAGTTTCCAAAAATGCTCCGGATTTATGAAAAGCTCGGACGAGCCTTTCTTGAAATGGATAATTTCAGCGAGGCATTAAATATTTATCTCCGTCTTTGTTCGGCACAACCGGATAATTTTCTCAACCACATATCTTTAGCATACACATATGTTGAACATCACCAGCCGGAGAATGCTATCGAACACTGTGAAACAGCAATCTGCCTGGAACCGGACAACAAAACGATTGAAAAAGATTTGTCTACCTGGATGACCGCACACAGTGTCTCGTTTTCCTCCGATGATAAACTACTTATTGAATTTTCTGAAGGGATCCGAGCTTATCGGGAAGGAAAATATGCTGTGGCTTGCAAACACTTTCTTGCCGCAGAAAAAAAACCACGTCCGAATCTCCCGATTTTGTATCTTGGTTTGTCTTATTTCGAAAATGGAGATATCAATAAAGGAAAATGGCTGCTTGAATCTGTTTTGCGGCGTGAACCGTATAATTTGACGGCTCTTCGGACATTATGCGTATATTATGCCGACCAGGATCAGATTAAATTCAAACGATATCTGGACAAATTAATTGATCTGGATCCTTTATATCAGCATTGGGAGATCCGGGACGGACAAATTTTTTCTCAGCATTTTCCCATCAATATCTCCTATTATGACTGGACAGGTATACCTAAAGCAAGAGTCCGAATCGGCTGGCATCAGGCAAGTGAGAAACTGATAGTAAATGAAAACACCAGGATTCCTGCCTGGCTCGATCTTCTTCCGATTACAGACAAATTATCCCCCTCTGAAGAATCCATAACCGGTTTGATGAACGAATATGAAATGGCGATTTCGACAGAAGGTTTTTATCGAAAATCCTTTTTTTCATCAAAAATCGATGCACAGAATCAAATTACACCGGATACGGCAGATCTCTCATTAAAAGTCCAGGATTCCGGTAGCGAGTTGGATCGTGCATTTAATTACCTCGAGCATATTGCTTCAAGAGGTTTTGAACCAATCGAACCAAAGCAGGTCCAGCCGTCAACTGTACAGGCAAATGATGAATCGGAAACCGTGAAATTGACTGTACCTGATTCTGACATTCCCCCCGAAACGCAACCTGCAGAAGAACCAAAAATCAAAGAACCTACCATTGAAGACCGGCAAAGGATGAGGGAAGCCTGGCGCTGTTTTAGTACTGACCAGCAGGAACTTGGGGTACAATTATATAGTAAGATCATAGAAAAGCCGAACTGCGTTTCAGCTGTAAAAGAAGAACTTGAAAAACTGGTCATTCTTTTTCCGGACAACACGGAATTGGCCAAATTATTCAATTCAATTTCAGAGTAAAGGATTTAACTATGGAAAGAACTTTTGTTTGTGTAAAGCCGGATGGCGTACAGCGCGGGTTGATTGGTGAAGTTGTAAAACGATTCGAAAACCGCGGACTTATCCTCTGTGCAGCGAAATTCATGCAGGTCACTCCTGAATTAGCTTCGAAACACTATGCGGAACACGAAGGGAAACCCTTCTACAACGGTCTGGTCAGTTACATCACTTCAGGGCCCGTATTTGCTATGGTTTGGGAAGGTGAAGATGTAGTTAAAGCAGTACGTCAGACAGTCGGATCCACAAAACCGACAGAAGCTGCTCCGGGTACGATCCGCCATGATTTTGCCGCTAAAATGGATCGGAATCTGATCCATGCATCCGATGCGGTCTCAACAGCTGAACGGGAGATTGCCCTCTGGTTCAAACCTGAAGAAATTGTAGATTATGAAAAAGCCGGAACGAATTGGGTTTTTGGGAAAAACGTAAGCGATCAATAAAAAGGCGGATTGAAAAAAATTTCTCCATCCACGAT
>DAIMGK010000132.1:0-13263 GCA_036723985.1 Flexilinea sp.
GACGCATACGGAATGCTTCGAACGACGGCAGCTTGACCAGTGCCATACCCGCGACTGTGAAAATGATCACCAGTGCCTGGATGATATCGGAAACACTGGTCGGCACGCCGGATGCTGCCTGCATTGTCGTTGAACCGACACGAAGCGCAGCAAAGAAGATCGCCACAAAAATCGTCGCGATCGGGTTCAACTGTCCGATCAGTGCCATGGCTACTCCGTCAAAGCCATAACCAGCTCCAAAGCCATTGATCAGCCGGAATTGCGTTCCCAAAAGTTCCGCAGCACCGCCGAGACCGGCAACTGCCCCGGAAACAATAAAGCTTACAAACATCAGTTTCAACACCGGAAAACCGTTGAAGCGGGAAGCTGTCATATTGTATCCCACCGCACGAATCTTAAACCCGGCACTGGTCTTGAAAAGGAAGACCCACATCAGGATCCCGACAACGACCGCGATAGCAAAGCCCCAGGTGAAACGAAGCCGCGGGAAAATCCGGGAGAGTTGTGAGGCTTTGGGAACAGGAAGCGTTTGCGGGACAGAAGCATCGCGCATCCAGTTCGTATAAAGCACACCCATAAACAAGGTCGCGACATAGTTCAGCATGATCGAAATGATCATTTCATTCTGCCCCCGGGTGATCTTCAGAATACCCGGAATAAAACCCCAGATCCCGCCGGCGATCGTGCCAAGAACCAGACAGAGGATGCAGACCAGCGGACCTTCAATACCTTTATCGCCAAGAACCAGTCCTGTAACACAGGCAACGATGGAGCCCATCAGGAACTGGCCTTCACCGCCAAGGTTGAAGACGCCGCATTTATAAGCAAAACAGGCGCACAGTCCGCAGAAGATGAGCGGGGTCGATTTGTTCAATGTATTGCCAAACGCATTGATCGTTCCGAAAGATCCCTTTATCAGATACTGCATTGCAACAAACGGATTAGCTCCGAGGGCAGCCATGATGATCGCCCCAATGATAAACGCAAGCAGAATCGAAAGCAGCGGTACGATAAAACCGGAAACATTTTTGATTTTCATTCCCGACCTCCTTTCTTATTGCCTGTCATCGCAAGGCTGATCTCCTCGATCGGCGGATTCGTTCCGGAGAATTCACCCATGATCTGTCCTTCAAAGATCACCAGGATTCGATCGGACATCTCCAGCACTTCATCAAAGTCTGCGGAGATAAGCAGGATCCCGACATTGTTCTCGCGGGCTTTGATCATCTGCTCATGGACGAAATCCGCCGCACCAATATCCAGACCACGGGTCGGATGGACCGCGATCAGCAGATCGGGTCCCGACTCGATTTCCCGGGCAAGAATGACTTTCTGCTGATTACCGCCGGAAAGGCTGCGTACGTCCTGATCATACCCCTGGCAGCGGATATCATATTTTTGGATCATGTCCTTCGCGTACTGGTTGATAACCCCCTGCTTCAGGAAGATCCCATTTGCGAATTTTGGATTTTCTGTTTCTTTCAGGACCAGATTATCCGCGATCGACATATCACCGACCAGACCCTGCAGGTTGCGGTCTTCCGGAATGTGGGCAACACCATCATTGATAAAATCGTTCGGGTCAAATATCTTGATCTGCTTTCCGCAGAGATCAACTGTTCCTGCATCAGGAGTGAGTACACCCGCGATCACCTGTGCCAGCTGGGTCTGTCCGTTGCCGTCAACACCCGCGATCCCGAGGATCTCGCCTTTATTGACCGCCAGGCTGACACCATTCAAGCCATTATGTTTGTTATCTTTGCTGTAATCCACTGACTTGAGTTCTACTACCGGGTCATGCGGTACGACCTTCTTCTCATAGTGGGAAGGTTTTAGTTCCCTGCCGATCATCATATCCGCCAGCTGCTGCCCGTCCACATCTCCGCGGTTGACTGTCGTAATGACCTCTCCAAGCCGCAAAATAGTGATCCTGTCGGAAATATGCAAAACCTCGCGCATTTTATGGGAAATAAAAATGATGGATTTGCCTTCTGATGTCAGCTTGCGCATAATAGCGAAAAGCCCTTCCACCTCTGTATCAGTCAGCGCGGCGGAAGGTTCATCAAGGATCAGCAGTTCCGCTCCGTGATACAACGCCTTGAGAATTTCAACACGCTGCTGGGCCCCGACTGCCAGATCCGTAATCAGTTTATCCAGTTCGATATCCAGACCATAGCGCTCGGAAAGTTCAACGATCTCTTTGCGGCGGGCTTCCCGATTAATGAATATGCCTTTGGAATGTTTTTCACCAAGAATAATGTTTTCGAAGACCGTCATAGCCTTGACCAGCATAAAATGCTGATGGACCATCCCGATTCCCAGACGGGCGGCATGATCCGGAGATTCAATGTGGACTTCTTTCCCTTTGAAAAAGATTTTTCCATCCGTCGGCTGATATAGCCCGATCAATATATTCATCAGCGTAGACTTGCCGGCGCCGTTTTCACCCAACAGCGTATGAACCTCGCCTTCTTTGATAGATAGGTTGATATTTTTATTGGCGTAAAAATTGCCGAACCGCTTGCTGATATTTTCCATGCGGAGAATTTCTTCCAATTGATCCTCCTTTTCAAACAGTTGCAAATCTATGTGAGGAAAAAGCCGATCCCGGCACTTTCCGAGGCTTCAGAGGGCAAATGCCCGTAAGTAATTATTACAAAATTATTGCGGTGCGACAACAACATCCCCCATCTCATTATGAAACACCGGCACAATAGCTTTGAAATAACACTAATATATATAGAAATATTATAATTGGAGTACCCTTTTTTCGCAAACAATTTTTATGTAATAAATATCAATTAATTGTCTGACAAATGTAATTTGTCAGACAATTACACACTTGCACGGAGCATGTGCTGCAAATAGGGCAAAGCTTGAATTTAGTCAATAGTCAATAGGAAGTTTATGGTTAAGCTTTTTTCCCGGCATATTGATGAGACAGGAGTCAGTGTTTTAGGTGAAAAAAAGATGTAAGGTATCAGATGGGCGCAGACAGCCTTTCTCATGACATATTGATAAGTCCCGATCCACCGCTAATAGTACGTGAAACAGATTTATCCGGATCCGGGGAAAAGCTGTTTTATTTTTCTCGACAGAACAGTTTTATGGAATACATTATAATTATAAAATGATCCGTTGAATCGGAAAACCGGTCCGGGAAATGGCATTGCCGCTCACATGTATGTGCAAAATCTGCCGATGAAGTTCTCCCCTGTCCCGGATACGATACGGATTCATCCGGTCTCAGGAGGAAATCTATGAAGATTGACCATATTGCCATGTATGTGAACGACCCGGAAGGCGCACGGGATTTCTTCGTTTCTTACCTTGAAGGACATTCCAACGCAGGTTATCAGAACAAAACTACCGGCTTTCGTTCATTTTTCATCAGCTTTCAGCATGGAGCAAGGCTGGAACTCATGAAGAAACCACTGATGGAAGATCCTGAAAAAACTTTGAACCGTACAGGCTATATTCATCTTGCCTTCTCCGCAGGCAGCAGGGAAAAGGTGGATGAACTGACTGACAGGCTCCGTTCCGCCGGATACACCGTTGTCAGCGGTCCGCGAACCACCGGTGATGGCTATTATGAAAGCTGTATTGTCATTTTTGAAGGCAATCAGATCGAGATCACGATCTGATCAAAACACACAGACCATCAAGCTGTTCAAAGAAAAGAAATCCATAGCACCAGGCAATCTTTTGCGGACAGGCAGTTTTGCAGAAAAGGGAAACAATCATGGAATACATTCGGGTAACAAAAGAAAACATTGAAAACGAACATATTTGCTGCGCGATCTCAAATAATAAAGATGTGCAGGTCTCTTCAAAGAAAACATGGCTTTCTGAGCGTTTTGATGAAGGGCTTGTTTTTTTGAAAAGCGTTGAACGGGGAAAATGCTTTATTGAATATATCCCGGCAGAAAATGCGTGGAATCCTATAGAGGCGAAAGAATATATGTATATTGACTGTCTGTGGGTTTCCGGATCGCTGAAAGGGCACGGATACGCGGGTGATCTTTTGAATGAATGCATCGCGGACAGTAAAAACAAAGGGAAATCAGGATTATGTATTCTTTCCTCCGCGAAGAAAAAACCGTTTCTGGCAGACCCGAAATTCCTTGCATATAAAGGGTTCAGGGTCTGCGATGAAGCGGATAACGGCATTCAGTTATGGTATCTTCCGTTTACGGAGGATGCCGAGATGCCGAAATTCAAAGAATGCGCAAAACATCCGCATATCGATGAAGAAGGTTATGTCCTGTATTATACAAATCAGTGTCCTTTCAATGCGAAATATGTTCCCATCGTCGAAGAAACAGCCAGAGAGAATAATATTGCTTTCAAAGCCGTCCGACTGCAAAGCAGGGAAGATGCACAAAAAGCTCCGACCCCAATCACGACATACGCCCTGTTTTACAACGGACAATATGTAACAAATGAACAGATGAATGATAAAAAGTTTCTGAAACTGGTTTCAAAATGATCGTATATTGAGACATCTGCGTTAAATTAGGTATAAAGTTCCTGTCATGGATCCGGGATTTAAGTTTGCACACAGGATCAGGAAACAATGATCAGGGAGCAAAAGACAGGCAGGGGATCGAATCACAGATTATTAACCGGTATGTCCGCATGAATAAGAACGGAACGATTGAGAGAGGCTGAAAATGGAGCTGCGGAAACTGAGGGCAGATGAAACCGAATTGCTGAAAGAATTCCTGTACGAAGCGATTTTTGTTCCGGACGGGGAACCCCCGCCGGACAGGTCAGTCATCTGTCAGCCGGAGCTTGCAGTATACTATGAGAACTTCGGCAGCGGCAGGGCTGACAACTGCATCGTGGCAGACGATGGCGGCAGGGTAGTCGGTGCGGTATGGTCGCGGATAATGAATGATTACGGTCATTTGGATGATGAAACGCCCTCCCTTGCGATCTCATTGTATAAAGATTACCGCGGACGCGGTATCGGGACAAAGCTGATGAGGCAAATGCTCAGCATACTCAAAGAACAGAGGTAACAGCAGGTTTCATTGTCTGTGCAGAAAGCTAATTACGCTGTCAGGATGTATAAAGAGGTCGGGTTTCAGACAGTTCACGAGACGGAGGAAGAATTCATTATGGTATGTGACCTGGAGAAATTGATGTGATGAACGATATTATTTACCGCGTTATGGATATCAGCGATTATGATCAGGTTTATGCGCTGTGGATGTCCTGTAAAAACATGGGATTGAATAATCTCGATGATTCAAGAGACGGTATTGCAAAATACCTGATGCGAAATCCTTCCTCATGCTTTATTGCAGAAACAGAAGGAACTGTCATCGGCGTGATTCTCGCCGGACACGACGGCCGAAGAGGTTTTCTTCACCATCTGGCAGTCGCCGAAAATTTCAGGAGACGGGGAATTGCTTCAGCATTGCTGGACCACTCACTGGCAGCTTTGAAATCGGAAGGGATCAACAAAACAGCTCTGGTAGTTTTTAAACGCAACGACACAGGAAATACATTTTGGGAAAAGCAGGACTTTACTGTCAGAGATGATTTATTTTACAGAAACAGGACTCTGACAGAAATGATCAGGATCGATACATAGATAAGATAATTATCTGAATTCTGGATCATGATCCGCCGCAGAATCCGGGGAAAACATACTCAGAGCCGATATAGAAAATTGATTCCGGTTCGATCTCCTTATAATAAGGCTCAATCGCTGTCCGAATTTTGCTCTTCTGACAAAGGTATAATATTTATTTTCCTACGTCAGAAATTACCCGTCCCCGTTGGCAGGTTCTGAATAGAAAGCTATTCTTTATTCGACCGGGAATGATCAAGATCGGATCGTCCAGAATAGAAAACAAAGCAGGCTTTTCCGTTTCTTTTTGCTTCATATAACGCCATGTCCGCCTGTTCGAACCAGTCTTTGACATCGGAAGCCAATTCGCCGTGAGCGATCCCGGCGCTCACAGTGATCTGGGGCAAACTATCTTCCGTCTCCGCTAATTTTTCATTAATATAACTTACTTTCCTGCCAACCAGCTCCTTCTGCTGAAAACCAGTGTGCATCATAAAGATCACAAATTCATCTCCGCCGATCCTGCATACATAATCATCAGAACGGAAGATATCCCGAATTGTACCGGAAACTTTCTGCAGGATCTTATCTCCTGTTTCATGGCCGTAGGTATCATTTACTTCTTTGAAATTATCCACATCGATCAGGATCATATAAGTTGAAGTAAAATCAAGATTGGAGAGAAGCAGATCATATCCGGCCCGGTTATAGACACCCGTCAGGCTGTCATGAGTCGCCTTATACATCTCCCTCTGGAGAATGCGCTGATCATTCGTATTATCCCGGATGCTCATATAAGAACCGATCTCATGATTGTCTGAGTCAGAGACTATATGCTTCTCCAATACATAGCTTTTGACTTCTTCCCCCGATCCCATGACGTACTGAGCAGACCAGTCCGATTCATTCAGGTTCGGACCGCCGAACAAACGCGACAGAGACTTTGAAGCCTGGTCGAAATCATTATTTTTAATTCCGACCAGATCGATCCCGGGTTTGTTTGCCCAGATACAATGTCCGGTAGAATCAAAGAAAAACAATGCTTCCGGCATTTCCGAAACGATTGCCGCCAGCATACGGTCGATCAGCCGGGTTGGATGATAATGCAGGGAAAAATAGTAAACAAGAAAGCCAAAGACCCCGAATCCGATCATGGAGCGGTCCATCGGTGTCCGGGAGAAAATATAAAATGTCTGCCATAAACCTGTAAAAACCATGGTAAAAAAAATGACCGCATACCGTTCATAATATATACGGGGAGAATGGGTCATTTTATAGAAAAAGATAATGATCACCGCAAAGAAGATACCATATACAACGATCCTGTGAAACGTTTGTCCCGTATGGGGAATCAGCCGGAAATAATCATAGCCATACAAAGGGATTGCCTCCAGGTCAAACGCATGGTGAAAGAAAGGATTCAAAAGCAGCTGAATAACGTCAATACCCAGCAAAGACAGAACGATCAGCCTGAGCTTTTCACTGGGCCACTCAACATTACAATAAGCAAAAGTAAATTTCAGCACCGCGAAGATCACCATATCCATGCCGATAAAATAACTAAAACATCCTATTGTGGAAAGTAATTTATTTCCGGATGCAATGATGATCAAATTGCCGATGATCGGGGGGATCAAACATATCAATACCCAGGCGACACTCTTTCCGATGGCTTTATTTGAATTACGCGCTTTAATTGCGCAGATACTCAGCGCGATGATTTCAAGAAAAAATAATATCGTAAAAGCGATTCTCATATGATTTTCTCCATGGAACGGCTGCCCTATTTAAAATCTGCTTTTATATCTATCAGATTACTAACACAAAATTGCATTATAATTATAGCATATTTTTTCAGGAAACATAAATGCCCTTTTCTATCGAATTTTTTCAGGGAATGAGAGCGTTTATAGTAAAAGAAGAAAAAAACTGCTCAAGATGTCTGGACAATATCCGGATCATTTTTGAGCAGATTCTTTTCCGTCTTATCTTGTATAGACAAATATTGTTTATTTAATTTCCACCAGCCTGCCGGTCTTGAAGGATTCAGTCGCGGCAAAAGCGATCCTGGTGGAAGCAGTGCCGTCACTGACCAGCACTTCCGGTTTGCGGCCTGTGCGGATACAGTCAACGAACTCTGCCACCTCCGCAAGGTAAGCTTCCGCAAAACGTTCCGGGAAGGCTTCTACACATTCCGTCACTACACCATGTTCGTTGTAAAGCAGCGCGAGGTTCTTTTCCGGGACAGGAGAAATACGGATCGCGCCTTTTGTGCCGACGATCTCGGTTTCGATATGATATCCATGGGCAGCTGTACGGCCGGTATGAACGAAACCCATTCCACCTTTCTTAAAATGGAACATCGCACAGCCTGCTTCCGCGTCTCCCAGTTCGGCAAACTGGGGAAAACCGTAGGATGAACCGATGGCATAGACCGTTTCCGGCTCGTCGTTGAGAAACCAGCGCATCAGGTCGATATCGTGGATCGCCATGTCAATGAACAGCCCGCCGGATGTTCCGACAAATTTCAGCGCACCTTCAACAGATTTCACCGGATCCACACCGACCGCTTTCACCAGATAGGGTTCACCGATCTCACCTGCTTTGATTTTTTGCATGGCATAGACATAGGAAGGATCAAAGCGGCGCATAAAACCGAGCATGAAAACCAGATCAGGATGTGCGGCGACCGCCTTCTCCGCTTCCAGACATTCTTCCACATTTACGCCCAATGGTTTCTCGCAAAAAACATGTTTTCCGGCAGCCAATGCTTTGGAGAGCTGTTCGCAGTGAACACCGCTGGTCGTCACGATAGCGACCGCATCGATATCGTCTTTTGCCAGCATCTCATCAAAATCTTTGTAGAGGTCTGTCACACCCAGTTCATTCTTCGCGAAATCCAGCTCCGCGGGAACGATGGAACAGGCGGCTGTCAGAGCCGCGCCCGGGATCCGAAAGGCGATGTTCTTCGCATGAATTTTTCCCAGCCGGCCAAGCCCGGCGATACCTATTTTCAAAATGTTCATTTTTACTCCTTATTTATTTATTTTCAAACCAGGACGCAACCCGCTTCATCGCATTGTCTTCGATATTGCGGAAATAGAAATCGTAATCTCCATTGTGGAAGCTCTTCGCACCGAAAAGTATTATGGCACTCGCATCGGTCGCTTCCGCGATCGTCGGCAGATCTGAGGTGCAAATCACAACACCGCGTTCCAAATCAACACGTGCATCCGCGAGGCCGGGTTTATGCTCGTCATATCCGCCTTCAGAATTAGATATATGATCCCCCAAATTATCTGAGGCAGGCGCATAGGTTTCATCCCGCTTCCAGTTGATCGGATTGATGGAAATCGCGCCATCCAAAACCACGATATTCGAACCATTTCCTTCCCCTTCAATATTCCAGGAAACAATAACACCGGTATCAGTTTCTCCTTCCGCAAATCTCAGATAGGGATGTGTATCCAAATCATCCTGAGTCACTGAATATCCGATCACATATGCAGCGATCATCCGTTCATAATACTCCGGATGTACCTGCATATAATCTTTCAGAACGAGACGAACAATCTGAGAGCCTTGCGAATGTCCGGCAAGGATAAACGGTCTTCCGTTGTTATAATTTTCAAAGTAATAATCCAGTGCAGCATAGGCATCAGTCCGAGTCACATGTTCAGCCATGAACTTCTCAAAATCAACGGTAAGAGGGATCTTCGCAAGGTTGAGCTGCTGATAAAACGGAGCAAAGACATTCGTGGACTTCTCAAAAGCCAGCGCGTTTTTGGTATATTGCTCGGCAGCTCCGATACGCATGATTTCACTGTCTATCGCACAGGTAACAGGCGCCTCGTCCGATGGATCCTCGAATACAGTTGGGTAGAAATAAATTGTATCCGCTTCTTTTTCGATGGAAGGAATGTGCAGCCAATTGATTTCATCAGAATAATCTGTCGCGGTCCCAACAAGTTCACCCATCCCATATACGACAGGTTCCGCAGCCATTACAGAATTAAAGCCGATACAAAAAATAAAAATCGTCAATAAAACAGACAAAAATAGAATTCTATTTTTCATTTATGGGCTCCTTATTGATTAACAATATCTAAAATAATTCCTCCGGTTTAAATCTGATTCACAGAAATTATTCCGACATCAGGATATAAATGGGACAGCCGAGTGATCACGGCCGTCCCATATTCCTTGCTTATTACTTCTGATTTCTTATATACAATTATGCCTTGCGGGCATTCTTGCGCATATCGATGACCACACCGATGATGACGACAAAACCTTCAACGATCTGCTGCCAGTAGGCTTCGATACCGAGAATGGTCATACCGTTGCGGAGCACGGAGAAAATCAGCGCACCGACCACAGCGCCCCATACGGTACCGATACCGCCCGACTGGGAGGTACCGCCGATGGTGGTGGATGCAATGGCGGTCAGTTCGTAACCGGTGGCAGCGCCCGGATGGGCAGACTGGGTACGGCCAACAAACACGACAGCAGCAACACCGGCCAGCAGTCCCATATAGGCATTGATCAAAAGGATCATTTTCTTGACATTGATACCGGAAACCTCCGCAGCCTGGACATTGCCGCCGATAGCATAGACACGTTTCCCAAAGCGGGTATTATTGAGCAATACCCAGGTAACAGCGATACAGATCAGATAAATCAAAACCGGCATTGGAAGGAAACCGATTCGACCGGAACCGATGAATTTGAACGCCGGAATCAGTGTAGAGACCGGTTTACCTCCGGAATAGAGCAGCGCAAAACCGCGTGCAATAGTCTGCATACCAAGCGTGGCAATGAATGCCGGAATTCCGGTGAAGGCGATGAAAGAACCGTTTACCAACCCGACCAACACACCAATTGCAAGCGCCGCAAGGATCGGAACGATAACAGGAAGTTCCGGCAGATTCGGGAACAGCTTACCTGATGCTGTTGCTTTCTGACCGAAACTCGCGCAGACGACCGCGCATAAAGCCAAAGTGGAGCCTACTGCCAGATCAGTACCTTTTCCGATGATGACCAGTGTCATACCAAGCGCCAGAATACCGAAAATACACGCCTGCAGCAGCACATTCATCAGGTTGCTCGGTTTGCGGAAACTTGGGCTGACGATACACAGCACAGCAACCATTACGACCAACACCAATACGATACCGTATTTTGACAAAATATCTTTAAATTTCATAGTTCACCCTCTGTCTAAAAATCATCATCTGTACCGGTGGCATAGCGCATCAGTACTTCCTGTGTGATATCCGGGCCATTGTCCAGAATACCTGTGATCTTGCCTTCGTGCATGATAACGATACGGTCACTCATCCCGATCACTTCAGGCAATTCCGAAGAGACCATGATAATACACTTTCCCTGATCCGCAAGTTCGCTCATCAGCTGGTAAATTTCGGCCTTTGCGCCCACATCAATACCGCGGGTCGGCTCATCCAGGATCAGTACATCCGGTTCTGTCATCAGCCAGCGAGCCAGAAGTACTTTTTGCTGGTTGCCGCCGGAAAGGTTCATGATTTTCTGTTTCAGGCTTGGTGTCTTGATCGAAATAGCTTCCACATATTTTTCACAAGCTTTATCGACAGCCTTCTGATCCACAAGGCCAAACTTTGTCAGATACTTGTCATAGTTTGGAATAGCAATATTCGTATCGATGGAAAGCAAAGGGAATATCCCGGTACCGCGGCGGTCTTCCGTCAGGAATGAGATCCCCATATTGATAGCTTCACCCGGATTATGGATCTCGACAGGTTTTCCATGCAGATAGATCTGACCTTCCGTATGCGGACGAATACCAAAAATAGTCTCCATTACTTCCGTTCGTCCTGCGCCTACCAATCCGGCAAAACCGAGGATCTCACCCTTGCGTACCTGGAAGGATACATTCTTGAAGTACTTATGGTGGGAAAGGCCTTTCACTTCCAGCACCACACCCTCTTTATCTGTATCGATCTTCGGGAACAGGTCATCCATCGGACGGCCCACCATCATAGCGATCAGCTGTTCCGTGGTAATATCTTTCACCTCAGCTTCACCAACGTTGGTCCCATCACGAAAAACTGTCACGTGATCAGCCACTTCAAAAATTTCCGCAAGCCGGTGTGAAATATAAATGATCGACCGTCCTTCAGACTTCAGGCGGCGGATGATCGTAAAGAGCTGCTGTTCTTCACGCTCTGTCAAAGAAGATGATGGTTCATCCATGATGATCAGCTTGGCGTTATAAGAGATCGCCTTCGCAATTTCAACCATCTGCATCTGCGCAACAGTAAGATTGGTCATCAGCGTTTTCGGATCAACATCCAGATCGATCTGTTTCAGGACCGCTTTACTGTCTTCATACATCTTCTGGTGATCAATCAGCCCGAATTTTCCGACCGGTTCACGCCCCAGCCAGATATTTTCCATGATCGGACGAAATTCGACCGGTGACAACTCCTGATGGATCATTGAGATTCCCATATTCAGCGCATCAGCAGTATTATATTTTGAGATGGACTGCCCGTCAAAGATGATCTCACCGGAAGTTACCGGTTGGATCCCGATCAGACATTTCATCAGCGTGGATTTGCCCGCACCGTTTTCACCGACCAGTGCATGGACCTCCCCACGCTTTACATTCAAATTAACACCCTTCAATGCCCTGACACCCGGGAACGTTTTTTCAACGTTTACCATTCGCAGTAAATATTCATCATTTGCCATTTACCCTCCAAGTGCCGATTAAGATTTGGAATGAAGAATCAGGAATGAGGAATTAGGAATGAAATTCTGATAAATTGATCGGGAAATACCGATGTCATTTCCCATTTCTAATTTCTCATTCCTCATTTCTTGTTCCAACTGCATCAACATACAGAAACAGAGGAGGAACATAATTCCTCCTCTGCTTCAAAATTACTTATTATTTCATTTCAGCGAGGTTTTCGATGGAAACGGGGACGAACGGGATGGATGTCAGTTTTTCGACTTCTTCGCCCTTCAGGACTTTGAGAGCAACACCCATGGCGCCTTCACCCTGGCCCTTACCATCCTGCTTCACGGAGCAGTCAAGGCGGCCTTCACCAATCGCAACAGCGGCATCATCGATGAAGTCAACACCGGTGACAACAACTTTGTCCTTCATGCCTGCGGCTTCGAGAGCTTCGACAGCACCCAGAGCCATTTCATCGTTGTTGGCCATGACAGCGCAGATCTGATCGCCGTAGGTGGTGATCCAGTTTTCCATCTTCATCAGGCCCTGGTCACGCTGCCAGTTGGCGGTTTCTTCAGCGAGGGATTTGTAGCCCGGGAGTTCATCGAAGACCTTGTGGTTGCCTTCGGTGCGCAGCGGGGTGGCGGTGTTGGAAAGTTCGCCAAGGAGAACGACATAACCGCATTCGGCTTCGGCGCCGATTTTGTCAACAACGAACTGAGCCTGATACATACCGGCATCAATTTCATTGGAACCGACATAGTAAACGCCATCCGGAATATCGGAACCATCATCAGCGGAGAACGGGTTGCGGTTGACGAACACCAGCGGAATGCCGGCTTCAGCAGCCATATCGATGATGGAATCAACACCCATCGGGTTCACGGCAACGACGACCAGAGCATTCACGCCATCTTCGATCATGGCTTTGATCTGGTCCTGCTGCTTCAGTTCATCTTCG
>DAIMGK010000133.1:0-13173 GCA_036723985.1 Flexilinea sp.
ACGGGTGGGCGAAATGGTTCAAATTCCGACATATCAGCAAAGATGAAGATCAACGTGAGGAATTGTTCGCAGGTTGCGGTGACAACGGTGGGGTCGGTTCCACTGACTCGCAGGCGAGTCAGGCGAAACCGACCCCTGCGTCCTGATTCGGTCACGCAGCAATTTGTCATCATATCATCCGGATCCACAATTCAAGACGATATCAATGCCGCATCCGGCGTGTGATCAGGATCGGGAAATAGGAGACGTTTGTTTTCCAATGATATACGGTTTTCCCGCATTGAAAATCCCGCCTGAGGTTAACTCTGTTTCCCATCATAATCAAATTGCAAATTGGAATAAGGCGGTTCGCATCTTGCCATCCTGTGAAATTCGTCAAGCCCTTTATCCCTGATGGATTCAAGGAATTTGATGATCAAATTATCAGTATCAGGATGGTAGTGCCGTCCCGCCCTCTTTTTTTTGTAATATATCATCGGTGATTCCGGAGTCCATCCTCCCTGATAGATCCTTCCCGCTCCGATCCAGTCGCAGACCATCTCAACAACGTATTTATATGGAATTTTCTGGACAGTGATACTGCCGTCCTTATCATTGAAATCAGTCCAGAACTCCCAATGATGAGGATTGCATCCTTTGTGGTGCAGCCAGGCGAACGTATAACCGCAATTTTCTTTTTCAGCTTCTGTCCGGCGTTTATCCCCCTGAAAGTATTTCGCCGACGGTAAAAATTCTTCACGGCTGAATTTTGAAAGGTCATGGGTTATACCCTGCCATGCGATACCACAGGCTTTGCATTCCTGATAAACGACATATTTATGCTTACAAACTGTTTTGAAATGCCGCCATGCTGACGTAAGTGTATTCATGATTTCCCGAACTGTATTTCCGCTATCCGCGTATACGCATCCCGTGTGTTGCCGCCGCGTCCATGCTTTAACGGAATTCCTGTTTCTGTCGGTAAGAAAAAGCCTCGATCATATTCGACTATTTTCAATAGTCCTGAATTTATTGATTTCCTGACCCAATCAGAGGGATAGATATCATATGTCTTTTTTGTATATTTTACCACTTTCGGATCGCTGCCGGCAAGATGAGCGTTAAGTGCCATTTTCAGGCGAAACCGACCCCGACCTGCCCTGAATTTGCACACATCACGGATATTTCATATGATTTACAGTATAATGACAGATAATTCAGGCGCCGGACATCCCGCGGAAGATATCAAACAGCAGCAGACAAAGCCCGGCGTCCTGACATCAGAAAGCAGTTGGTTTTATCACGAAAAAGCGAAATGCTGACGGCTGAAAGCTATTTTGGAGGTTTATGGAGAATTACCTGTTTCACGGAAAACTCGTCGATGTGGATGAGGCAATTGCCAATCTTATCGATCTCGAAGAAGAACGGCAAAAGCGGAAACTGATCATGATCGCAAGCGAATCCTTCGCGCCGGAATCGATTCGTGAATCACTGGGATCGGTTTTTCAGAATGTCTATGCTGAAGGCTATCCGGACGAAGCGACACGGAAAATGAGCGAGGCGGAGATCCTCGACCTGGATTACAGCCTCGGCAATTTCCGCCGCAATTCCGACCCGCGGTATTACAAAGGTGTGGAATATGTGGATGTACTGGAAGCCCTTGCGCGGAGACGATGCGCGGAGCTGTTCGCAAACGACCGTGTCCCCGCGGACAAGATCCAGGTCAATGTTCAGCCGCTTTCAGGCGCCCCCGCCAACAATGCCGCTTACCATATCATCAATCCGGGTGATACCGTACTGGCCATGGACCTGATGCACGGCGGTCACCTTTCCCACGGTTCACCGGTCCACCGCACCGGCATGCTCTACAACATCGTCCACTATACCGTAGATCCGGAAACCGAACTGATCGATTACGACGAGATCCAGCGCCTGGCACTGGAACACAAACCCCGCATGATCATCTGCGGTTACACCTCTTATCCGTACGTTCCCGACTGGAAACGCTACCGTGAGATCGCCGATTCCGTCGGCGCCTATCTCCTCGCCGATATCGCCCACATCGCCGGCCTCGTAGCGGCAGGCGTCGTGGAATCCCCGGTGGGATACGCCGACGTCATCTCCTTCACCACCCATAAGACCATGACAGGTCCGCGCGGCGCTGTTCTGCTCACGACCGACCCGAAACTCGGAAAGATCATCGACAAAGCCGTATTCCCGGGCGAACAGGGCGGTCCCCATACACAGGTCTTCGCTGCCCTCTGCACGATTTTCAAGATCGCCAAAACACCGGAATTCAAAGCCTATCAGGCGCAGATCCTCAAAAACACCCAAGCCCTTGTGGCTGAATTCAAAGCCCGGGGGCTGAAGGTCCCGTATCAGGGCTCAAACTGCCATATGCTTCTGCTGGACTGCAAAGCGGTCAAAGGTGAAGACGGCACTGACCTTTCCGGAGATATCGCCGCCCGTGTCCTCGACATCGTCGGCATCGTTCTGAACCGCAACACCATCCCCGGAGACAGATCCGCCCTGAAAGCCAGCGGCATCCGCCTGGGCACATCCTGTGTTACACAAATCGGCCTGAAGGAAGACGACATGAAAGAGCTCGCCGACATTATTGCCGATGTACTCTATGCCTTCCATCCCTACGCGATGCCCGGCGCAAAGGCAATGCTGCAGCGTGCCCGGGTCGACTTTGATGTGCTCGAGAACGCGAAGCTCCGTGTCCGCGCCCTTGCCGAAAAATGCAATGAACTCAGTGACGATCCGAAATTCGGTTATCCGAATTTCTACTACATCGATGACGAATTCAAAACCGTAAACGGTCAGGCGCATATGCTGATCCACGGCGGTGATGCCCGTGAATTTGTGAATTACGCGTTTCTCAGCGACGCGGACGCCCTTTCCGAAGGCGAACAGCAGGATACGGTCCTTTCCATTGACGGCAATGAGATCACCGGCACCCTGATGCTCCGTGCGGATGGCTGGCAGTTCAGCTGCGCTCCCGAAGAAGCCGGCGCTGCCTCGGCCTGGCTGCGGGCACTTTCCGACGGCTTTGTAAAATTCGACAAGGATCTGCGCAAACGCCTCCCGGGACCGGTTTATATCGAAGAATGCGCTCCGGCGGAAGGCAAGCCCTGCACCGCACCGGTATTTACAAAACCGTACGCGATCGGAATGGGTCCCGATGAAGGACAGCCCCTGCCCGAATTTGATTTCAGCGCTTACGACGAAGATGAAAACGCTCCCATCAAACGGACGCCTTTGTATGAGACACACAAGGCGCTCGGCGCGAAGATGGTTCCTTTCGCCGGCTGGGATATGCCCGTCTGGTACACCTCCATCAAAGAGGAACACAACGCGGTCCGCGGCGCGGGCGGTTTGTTCGATGTCTCCCATATGGGTGTGTATGAAATGAACGGCGCTGACGCGCTTCCTTTCCTGAACAGCGTCTGCGCGAACGATATCAGCGTCCTGAATGTCGGAGATACTATCTATACGCATTTCCTTGATCCGGACGCCAATGTGATCGATGACCTGATCGTCTACCGCATCGGGGAGGAAAAATTCCTGATCGTCGTCAACGCGTCCAACGATGACAAAGACTGGGCATGGCTCAACGCCGTGAAGGAAGGGACTGTCCTGGTTGACCGTTCCCGTCCGTCTGCCCGTGCCTTTGGCCGCAATGTGACGCTTGAGAACCTGCGCGACCCGAAAGCCGGGGATCGCATGCGTGTTGACCTCGCGCTGCAGGGACGCATATCCATTCCTGTGCTCACCGCGCTGGGATGTTCCGATGAAGACGCCGCGAAGATCAAAACACTGAAAAAAGGCTGCATCTGTCACGCTGTGGTCGGCGGTTACGATCTCTATCTTGCCCGGACCGGCTATACCGGCGAGAAGATCTCTTTTGAGATCTTTGTCCATCCGGAGAAACTCCCGTCGCTGTGGGATAAGCTTCTGGAAGCCGGCGCTCCGCTGGGGCTGAAACCCTGCGGTCTCGGCGCCCGGGACAGCCTGCGCACCGAAGCGGGGCTGCCGCTTTACGGCCATGAAATGGCGGGTGACATGAACATCAAGGTCAACGAAGCCGGATTCCATTCCTCTGTCAAGACCTTCAAATGCTGGTTCATCGGACGGGACGCCTACCGCAAAGACGAAGCCGCGCAGAAACAGATCGCTGTCCGGTTCCGCTTCAATGACCAGGTCGTCCGTATGGCTCACCACGGCGACCCGATCCTTGACCTCAAGGGGAAGGTCATCGGCAAAGTCACCAGCTGCGCGATGGATAAAGACGGATGGGTGACCGGCCTTGCCCTTGTCGACCGCAAATGCAGCGCGGAAGGCACGCAGATCCTGATCTACCAGAACGCGGAAAAAGCCAGCCTGAAAGCTCCTTCCGGCTTGAAATTCGGCGAAAAGGCTGTCCTGCCCGGCACGGCAGTGATCCTCAGCCGCTTCCCGAAACTGGCATAAAATCAGTAAACTGAAACGAAAAGGGGCTGCCGCACATGAAAAGGTGCAGCAGTCCTTTTTTCTTTCGAAGAGGAGCTCCGTATGGCTGAACAAATAATATCTAATGTGTATGCGGGAAGATTCAAAGGTTGAAACTATTCAGTACCTGCCGGCGGACACAAACGGTCCCACTCGGCAAAGAGGTGAAGCTCGGGGATCGAGTCTCAATTCAGCGCAGCGCTTCCTTTCGATCCCTTCATGCGATCCGGCCGCCTGGGCTCGTTTTGAATAGTTACGGCGATATGTTCATTGTGCGGCGCTGTCCGGAATCGTCACCGTTACCATGGTTCCGCCTCCGTCATTGGGCGTGATCGTCATGCTCCCGCCGCACATCATTTCAAGCCTTTGCCGTATGTTTTTGAGTGCGATCCCCGGCTCGTTGTCATCGACGGAAGGATCAAAACCGCGGCCGTTGTCCTCCACGGTGATCTCGGTGCCTGAATCCGTGTGCCGTGTCCGGATGGAGATATGCAGCGGATCGGAATCCGGGTCCATACCATGCTTGACAGCATTTTCCACAATGGGCTGCAGGGTAAGCGGCGGCAGGCGAAAATGGGTAAACGGCGTATCATAATCCACGACAAGCATATCGTCATACTGCGCCTGTTCCACAGCGAGATAAGTGCGGGTGTGCTCCAGTTCCGTGGAAAAGGGAATGGCGCTGTCGCTGGCAACGGCGTTGAAATTCCTGCGCAGGTAGTTGGTGAAATCCATTGTGAGCTGCCGGGCTTTTCCGGGATCGAGCCCGCAAAGGCTGTAGATGCTTATCAGGGTATTATAGATGAAATGCGGCCGCATCTGCAGCACCATGACGCTGGCACGCTCATGGGCGATTTCCATCTGCTGCCGGGCGATTTCCCGTTCCTGCCGGGTGATCTCCCGCTGGCGTCGGCGGTCCTGCTCGATCTGATCAGACAGGATGAGACTGTACATGACCAAAGCGGAAAGAACGTAACTGAATTCAAAGAGCGGTGTGATGTCGACGAACAGGTTCACGATCAGCGTGACCATCATCGGCACCTGGGCGATGACGAAGCTGAGATAAGCCTTGCGGGACAGTTGTGACCGACACTTGATCGCACCTGCTAAATTGAGCAGCAGGATCGTTATTACCGGCATCTGCAGAAGCGGATACAGAGGACCGCGGTAATATTGATTTTCCGGTGTGAGACAGATGAAGCCTTCGGTAAACAGGGCGCCGGTGAGCAGGAGAAAAAAGACTGTCCACAGACCCAGCACGGTATGAAAAAGCTTGCTTGAGCGTGGGTTTTCTGAGCAGCAGTGCAGCAGATAAACTGTCATCATGGGAATTGGCAGCGAGAGCAGTAGGCTTTCCAGAAACAGCAGAAAAATAAATACCGCTCTCGGGGCAATATAATATTGGAAGACCACTTCGAGGATGCCGGACAGGCACCAAAGCATAAAAATGATAAATAAGCCCATGAAAAAGCGCCTGTTCCAGCGGTCGATACCGGGAACTACGATGGTGAACCACAGTCCCATCACGCTTACCAGAAGTATCGCCCCAAATATGAATTTGTAAAAGGAATCGATCCAGCCGTTCATTCGTCCGGATCTCCCATTGAAAACGGATAGCGCAGCTTTTTCATCTGCCTGCGGACGCTTTCCGGGGTCAGCGGTTTGACCAGGAATCCGCGGGCGTCGGTGTCCCATGCGTCGAGGGCATAGTCGGGATAGGCAGTCAGATAGACCACGTTGACGCAGGGATTGAGCTCAAGCAGCACATGGCAGAGATCCAGGCCGCTGGCCGTTCCCAGCTCGATATCCAGAATGGCCAGGTCGATCCGGTGCACTTTCGCGAATTCGATTGCTTCCCTCGGACGGGTAAAACCCGTAACAGCTGCATTCGGCACGACTTTGTCCAGAACGAGCAAACTGTCGGAGATAACAGCCTTGTTGTCGTCCACAATGATAATCTTGAGCGATTCGTCACTCTCAGCCGCGGCGGAGATCAGCGTGCCGACGTCCACATCCAGGATCAAGGCAAGACGAGTGATCATGACAGCATCCGGCATACGGCTGCCGTTTTCCCATCGGTTGACCGTGGAACCGTTGACAAACAACTTGTTTCCCAGCTGAACCTGCGAAAGCCCTTTTTCTATCCTCAGTTTTTTCAATGTTTCCCCAAACAGAGTGTTCATCACCACACAAACCGCCTTTCTTCCCTTGTTACTGTTCAGGACGGAGCAAAAGAAGCCTGAATCGCCGCTGCAGTGAAGCCTGCACAGCGAGTCGGGATTCCGTGCTGCGTCACTGATAAATAAACACTCTCTGAATAGTTATATTCCTTCAAAAATATCCCGGCAAACGTTATAAAATAAGTATACAGTATATATAAAAGGTGACCACCGCGAAAGCGTGTGAGTCTTATGAAGAGCCTGATACCTTCTTAGGCGGGGGATGGGGGACAAAGGTACCAAGGTCGAGCGCCTTGAAAAGGACCTTACACTGCCCGGCAAACTGGAAATCGGAGCGGATTGAACAAAATTCGCGCCGCAGCCGTCGAAATAAATGAGGTCAGCATTAAGCTTATGAGCATAAATCCGGGTCCGTACCAATAACCCGGGAGAGATCATAAGTCAAAAGATATCTGTCATGGGGCTGTCCGCAAAAATTTGCGGCAGCTCCTTTTTTACCCTTCACGGGTATATTGCCGGGGACTGTCCCCCTCCCTGCTGCGTATCCGGGACAGATGCACCAGGTGCATCTGTCCCGGTTTTGTTATTTCTTCGGCAATGATTTTCCGGATGATGAATAACAGAGATTCCGTTCATGGTAAAATTCAGGTGAAAGGAAAGGCTGAGGAAAGATGCTGCATTCGTTTTTAATGATCTCCCTGTCATTCATACAATTTCTTGCGTTGATGACTGAGTTTTCGGCAGACAGGCCGTTCAGGCCATTCAGCATTTCCGAAATACCGGCTTTTCTTTTGGTTTTCCTGCTGACAAAAGCTGTCCTGAACCGATACAAAACGGGGAATATCCGCGGAACTTTTCCCTCGGCGGCGCTCGGCTGTCTGCTCAGCTTTTTCATGGCCGCGGGGCATTCGATCGAAAAAAACGGGGACCTGTCGGAGATCTCGTTTTCCGCAGGCACATGGCCGAAAACAGTCCTGTTTGTTTCAGGCTGGGCGCTTTTCTTTTTTTTCGCCATTCAGTTCATTTTTTTCTGTCTTGAGAAACTCCGCCTCCGGACCGATCCCGCGGACAGCAGCCGGAAAGCCGCCGGAACCATTTCCGCGCATTTCCACAAACACCCGTTCGGGCTCTCTTTCCTGATGATGCTGCTGTTCACACTGCCGGGGATCATCATCTCCTATCCGGGCATCCTGACCGGAGACTGTTATTATCAGATCGCGCAGGGATACGGACTGGATAACAAAAAAGAATGGGCGGTCGTTTCCCCGCCGCCGCCGGTCTTATACAGGACGATCGACGGGGAACGGGTCCGGGTCGAAACGAAGATCTCCAATTACCAGCCGGCTGCCCATACCATGCTGCTGCATGGCTGTCTCGTGCTCGGAAATAAACTGTTTCACTCCGACAACGCCGGTTTGTTCCTCCTGGTTCTGCTGCAGAACCTGATCATGGATCTGGTCCTCGCGTACATATCAACAGTGCTGTGCCGGTCATACCGGCTTGATCTGAAATGGTGCATGCTGTTTCTGTTTTATTTCATCCTGCATCCGGGGATCCGCTCGCATATGGCGGGCATTTCAAAAGAAGGCATATATCTTCCGTTCCTGGTCCTCAGCGTATTTGAAACCGCGAACCTGATCACCGGGGAAACAGCATCCGCAAAGAAGGATTTTGTTTTGTGCGTTCTCGGATCTTTAGCCGTGATCTTATTCCGCAATGAAGGCAAATTCCTTCTGGCCGCGAGCTTTTTCCTGCTGCTGCTCATCCTCCCCGGCAAGCGGAAAACATTCGGTCTGCTCTTTGCCGGCGTGATCCTTTTTTCAGGCGTCTATGAAAGAGTCCTGCTCCCCGCGCTGAATGTCGCGCCGGGAAGCATCCGGGAGATGCTTTCCGTTCCTTTCCAGCAGACTGCCCGTTACGTCCGGGACGCGGGAGATGAAATTACCGATGAAGAACGCAGAAACATTGAGAAAGTCCTGTATTACGAAGAACTGCCCAACCTGTATAACCCGGTCATTGCGGATCCGGTAAAAAAATCCTTTAACCTCTCCGCCACCAGTTCGGATCTCAAACGGTACGCGGTCACATGGTTCCATATGCTGCTCAAACGTCCGGACATCTATATATTGGCTGTGATGAACAATTATTATGAGTATTTTTATCCCGCCAATGCCGATCCGACATATCTGTCTTTCGGATTCAGCGCAAGTGAAATGTGGCTGGTCAACCGGGACTGCGCGGAGATCAATCTGCGCCTTTCTTATCCGGCAGCTTTCGCCGGCATTCGAAGCATATACGAAGCCACTGTCAGATGGATATTCGATCTACCCCTGCTTCGCTGCATTTGGGTTTCCGCGTTCTATGTCTGGATCTTATTCATTTATGCCGCTTACTGCCTGTATCACAAAAGGCGTGACGCGCTGGCGGTCGCAGTCCCGATGCTTGTACAGATCGCGGTATATATCACCGGTCCCACCAACGGCCAGTACAACCGGTATATCCTGATGCTCAAAGCCTGCCTGCCCCTGATCCTGCTGACAGGCCTGACACTGTTTCATACTGAGGGAAACCGGAAGCAGACGGAATTATGGAAAACGGAGTAGTATTTCATGGATTATGAATTGCTGTTTGCACAGACGATCGGCATATTATCGGTCATAAACTGGCATTACAATATCATCAATACGATCGTCAAAAGTCTTTTCCCTTACGAATCCTGGGTTATGGCCTTTTTTTTCTTCCTTTCCGGGATCCTTTTCGGACGGACAGCATATAATCGAAAGCCGCTGGATTATATCCGCCATAAGTGCCGGGCACTTTTACTCCCCGCTCTTTTCATAAACCTGTGTTACGGGATCATTTCAACTGTCATGAGGCATTATCACTTTATCGAATATGGGGAGAAACTGTCATTTTCCAGTTTGCTGATCAGTCCGTTTCTGTGGAACGACCAGTTTGCGAATGATATACCATTATGGTTTGTCCTGTACCTGTTTATCATAGAAGCCGCCGCCCGTATCCTATACCTGATCCCATTCGAAAAACAGTCGGTAAAGGACTCTGTTTTATTGACTGCTTCATGGATACTGTCAATATGCTGCATCCGCTGGAGCCTTTCATTGCCGACAGCTTCCCAGCATATGCTGGTCATACGAAAAGCCGGTTTCTTTCTTGTTTTTTTCATTTTCGGCATTTTTTATGAACACCACTTACGTGCTCACGCCGAAAAGCTGTCAAATCCGATTTTCGGCTGTTACCTTGCGGCAGGTGCTCAGATAATTCTGATGACTGTTACCGATTGGGATTGTACCTATAACCATATTCTTATGGATTTTCATACACTGCCAAACAGCTGGCTTCCGTATTTCTCATTTCTGACAGCTTCCGCGTTTATCCTCTTTCTCGCAAGGTACCTTTCCCCGCTGCTGGGAAAAAGCAGGATGCTGCGTTTTATCGGGCCCAACCTGCGGTATGTTGTCTATCACAACCAGTTTTGCCAGATCATGATCGGTACCGCGGCATTGCTGATATACATAACGGCCGGCGGATTGGCCGTTCCAAGGTTTAATCCGCTCGGTTTTCAGAAAGCAGGCCATTATACGTTTGAACTGAGCACCAATGGTTTCGGCAAGCTGATTTACCTGATCATCCCGTTTTTCGTTCCGATTTTCATCGCGAAATCTATCAATAAGACCGACAACCGCTTGGTCCGCTTCATAAAATGGTGTGCCTTAACAGCCATTATCATAGGATTCTTTGCCCTGACCGGGCGTCTCTTCCAAAACGAGCTTCGCAATATTCATTGACCGAAATCCGGCAGCTGAACTCCCGGCATAACTGCCGGTAAATATGATCCCTGACTTTTTGGCAAAACCGGATATGCAGGACCTTTCTAATATTATATATTGGGGGCGAAGTTCCGGCACTGCATTCCCGGGTCCGATGTCAGTACCGATCGGGCAAGTCATGAGCATTTCTCCTTTCCATGAAATTTGCCATCAAACACCGGAGTTCAGCGGTTATAATTGAATCCAGCAGAGAGGTATCCATGGAACATGAATGCATGATTTATTCAAACAACCCGGAACCGGATCATCTGGCACTGTATTTTGACCGGGACGGGAAGGAAGTATTCCGTGAGGAATTTCATGCCGGTGACCCGGCAAAGGTCTTTGAAGGGAAATACCTGAAGGTCAGTGAAAGCATTCAGGCAATTTCTCCGGAATTGTGGGAGAAGCTGGATAACAACCGGAATTTCCGCAGACGCCTTCGAACCTGTCAGTGGATCGAAACAATAAAGATGAAATGCCTGTGATCACATGCCAGGGTCTGAAACCTGACTGTCAAAGTAAATTTTTCAGCGTCAGTCTCTTTCATATAAAATTTTTAAAACAATGAGAGCAGCACAAATGTGCTGCTCCACTGTTATGGGGTTTCAGGAGGTGTGTAAAAGATCAGTCACTGATTTTTACCGGTATTGATTTAGGTTTTACTTCTTCCGCCTTGGGCAGCGTCAGTTTCAGAATACCGTTTTTATATTCAGCTTCTGCTTTATCCGCAACGACTTCTGAAGGAAGCCGGACAGAACGATAATAAGAATAGTGTTTGTGTTCGCGGACCAGCCAGGTTGATTTTTCATCTTCATTTTCCGCTTCTTCTCTGGTTTCACCCTTGATCGTCAGAACACCGTCGCTGACAGAAATGTCAATGTCATCCTTGTCAATGCCCGGCATTGTCAGTTTTACCGTGTAAGCATCTTCTGTTTCTTTCATGTCCATTCTGGGTGAGAATTCGCTGGCTTCGGAAACAAGTCCGGAAGCATCACTGTTGAAAAGGGCGTTCACCAGGCTGTTCATCGTATCCTGCATGCTGAGATATCCTCTGTTGGGGTTGTAACGTACGAGTGTCATAATTTTCCTCCATTAATTCTTGTAAGTTTTTCAACTTTATTTTTTCATTTCTTTGCTGTAAGCTTTCTCTGTCCGCTTACAGTATAAATAATAAATCGCAAGTATAAGATTTCTACTTGCGATTTGTCAGAACAAAATCAAAGAAATATTAACAAAAAATCAATGGCCGGCGTTTTTCCGTTTGTAATCCACAAAGCGGTAACCGACACCGCGCTCCGTCAGGATATATTCCGGATTGGAAGGATCCTTTTCCAGCTTCTGCCGCAGATAGTTGATATAAAGCCTGACATAGTGGGTCTCATCCCGGTATTCGTAACCCCAGACTTTGGTCAGGATCTGGTCATATGTCAGCACCCAGCCGGCATTCTGGACGAGATGATAGAGCAGGCGGTATTCTGTCGGACGCAGTTTGACCAGCTCACCGTCGACCCAGACTTCACGTTTCCCGAAATCGATCCTGAGACGGTCATCCACCTGAATAACATCATCTTCCCCGCCGGTACTGCCGGTATTGCCTTCCGACCGGCGAAGCACAGCCTTGACGCGGCTCATCAATTCCCTGGGACTGAAAGGCTTTGTGACATAATCATCGGCCCCCAGTTCCAAACCGCGGATACGGTCTTCCTCTTCACCTTTCGCGGTCAGCATGATCACAGGCACCTGGCTGATCTCCCGCAGGATCGAGAGAGTCTCATAACCGTCCAGGCCCGGCATCATCACATCCAGGATCACAAGGTTTGGCATCTGAGACCGGACCATATCCAGCGCCTGCTGCCCTGAATTCGCCTCGATCACATCATATCCGTCGTGTTCAAGATTCATGCGTATCATACGAACAATACGGATCTCATCATCAACAACTAAAATCAAATAACGTTTGTGGTTGCTATTTCCTTCCATATATTCCATTCCCCGATCCTGATAAATCGTAAATCATTTTTCTCAAAAATAAACCGGCAGGGATCTTCAGCTCGATCAGCTGAGACCCCGGGACCGTGAACAGCTCCTGCAGATCAGTTCACCTTCCGAAGGTAATTTGAAACAGCCCAGCCGTTTCGGTCCGGGTTATTTACAGATTCCAGTTTCCACCAAATATAATCATTGCGGGAATCCGGTCCGTCAACAATTTGAAAGCGCTCCCCTTCCTGAGCCACAAAATTCAAATACCCGCCTGTACCCGGCTGCGGACGGACGCTCAGACCGGTCGTCCCCGTGTCATATACTTCAACCAGCGTCCCCACTGACAACCCATCTTCCGAAACATAGTGGATCTCAAGCGTCTGCGGAGTTTTCGTCACGTAGACCGTAGGCGTCAGTGTAGGCGCGGGAATGACGGTCATCAGCGACCGCCCGGTATTTTCGTCAACAGTCCGTATTGCCGACCCCCGTAAGGAGAAGAACAAAAAAAGACATACGAAAATCATCACACCGAAAACCAGGATGGTCAGACAGGATGTGAAGCTGACAACGGGCGGATTATCATTGCGATCCATGTTCTTTATTATACCATCAGAAAAACAGGCAGCCGATTTTTGGGACAGTGCAGCCCCGGGGACTGTACCCGAAGGGGACTGTACCCTGGGAGCATCATCCCGACCCGCAAGACCGCC
>DAIMGK010000134.1:0-13157 GCA_036723985.1 Flexilinea sp.
GGAACGGACTGCGTCCGGTTTGGATTCGGAGTTGGAGCTTCGCCCGCCTTCGGGTACAGCCCGAAAGGTCTGAAGGGGGTGGGCTTCCGAGTCAGGATCTATCCTCCCGGGTACAGCGTGAGGCAACTCCGTATGGAACGGACTGCGTCCGGTTTGGATTCGGAGTTGGAGCTTCGCCCGCCTTCGGGTATCGTCCCCGTTTGTACCCGTTACGCAAAAATACCAAATGCCAAAATACAAAATAATCACGAGTTTTTCAAAATCCCTTTACAAATATGAAGGTCGTGATACAATAATTTTTGTTCAAGAGATGGGCGCTCGTCTAATGGCAGGACAGCAGACTCTGAATCTGTATGTAGAGGTTCGACTCCTTTGCGCCCAGCTTTTTTTATTTAATCAGACGTGTCACCGGGAGAGCATCTGAAAAAAACTGCCCTGCCGGAGAGTCCCGAATCGTAAAATCTAAGTTCCTGTTTTTCCGTGAAAACCGAAAACAGGAACTTTGTTTTTTTACAAGGCGTATAATCAATAATATGAAGATTATCGGCGAACAAAAGGTTCGGAAGCGGGTCATTCCGGCGGCGGTCATTCTCGCGGGGGCACTTTTGATCATCATCCTTCTCCGGATAACGCGAACGGATCGGGACAGATATCAGGATACCGAATTCAGCCGATACCGTCCGGCGGCCAGGTTCCGTCCCACCATCACCGCCAATCCCGGGGGATCGATCCCGACAGCGGTCCCGACCATAACGCCCACGCCCCTGCAGGGGATGGACAGCCCGGTATTCTGCAAACTGGAAATGACGCTGCTGCATAATAAAGCCGAAGCACTCGGCGACGGCGGAATGCTGATCCCGGACAGTTATGAACAGCCGGACCAAACCTGCGTCTTCGCGGTCCGGGAGCGGGATATGCTGCGGGAGATCGGGCACATACGCGTGACCCATAAGGAGAACGCCGGCTATGGGATCCGTGTCGAGATTTCCGATAACATGGGGGAACCGCGGACCGAGCAGCTGCTGTTTTGGGGAACCGCCGCGTTATGGTCCCTGGATAAGCAATTCACGCGAACAGGATCCGGTAACGCGATAGCCGAAACTCTTGACAAGGGGAGCGCTTCACTATCCATATATGACATTTTCCGTGAACAAAATGTCCTGAACGGGACGACGGTGATCTCCATCATCGACAGAACGAGGAATTAGCTGATGGCTGGCGGCCGGGGACAGTTTTCGGAGGCTCAGAATTGAGCCGAAGAGAACCGTCCCCCCGGATAATGAAAATGTTTTTTTGAAAAAAGTGGGGACAGTTCCCTCCGGCTCTATACAGAGCCTGCGGAAACCGTCCCCTTTCGTTACATTTTCGGATAAAAACATGAAAAACCATGTATAATAGAAATGTAGTTTGGGGATGTTCCGGTCTCGACGGGGGAGGCTGGTCCCGAATTGCGGGCCGAGAGGCGCCGACCTCGTAAAATCAGTGCAAAAAATCAAGTGCCAACAATCGCACTTCCTACGCTGCAATGCCCCTCGCTGCATAAGCGAAGCGGCAATGCCGCAAATGACCTTTTCAGGTCACGTCCACCCGCATCGTACCGCTGACCGATCGCGGACTGGGCGTCACAAAGTCAGCGTGCTGTTCGTGAAGCCGCGGCACGAAACAAAAGAGGGCTTTCGGGTCTGAGCGGATCGCCTCAACAGGTTTTGTCTGTTTCTCCTCTAAGAGGTTAAATCAATAAATAGACTACGCTCGTAGTATATTCGAGGGTCGAATCTTTCGGACGCGGGTTCGACTCCCGCCATCTCCACAAGAAAAAGAGCTGCCATGCAAGGCAGCTCTTTTTCTTGCGGTAGTATTCAGCGGAGATTCGGTTTTGAATTAAAAAATACGATTTCCATACGCGGCCGGTACAGGTCCATTGTTTTTCAAAAGGCCGGCTATCAATTATCGAAAGTACAACCGGATCAAGGAATCGCAATATATTGTTGATCACCTCATCCAAAGACGATCCCGTTTCCTTAGAAGGGCGAAACGCTGTCCATTGCGTAAGAAAAAAAGAATTGGATGGAAAATCCCTTATTCGTGAAAAGATGTCCCTGTCTAACACATGACCACGATGCTGTTTGATTCGTTACAGCCATATACCAAGTACCTCTTTGACCTTTCTTGAAACATGAAGTTTTGATGCGTAATCAGCAAGCACATATTCCCGCCGGTTTTCATCCTTCAGGTACCCCTGAATTGCCTGATTAAAAACCTCCGCATCCATTTTGTTTCGATGCAGCAGGCAATCGCAGATTGTCCGCTCCCGATCATAGATTTTTATCCGCGTTCCGTCTATCATTGTTTCTCTGATGCCTATCGGAAACTTTGAGGAGGAAACAAAATGCGGCTCAACGATCGGATAGGATATTCTGAACCTCGCCCGTGCTGTTTTTTCGTCAACAGCGATCTTCCACGCAGCCGGAGTCCTTTCTGTGTATCCGTAATGATCAAGAGCGGACTCCAGATAAAGAACACCATCGGGGAAAAGGGAGACCAGGATCGGTATATCCGAAAAGAAGTTTTCATCCGGATACCGATAATACCCCCAGCGGACCTGTTCAATGATCCCCAACCCGGTCAGATCTTTTATATCCCGGCTGGAGATCCCGTTCCCCCGAAGAGTCTTCGTCCTGACAACACTGCCGTTATCAGTAAATATTTTCTTTACAAAATCTACCTTATTTGTTTTCATGGTTTATTTTCTGTTACACTAAATTATACAAGATTATAACAATACTTGTATATTTTAGTGTTATTTTTCAGGTGTATGACTGTTTCAAAATTATTCTTGACGCTCTATGTGTTTTGATTAGAAAATATTTGAAGAGCTAAACGGATGTTTATTGTCCGGATTTCCCAGCAGCGAGGTATTGAAGGGTTTGGTTCTGCCTGTACGAGTCAGGACCTATCGGCCAAAAACTGTTATTCGAAGTTGATAAACAACAAAGCAGGAATATGCTAAAATACTTTCTCATAATCAATGTATAATCCAATAACAACAGAAAACGGTGTCAAATTAAAATCCATACGCTTATACCGATCGTGTTGTACACAGGACAGATGAGCGGATCATGCTCTGAAAGGAGATAATTATTCATGATACTTTTGATCACAATACCGCTTTCAATAGCGATCTCATTGGCGTGGTACCTGCCCGTTGTCAAAGCACAGGGAGAGAACAGGGTTTTGCAGACAAAGGATTATCTGCTGATCGCTTTCAAATACGGTTTTGCCTACACCTGTCTGCTGACTATGGTGACCGAGATCACCTGGGACATTATCGTAAAACATACACCGCTGTCCGGGCTGGCGCTGAACATTGTTTCCAATTTCTTCCGCGCCGCACTGCTGGAAGAGCTCTTCAAATTCAGAGGATTCCTCCACGCGAAACGGAAATACCAGCTGTCGCGGAAGATCGACTTTATTCTGACGGCCGGATTGATCGGGCTGGTCTACGGATTCATTGAAAAGATCATGCTGGGAAATGTCGGAGCAGTCGTCGTGGGACTGATCTGCCCGATGCATATTATGTGGCAGTTTAACCAGGGCGGACATTATTACGAATACGAAAAGGCAAAAGCAGCCAATGATGAGCAGACTGCCAAAAAGGAATGGCGGATGGCGATCCTGGTCCCGTTTCTTTTCCACGGGGCATGGGACAGCATACTGGACATCGGCGGATACTGCCTTGAGCATCAGGATTCTGTCCCGGTCCAGGTGATCGGGGTGGTATTGGTCCTGGCCGCGGGGATCGGCGGCATCATCTACTCGGTAAAAACGGTCCGCAGGGCCTGCCGGATCGCGAGAGAATCATGATGCTCAACACATTCATGGCCTCAGGCTATGCCGCCAAGCCATTTGATCCCATGTCCGGGAAAGTCTGCACCGATGAAGAATATGAGCTATTATGAAATGCTTTTTTTGAAAAAATAAAAGAATAAAACAAATATCATCCGCGGAGGACAAAAATGAGTTATTTCAAGCTTGAAATATTCATACCGGAATCTCACTTTGCAGAATTACGCAAAGCCCTGCAAAAGGCCGATGCCGGCCATATCGGAAATTACGATTGCTGCCTTTCATACAGCAAAGTGATCGGGACATGGAGGCCGCTCCCGGGAACGGATCCGTTTATAGGGAAGGAAAATAAAATCAGTGAAGAAGAGGAACTTAAGGTTGAAGTGACGGTCCGCGGAGAAAAACTTGATGAAACGCTCAAAGCGGTGAAAGCGGTCCATCCTTATGAGGAGCCGGTCATCAATGTGATCGAATTGTACAGGACCGGGCTCTGAAAGGCCTGAACCACCGGCGGAGAACGATTATGGATAACAGGAAAATCGAAGCGTTTATCAGGAAACAAAAAGTTGCTTTCATCTGTTCTGTAGACGAAGAGGGGTTCCCCAATGTAAAAGCAATGCTGCAGCCGAGAAAAATCGATGGGCTGCGCCGGTTTTATTTTTCAACTAACAGCTCTTCAATGAGAGTAAAACAATACATGAATAATCCGAAGGCCTGTATATACTTCTATCATAAAGGCCTGATCAGGTACACGGGTGTTATGCTGAAAGGAAAAATGGAAGTGCTGACCGACCAAAAGACGAAAGAGATGATTTGGCACAAAGGCGATACAATGTTTTATAAAGGCGGCGTTACCGATCCCGACTACTGTGTATTGAAATTCAGCGCGGAAAGCGGCAGATACTATTGCGATTTGAAAACAGAGAGTTTTATAATAGAATAATACAAATAAACGAAGAGCAGGCAAAATCGGTTTTTATCGGTCCATAAGACTATAGGGAGAAACCATGATTTATTACAAGGATAACGAACTGATGATACGCACTATGGAAGAAGCAGATGCCCGGATCTTTACCGATGAAGAGATCGCGCAGGGCTGGCATACGGATATCTCCAAACATTTGGCAAGGCTCCGGGATCAGTCTGCGGGAAAATGTGTTTCACTGACCGCCGTATATAAAGGACTGCCTGCCGGATATGTGAATGTCTACCTGACCGGTTTGAGTGGTGCGTTCAGCGGAAAAGGATTCCCCGAGATCGTTGATTTCGGCGTGTTGGAGAAATACCGGAGAAAAGGAATCGGCAGCAGGCTGATGGATGCTGCCGAAAAGATTGCCGGGCAATATGCCGACACGATATGGCTTGGCGTCGGACTCCACAGCGGATATGGAAGCGCCCAGCGAATGTATGTCAAACGAGGTTATATCCCGGATGGGACGGGTGTCTGGTATCGGAATAAACCTTGTGCTCAATATGAAACAGAAATCGCAAATGATGATGATCTCGTGCTTTTCCTTTCCAGGAAAATAGAACGGCAAGGCGAAAACTGATCGTACAAATTCCGGTTTGTCTATGGAAACAATCAAACCTTATAACGATTACAGAGGCTTATCGTTATATAGTTCAGGGTAATCGTCAAGAGGTGTGATTTTGTATCAAATCCCCGGTGCTGACAAATGGCAGCATACCCGATTTGATACAGAAACATCTCATTGTCTCACGCCAAAAGGAGTGAATTTGCGGGTTTTCTGCTTTCCGGATGAATTCTTTTTTTATATAGCTGCATCAAATGGGAACAGATCGAAACTCCAATCCATAATATAACGATGAGAGATAACAGGTAAAAATGGGGGACAGGGTAAAAATCCCAAGTTTTAATCGCGGGGAGTGGTAAAATTATTGTTTGAGGGATGGACAAAATTGCCGTCATGCAGGAGGTAAATCCACGAATGCATTCAATTCGAACCAAATTTACCCTTACAGTTGTGAGTATTATAATAATTACGCTAAGCATTGCTACGGCTATCGGCGTAATTTCGATCAAAAATCTGGGCAGAGATGACGCTGATCAGATGATTCATTTGACCGCCACAACAGGCGCAATGAATCTGGAGCAATATTTTGAAAGCGTAGAACACTCCGTTCGGACCGTATCAACGCTGGTATCGGATAGCTTTGAAGGTATGCCGTTTGAAGATCTGGCCAGCCAGGTTGAACGTGCCCGTAATCTGTTTGGAAGAATCGCGTACAACACGAACGGAGTGCTTACCTACTATTTCAGGATAGATCCAAATATTTCTGAAGACGTAACAGGCTTTTGGTATGTATATCAGGACGGAGAAGGGTTTAAAGAACACGAAGTAACAGACATCACCCGGTATGATACCAGTGATACCTCCGCGCTTGTTTGGTTTACTGTCCCGAAAGCAACAGGGGAAGGAGTATGGCTTCCCCCATATTACACTGAAAACCTTGGTGCCCGGGTTATTTCATATAATGAACCTGTTTACTGGAAGGATCAGTTTGTTGGTGTGATCGGCATTGAAATAGACTACGAGATGTTAAAGAAGGAAGTGGAAAACATCTCAATTTTTAAGAGTGGTTATGCATTTATCCTTGATGAAAAATCAAATGTCTTTTATCACCCGATGTTGGATTCCGCACAGCTGAACCTGGAAACAACAGCGATAGATGAGCCTGAGAAGTTCATAGGCAGCAACCATATACGGTATAACTACGAGGGAGTTGAAAAGGAAGCTGTCTGGATCCCGCTGAGCAACGGCATGCGGCTGTATGTTTGCGCACCGGTATCCGAGATCAACAGCGGATGGACGAGCATGATCAAGAATACACTTTTGGCTCTGTTTGTTATTCTGGCGATCTCAATTACCGCCATGATGCGCTTTACAGGCCGCCTTATAAAGCCTCTTAGTGATCTTACAGAAGCTGCAAAGCAGGTAGACGCAGGAAATTATGACTTTTCACTGGAATATGATAAAGACGATGAAATCGGTATCCTGACCCATACATTCAGACAGCTTGCGGCCAATACAAAAGAAAAAATAACAAAAGCCAGAAAAATGGCGGCAATCGATCCCCTGACCGGTATCAAGAACAAACACGCCTATGCGCAATGGGAAGAGGATATCAATGGCAGGATCAGGGAGGGAGATCAGGAACCTTTTGCCGTTGTGGTCTGCGACGTCAACAATCTAAAGGTTGTCAATGACATGTACGGGCATAAGGAAGGCGATGCCTGTATAAAGAATGCCTGCGCAAGAATATGCGGTGTTTTCAGCCATAGTCCCGTATTCCGGGTCGGTGGTGATGAGTTTATTGTTATTCTTACGAAAGATGATTATACCCAACGTAAAAAACTGCTGGAAAGAATCAACGCTTTACCCAGGGATATTACGAAGATCAGGTTGGGGGAAACCATTTCCGCAGGTATGGCGGAATACGTCAGGGATAAGCACACTGCTCTTCTGAGCGTTGCCGAAGAAGCCGATAAAGCAATGTACGAGAGGAAGCAGCATCTGAAAGAGTCCCTTTCATCAGAGAATATTGAATCTGACAATATTCAGGATACGGAATACATTCCTGTTATCCATGCGCGTAAAAACATTCTGGTCGTCGATGATGAAAAAATAAATCGTGAAATCATGGGTGATCTTCTCGCGGATGATTATGATATATCTTATGCCGCGGATGGCGTCGAAGCTCTGGAGGTACTGCGAAGCCATATAGATGAAATCGACCTTGTCCTTCTCGATCTGCAAATGCCGAACAAGAATGGGCGCGAGGTCATCGCGGAGATGCAGGTCGACGAAGACCTGATCGACATCCCGGTGATCTTTTTGACTGTCGATCAGGATTCGGAACTCGACTGCCTTAAGGCCGGCGCTATGGATTTCATTCCGAAACCGTATCCGGATATTGAGATCGTCAAAGCCCGTATTGCCAAGTGCATTGAGCTGGCTAAAGACCGCGCTCTGATACGTTATACAGAACGGGATAAACTGACCGGCCTGCTCAACAAAGATTATTTCTACCGCTATGTCCATCGGCTTGACCATCTGTTCAAAGATACTTCTTTAGATGCAGTAGTCTGCGATGTGAATAAATTCCATTCCGTCAACAAACAATATGGGCGTCAATTCAGCGATCATGTATTACGGGATATAGGCACCTGTATGAGAAAACTTGCGCGGAAAACCGGTGGTATCAGCTGCAGGGAAGACGAAGATACTTTCCTGTTATACTGCCAGCATCAGGACGATTATGAAAAACTTCTGAAAGAGTTTTTGTCCGATTTGTTTGCTGAGGAAAAGATCGCTGACAATATCCATGTCAGGTTTGGCGTGTTCACCAATGCACAGCAGGAGCCGGATATGGAAGAGCGGTTTGAACGAGCCAGGATCGCGGCAGACAGAATTAAAAATGATCCGGAGAAAATTTGCGGATTCTATGATCTGCAGTGATCCACCGGGCAATTCATATCGACAGGTTTGTCTTTTCGGGAAAATTCACTGAGATGTTTATTCGCTGCTATAAGAACCCAATCTGCAGCAGCCTGCAGTATGCGGAACATTATGTTTCGCAAGGTGCGGGATCGAAAATTTGTATGTTTGCGAATGCGGAAGCCGTAAAGAACCGCTGCGCTGAATTATGATTCGGCTCACGGGCTTCGCCCCGCACCTGATTTCCGGCCCCCGCTTATTAAGTAACAGGCTCTTTATAAGACTCACACGCTTTTGCGGCGGATACCTTTTTCCGGCTTTTAAATCTAAAGAGGGCACCCCTCAATATATTTTGGGATACCCTCTTTGTTTCCGGATAATCTGATATTCCCTGCGAGCCGATCATATGGCGCCCGCATTCCCGGTTTCTTACTTCTTATTCTGAAGAAAAAGCTTGGCAAACTCCATCACAACAAGTGGGACGAAGATCAAGCCGAGGCCGATCAGGTAAACGTTCACCGGAAGATAGATCAGTCCGAAGACCCTTGACAGGGGCGTGAAGAGAACCAGCGCCATCAGCAGGATGGAGAGCGCTGCCGCGCCGTTCAGTTTGCTGTTGGTGAAGAAACCGATCCGGAAGAGAGAGCGGTCCGAGCGCATGTTGTACGCCTGCACCACCTGGGAAAGCGACAGCACCATGAAAGCCAGAGTGCGTCCGCCTTCGATCACGCCGGTCATCTGTTCGCCGATCCGGAAGCCGGCAAGCGCCAGGATACCGATCATGAAGCCCTGCAGGATGATGCGCAGCCCGAATCCGTGGGCGAACATCCCTTCGTCCTTCGGCTTAGGTTTCTCCCTCATCACGCCTTCCTCGACCGCTTCCATACCCAGAGCTACAGCCGGGAGCCCGTCAGTGACAAGGTTGATCCACAGCAGCTGCATGGAAAGCAGTGGTGACACATGCCAGAGGATCATGGCTACAAATACGGTCAGGATCTCACCGATATTGGTGCCGAGCAGGAAGCCGACGACCTTTTTGATATTGGCATAGATCCCGCGCCCTTCGCGGACTGCCTCGACGATGGTGGCGAAATTGTCATCCGTCAGGGTCATATCCGAGGCGCCCTTGGCAACGTCTGTACCGGTAATGCCCATCGCGCAGCCGATATCGGCAGCCTTCAGCGCCGGAGCGTCGTTGACGCCGTCTCCGGTCATGGCGACGATCTGTCCCTTCCGCTGCCATGCCTTGACGATGCGGATCTTGTTTTCCGGGGAGACCCGGGCGTAGACAGAGATGTTTTCGACGTTCCCATCGAGTTCTGTCTCGGTCATCGCATCCAGTTCCGTACCGGTGACGGAGCGGTCGCCATCCCGCAGGATCCCAAGGTCCGCGGCAATGGCAGAAGCCGTCACGACATGATCGCCGGTGATCATCACCGGACGGATACCGGCCTGTCTGCAGACAGCCACCGCATCGCGGACTTCAGGACGCGGCGGGTCGATCATCCCGACCAGACCCATGAATGTCAGCCCGTTCTCGAGTTCTTCGGAAGTCGGTTCTGTGGGAACCTCGTCCAGTTCTTTATAGCCTATAGCCAGCACACGGATCGCCTTTCTGCTCAATTCGTCATTGATCCGGGCAGCCATCTTTAGATCCCCCGCCGTACAGCGGGCAGCCATCACATCAAACGCACCTTTACAGATGGCGATATAGCTGTCCCCGAATTTGTTGACGGTCGTCATTAGTTTGCGGTCGGAATCGAACGGCAATTCCGCCATGCGCGGATAGCTGTTGTTCAGCTGATCCTTCGGCAGGCCGTTTTTATGAGCCGCCAGTACGATAGCAGTCTCGGTCGGATCGCCGATATGCAGTTCCTCCGGCCCGTTGAAAACGACGGATCCGTCGCAGCAGAGCGTCCCGTAGGTCAGCAGTTTTTTGACCGCTTCGGAATTATCGGTAGTGACGTCCTCCGTTTCAACCGCACCGTCGAGGTAAACTTTTACGAGGGTCATGCGGTTCTGGGTCAGTGTGCCGGTCTTATCCGAGCAGATCACCGAAGCGCTGCCGAGGGTCTCGACCGCGGGCAGTTTGCGGATGATAGCGTTCTTTTTGACCATCCGCTGAACACCGATGGAAAGGATGATCGTGACGATCGCGGGCAGCCCTTCCGGGATCGCGGAAACGGCCAGCGAAACGGAGGTCATGAAGATCTCCATCACTGGGATGCCGGCGAAGAATCCGACGACAAAGACGATCGCGCAGGCTGCCAGGCAGATGATCCCCAGGTATTTCCCGAGCTGTGCCAGTTTCTCCTGCAGCGGGGTCTGTCCTTCTTCCTCACCTTCCAGCAGGTTCGCGATCCTGCCCATTTCCGTATCCATCCCGATGGCTGTGACGACCGCGGTGGCCGTTCCGTAGCTGATGGAGCAGCCGGAAAAGACCATGTTGGAACGGTCCCCCAGCGGAGCCCTCTCGTCGACGACGACAGAGGCATCTTTATCGGTCGGCAGTGATTCGCCGGTCAGAGCGGATTCCTCGCTCTTCAGGCTGACGCTGCGGATCAGCCGCGCGTCCGCGGGTACGAAGTCGCCCGCCTCCAGCCGGATGATATCGCCCGGCACCAGTTCTGCCGCATCGATAACTTTTTCCTCACCGTCACGGATCACCCGCGCATGCGGCGCGGACAGGCTTTTCAGTGCGTCAAGCGCCTTTTCGGCATTTCCCTCCTGAACCGTACCCATAATAGCGTTGACGACCACGATCACAAGGATCAGGGCCGGTTCGAAGAAGCCTTCCGGATCGCCTTCGTAAATGGCGATCGCAAAAGAGACCGCAGACGCGGCGATCAGGATCAGGATCATCACATCCTTGAACTGATCGATGAACCGCTGGAGGGCGGTCTTCTTTTTCTTCTCGCGCAGCCTGTTTTCGCCATATTTCGCCCGCAGTTCGGTCACCTGGGCAGAGGTCAGGCCTTTGCCGATATCCGAATTCAGCTTTTGCACAACTTCCGCAGCGCTTTTATCATGTGCTGTCATTGTTTAAACTCCTTACATTCGTCCATTACTCAATTAATAATCACTTGCTTACCCGCTTTCAGCGGGGTCCGAATTCTTCCGCGGGCAGAGAATGAACGCTGCCCAAATTGATTAGTATACTCGATAATACCCGGAAATTCGATCAGAAATGTATTAGATCGGAATTTGCATACAATTTCCATTAAACCCGGATGATCCGGTGATACCGGTCTTTCCGGTCAAATGAAATTATTCACGTTACCTGTCATAATAATCTGTTTCCCGGAGAATACGTTTTTTCGATTTCTGTTTTCCTCTCCGGTTTGCCGATCCGACTGCTGATCCATGCTCATACCGCTGTCTCTCAATCTGTCACGGATAAATATGTTACGATCCAAATGATACTGTCTGGCTTCAGCCACCTGAAAAGCTTTACACATATCTTTATTTTGCCCATGGATCCTGGATCTATTCCTTCTCCGTTCATTTTTCCGTACAAAAAAGCCCTGCTGAAAAGTAAATTTCAGACACAATAGAATTTTCTTAAAAAATCTTATATAGGGCATGCTCAATGAATAGGATATGGATTTCTGCATCAATTCGAAGGTAAGAAAATATAATATGATTAAACCGAAAGTTGGAATTTGTCGAGGTGTTGTCATGTAAAAGGTGACCGCCGCGAAAGCGTGTGAGTCTTATTAAGAGCCTGATACTTTCCTAAGCGGGGGGCGGAAATCAGGTGCGGGGCGAAGCCCGGGAGCCGAATCATAATTCAGCGCAGCGGTTCTTTACGGATCCCGCATTCGCAAACGCACATATATTGCTCCCGCACCTTGCGAAGCACTTCGTTCCGCATACAGAAGTCAAATATAAACTGAGCTCTTATAGCAGAAATACTCGAAACCACAGGCCTCGATCCCATACCGGATGCGGAGGATTAAATTCAAATTTGTAAAGAAGAGTTGTTTATTATGAAAAAGAAAGTAATGTTCCTGATCTCACTGGTGTTTCTCTTTACGATGATGACGGCTGTCTGCGGAGTCTCCGGAGACGCGGCAACATCGGTAAAGCAGATCGCGTCAGGCATTCTGATCAATAACGACAAGGTCGTCGCGGACGTGTACATCGATATCAGCGACGGCTATTCGATCGCGTTCGACTGGAACGGTATTTCTTTGATCGAGGGAGAATACACGAATCTCTCATACCCGCTCGTAACGATCGTTGCCCTTGCCGATGGCGCCTATGAAAGGCAGCTTGCTGAATATCAGGACAGCGAGAGCTTTAAGGAAGAAGACGGCGTTATCACATTTGTTGATATTCTCGGCGAATTCACCTATATGTTCATGCTCGGCGGCAGGGTCCCTGTCTCCATTTCCTTTGAAAAAGGGACCGATCAGGAAAAGATCAACAGGATCATGGACGGTATTGAGCTGGTGCTCCGACAGTAACACGGGAACCGGGAAACGATATCTGTTTCCATACGGTAAAATATCAGCGGTAACGCATATACTCCTCTCCGGCAATGATGCCGGAGAGGAGTATAATTTATCAGGGGGAGCCATTTCCGACACAAGACAATAAAGCCCGTTTTTGAGCGTATTCGCCGCCGGATGATTTTCCCCGAAGGTGATCGGTTTATGATGTTATCACTTATATCATTCGGCAAGGTGACCTCCGCGAAAGCGTGTGAGTCTTATGAAGAGCCTGATACTTTCCTAAGCGAGGGGCGAAAATCAGGTGCGGAGCGAAGCTCGGGAGCCGAATCATGATTCAGCGCAGCGGTTCCTTACGGCTCTCGCTTTTGCAAACACACGAATACACGCTCCCGCA
>DAIMGK010000135.1:0-13139 GCA_036723985.1 Flexilinea sp.
CCCCTTCGGGTACAGCCCCGGGCGGAAGTCCCGGGGTTATGGTTTGTTGGGAAATTTGGTATAAAATATAAGGGTGGACGGCTGTGCACGATTTGGGGAGGATACCCATGCGGGACATCCATATCGGCTGGTTACGGCTATACGCATATATTGTACAGGGGCGGTTTTTTAACAGAGTAGTTATCGGATGAACAGGCGAATCATTCCGGGATCATTGATCCTTATCCTAAGTCTTATAATATTCGCAGGCGCCGTTTGGACTCACGGCAGCCGGATCCGGCTTTCCGCGTCCCGTATCAGTGAAGCGGAGGCGGAGAAGATCCGGGAGGCCCGGAAAGAGACCGGCGGAGAACTGCTGAAAACACTGGTCTTCAATGACAGCGTCCTGTTTCCTGATGAAAGCAGCGGCACCTTCTATTATTCCCTGATCGAGGATGACCCGGACGCGTCCGACCCGTTCATCCGTCTGAAGGGAAAGAACAGAAAGGTCCGGATCGCGCTGACAGAAGGCGCCATCACCGATGAGTCCATCCGCGGCGATACGCCCCTTCACATCCTTGCCTATGACGACCGCAGCTACCGGGAATACCGGATCCGCTGCACGACACTGCCCCTGATGAACATCAGCTCCGAGATCGAATTCGTGTACGGCGCGGGGAAAGACCGGGATATGCAGCTGACCCTGTTGGACAACCGTGCCGAAGCCCGCCAGCGTCTCGTCAGGCTTTCCGGCACGATCCACGTCCGGGGAAATTCCGCCACCCTCTATCCGAAGCTCGGATTCAAGTTTACCCTTCAGGAAATGAGCCCCGGGAACCATATCCGGGAAGCGGACCGTTCCCTCCTCGGTATGCGGGAAGACGGTGAATGGCTGCTTTATGCCGGCTACAACGATCAGGAAAGGATCCGCAACGTTTTTTCCTCCGCGCTCTGGAACCGCAGCTGCGCCGGCGCCAATGAATTCGGGATCCTGAACGGGATGGAATACCGTTTTCTCGAACTCTTTATGAACGGCCAATACTGGGGATTGTACGCCCTGGGCTATCCACTGGACGACAAACAGATGCGCCCCACGCAGAATACCGGTGAAGCGGAAGCCGTTTATGTTTTCAAGAAGACCTTCTGGAATGAGGACTGGTCCGACCTCCCGGAAGAGCTCCCCGCCCGTGATTTTGAAACAAAAGGGAAAGACGCGCTGCGGGATGAGGCAGCCGCCCGGGCGATCCTGCGGGATTACCTGCGATGGCTGGAGGACCCCGCCGCCGATCCTGCCCCGGGAGCGGTTCCCATCCGGGCCGATATGGAGAACGCCATTGACACCTGGCTGTTCGTGAACCTGATCCAGGGGACCGATACCGTGGCGGCGAACGGCGACTTCATTAACATGTTTTTCACGATGGTCCGGACAAAAGACGGGACTGTCGTCATCAGCACCCCCTGGGATATGGACCTGAGCTGGGGAAATACCCGCGACCCGGACGCGAAAAACGTCACCGCCGAATACGCGCTGCAGCCTGAAGACAACAGCTGCGTCATGCTGCGGAACCCCGCGCAGTTCCTGCTGCCGGATAAGGGGGGAATGATCGCCGCCCGCTACCGTTTCCTGCGGGAAAACGGATGGTCCGATGCCGCGGTCGACAGCCTGCTGACCCGGTTTGAGGCGGAGATCTTTGATTCGGGAGCCTACCTGCGCGACACGGAAAAATGGCCCGATTCCAACCGGGAAGACCCGGCTGCCGGCCTCTCCCGTTTTACCGGCTATGTCCGTCAGCGCCTTTCCGCCATGGACGCTTTCGCGGAGGAACTTGATGAAAACGGCTCCTTCTGAACCGGAAACGGTCCGCGTCATCATCAATACGCCGGCAAAGTCCGGTGAATTTGACTATTCCGTTCCGCCGGAACTGGCAGGAAAGATCCTGCCCGGGATGATGGCAGTCGTTCCCTTCAGCCACAGCATCCATCAGGGTGTGGTATGGCAGACGAATGTAGAGCCGAAAGCCGGACGCCTGCTGGAGATCCGCGGAACAGCGGACCCGGAACCGGTATTGACGGAAGCCCAGATGAGGCTCGCGGAAAAGATCGCCGAACGTTCCCTGGCGCCGCTTCCCGAATGCGTCAACGTGCTTCTGACCGATAAGATCCGCCGCGTATCCCGGCCTGTCTTCCGGCTGGTAAAGGACGACATCCCCTTCCAGGCCGGGCTGACCGCTTCGTCCTCCGGAAACGCGGACCGGGACGCGATCCTCAGCCTTTTCGCCGAAAATCAGGGCGTTCTGGATGAAAAAATGCTGAACAGGGCTCTGGGGAAAGACCGCTGGAAAGCGAAAATGCGCGCACTGACAGAATCGGGTACCGTCGAGAGGTCTTATTCCGTTGAGCTCCCCGGTCCCGCGCCGAAAAAGGGGACCGCGGTGGTGCTCACCGCTGACCCGGAGGCGATCGAAGGCACAAGTTTCAGCAAAAGCCCTGCCGCCGACGCCCGCCGCAGAGCCGCGCTGCAGTATCTGGCCGGCCGCGGGGGTGAAGCGTTCCGCCCGGAACTGATGGATAAAACAGGCGTGAGCTATGATGACCTCGATTTTCTGGAGAAAAGGGGGCTGATCACGACGGAAAGCCGGGAGATCTGGCGGGATCACCGGCACTATATGCTGGAAGCGCCGGAAAAACCCGTTGACCTGACGGCTGAACAGACAGCGGCCTGTGAAACCATCATCGCCGGACTGCACACGCAAACGCCTCCCGTGCCCGTGCTGCTGCACGGTGTGACCGGTTCGGGAAAGACCGAGGTCTATCTGCGGGCGGCGGCGGAAGCCATCCGGCTCGGGAAACAGGTGCTGATGCTGGTCCCCGAGATCGCCCTTACCCCCCAGATCCTCGCCCGTTTTGAACGCCGTTTTCCCGGCAGGACCGGTGTTTACCATTCCCGGCTGAGCGACGGAGAACGGTATGATACCTGGCGGCGGGGACGCAGCGGGGAATTCCGCATCATCGTCGGGCCCCGTTCCGCGCTGGCAGTCCCGCTTCCCGACCTGGGGCTGATCCTTGCCGACGAGTGCCATGAGGATTCCTATTATCAGACCAACGAAAGGCCTTACTTTTCCGCCATCCGGGCCGCCGCGGACCTGGCGGAGATCACAGGCTCACAGCTTGTCCTCGGCAGCGCGACGCCGACCACCGCCCAGATGTTCAAAGCGGAACGGAGCCATTGGCACATTGAAACCTTAAAGAAACGTGCCACCGGCGTACTGCCTCCGAAGGTGCTGCTGGCGGATATGCGGGCTGAACTCAAAAGCGGGAACAGCGAGATCTTCTGCCGGGCACTGATCCGGGAGATGGGCAGGACGCTGGAGATGGGGAAGCAGACCATCCTTTTCCTCAACCGGCGCGGCACAGCCGCTTACAGCTTCTGCCATTCCTGCGGGAAAACCTTTGAATGCCCGAACTGCGAGATCCCTTATACCTGGCATGCCTCCCGGCGGCGTCTGGAATGCCATTACTGCGGTTCAACCATGAGCCTGCCGGAGGTCTGCCCGGAATGCGGCAGTACGGAGATCCGGCAGTTCGGCGCCGGTGTGGAACTGGTGGAAGAACTGATCGCCGAACGCTTTCCCGCCGCGAAGGTGATCCGTCTGGACGCGGATACCGCGGAGGGCTCCGGAAGGCATGAACAGCTGCTTTCGCAGTTCGCCCGCCACGAAGCCGATATTCTGGTGGGGACGCAGATGGTCGCCAAAGGGCTGGATTTTCCGGATGTCCGGCTGGTGGGGATCTTACTGGCGGATGTGGGCGCGAATTTCCATGATTACCGGGTGGACGAGCATACCTTCCAAATGCTGACCCAGGTGGCGGGCAGGGCAGGACGGGCGGAGGAACAGGGACTTGCCATCCTGCAGACTTATCAGCCCGAACGCTATTCCATCCGGGCTGCCGTCTCCGGAGATTATGACCGCTTCTATCAGAATGACCTTGCCTACCGCCGTATGATGGGCTACCCGCCTTTCAGCCGCATGGTCCGACTGGAAATACGGGAAACGGACGTGGAATGCGCCCGCTCCCGTGCCATGGACCTGGCAGCCGTTCTGCGGGAAAGGATCAGCAGGACCGGGATGAAGATCCGCCTTATCGGCCCCGCGCCCTGCTATTTTCCCAAACTCAACGGGAAATACCGCTGGCACATCATCCTGCGCGGCCCCGACCCCGTCCGCCTGATCCGCTCCCTCGACCTTCCCGCCATCCGCGTCGAAGCCGACCCCCCGTCCCTGCTGTAAGAGTCCAGAGTTTAGAGTTCAGATATGTGGGACAGGCACCGCAGACTCTTGTCTGAGTCTGCGGTGCCTGTCCTTTGATATCAGAGATCATAAACCAGTGTTCCGTTTTGCGATATCAGCGTTATATTCTGACTGATCCCCCCAACCATCAACCACCAACTAATGACTAATCACTAAGCTCCGCTCTTCGCGAAGATGGCGAGGAAGACAAAAATGATCAGGGTCAGGACGGTAGAGAAGGAGATCGTCGTGGAGACGTAATCCTTATGACCCTCAAACTTCCCGAAGGCCGGGATCGCGAAGGAGGCGGGCAGGCTGTATGCCAGCATCAGTGCCACCAGAGTGGGCTTGCTGTAAGGCATAAAGTGAAAGATGATCGGGCAGCTCACCGCGCAGAAGACAGCCATGGTCACCAGGCGGCTCAGGCAGGTGAACAGCACGGGTTTCATCAGGTCGTCCCGCAGTGAAATGTCATACCCCAGCGAGAGCAGGATCAGCATGGCGGTCGGAGCCGTAAGGAAGCTGATCACGGCGTTGTATATCCCGTAATACTGCGAATTGGCAATGGCGGTGTCGACGCCCAGGACGCCCAGGATGATCCCCACCACCATGGCAAGGAATGTCGCGGAGGTCAGCGCGTCTTTCATGATCTTCTTTATGTCCGCCGAGCCGGTGTCCGCGATCTGCAGGATGGGGATGGCGATCATGAACAGGAAGATCGTATGGCCTACGTCAATGATGGCCATGTCGCTGGTCCCCCGGGCGCCGTACAGCATGTTGATCAGGGGATACCCGATGGAACCGCATTCCAGCGTGCTGAAGACAAACGGAAAATATTTTGCCCGGTCCGGGACAAACCGCCGGATCGGATAGGCAAGGGCCAGCACCGCGATCATCGCGGCAAGCACCACGACGATAATAATGATGGTCTCCGTTGAATAATCCGCAAACAGAAAAGCGTTCAGCAGCACGATCGGAAGCAGGATCCGGCTGACGATCGTCTTGAGCGTCCTGCATCCGTTATCGTCAAACAATGCCTTTTTGCGTGCCATCACACCAAGTGAAAAGGTGATCACGATCGGCAGTACCATTTCAAGAACAGAAATAACCATAAAATAACTCCTCTGAAGCGTATCGGTTGGAACAACGGCGGCGCCGCTTTTCCCCCTTCATACCACAAAATTTTCATTCTGTCAACCCTCAATGTTGCCGGTTTTCTTTTTTTCATTTTTGCGTACACTCTATTTATAGAACATATGTAACGATTCAGAGCAAGTCAGCGGAGACAATTCTGTTGACCCGCGCTGCACGGAAAAGAATTGTGACGGTCCTGCCGTTTTTAGAAGACCGCCGCGGGTCAACAAAAACCGTCCCCCGGACTCACTCCGGATCGTTATAAAGAGATAACAGGACATAAGGAGGAAAGATGGTTCAGGAAAATCAAACAGAATGCGGGGCGCTGCTGGAATCGGTCCGCGGGGAGATCAAACTCATGCGGGCGGAGCTTTCCCATCTGCGGGAACTCAATGAACGCCGGCTGACGATGATGGAAAAGACGGTTGAGGATCACGAGGTCCGGCTGCGGGATGTCACCAACGGGGTCACGCAGTTCCGTTTCTGGAGCTCGGTAACGTCCGGAGGCAGCACCGCCATGTCGCTGCTGGCGCTGCTGAAATCTTTCGTGATCCGGGGGTGATGGGTCGGCGTCAAGGGGACAGTCCCCGGGAGCTCAGGCTGACTTGACTTGGCAGTCACGACATCATGGGGACAGTCCCATAAAGGGAGAGTCCCCTGACAAAGAAAGGAGAAAAATATGAGAATACCGTTTGACGGGGATTATCCCGTTACCCAGCGATTTGGGGAGAAGATCACAAACCCGGCAGGACATACCGGGATCGATTACGCGTTATATTTCGGGACGCCGGTCCTGGCGGCACTGGACGGGAAAGTCAGCCGGACCGCGTTTCTGACCACCGGATACGGAAACCATATCGTATTGGAACACGAAGGAGGGCTGCAGACGGTATACGCCCATCTTTCTTCGATCTCCGTATCGATCGGCTCTGTTGTCCGGGAAGGGGAGGTGCTCGGACGGAGCGGGAACAGCGGAAATTCCACCGGCGCCCATCTGCATTTTGAAGTCAGGCGTACCGGACAGCCCATCGACCCGGAGGAACTGTTATCTCCCCGCACGCCCTTCGGGTCGGGGACCCATCGGGTCTGCGTTCCGGAGCTGTATGTCCGTTCCGGTCCGGGAACCGAATATTCCATCGTGGACAGCCTGAAGTACGGGACACGGGTGAACGGCGAGACCGCCGCGGAAACGGTATGGCTGAAGATCGGCGCCGACCGATGGATCGCCATCCGTTATCAGGGAAAGGATTTTTGTGAAACTGCCTTTTAAATTTATCGCGAAGCTGCGCAGAAGTTTTAGCCGCGGCAGCGCGGAAAAAACCCCTGCCGCTGATAATTTTTTCATCGCCGGAGACCGTTCCGCCGGTCCGCGGGACCGTTCTTCCGCCGGCTTTCTGAATGTGATCGAGAGCAGCCTGCTTGCCTGGCGGGAAGATCCGCTGGCCCGCAGGATCGTCAGCCTGACGACCCAGTTCAGCGTTGGGCGGGGCTTCCGGATCTCCGCTGATGACCCGGAAGCCGATGAGATCCTGCATGCTTTCTGGGAACATCCGCTGAACCGTATGGACACGCGGCTGATGGAATGGTCCGATGAACTGTGCAGGACCGGGAACCTTTTCATTATGCTGTCATCGGACATATCCGGCATGACCTTTGTCCGCGCCATTCCGGCGGCACAGATCGAGGAGATCATTCCCATGCCCAACGATATCGAACAGCCGGTGGAGTTCCGCCTCAGGGAAACCTGTTTCCCGGAAGGAGCGCGGATCCCTGAGGAGAAGACCGTACCCGCGGCTTCTCTGACGGAACCGGACCCGGGGGAGTGCATGCTGCATTTCACCGTTAACCGGCCGGTAGGCGGCCAGTGGGGAGAACCGGACCTTGCCCCGGTCCTGATCTGGCTGAAACGTTACAACGAATGGCTGGTGGACCGGACGCGTCTGAACCATTACCGTTCCTGCTTTATTTATCTGGTACGGGGAACACAATACAATGAAACGATGTGTACCCAGAGGCAGACACAGCTGAATTTACGGCCGCCTACCCCCGGGATGATCCTGGTGACGGGCGACCAGGAGGAATGGTCCACGCTGAATCCGAACCTGGACAGCAGTGACGCGAATGAAGACGGCATGGCCATCAAAAAACTGATCGCGGCCGGCGCCGGGATCCCTGTCAGCTTTCTGGCGGAATCCGCCACCGCCTCCAAAGCGGAGAGCGGCGGGATGGAGGATTCAGCCTGCCGGAATTTCCGTCAGCGGCAGCAGGTCCTGATGTTTATCACGGAAACCGTCCTGCGCCATGTGCTCGCCAGGGCAGCACTGGTCCGCAGAAACGCCGACCCGGCCTGTGAGATCCATGTGTACGGCGATGATATCGCCGCCCCGGGTATGAGTGAAGGCGGGATCGTCAGAGATGAGGATCCCGGGATCGGAGATACGGATGATTAACGACTGGATCGCGGGGGAGAACTGTGATGTGATACTGTCGCATTACGCGCATGAGCCGGTGCCGCTGATCTGTTACCGGATCCAGTCGGACCCGCTGGGTCCGCGGGTGCGCATCCATTATGAGACCTACTGGCCGGACGGCTCGGAGATCAGCCGGGACACAAACCCGACGTCGGTGCGGCATCTGTGGTTCTATGTGCTGGTGACGGATGAGATGCTGTGCCCGGACGGGGGCTGGTATCCCTTCCCGCCGGATGAGATCCGGAAGAAGATCAACGACATTCTGCATGAGGTCACGGACATCTGCCTGTACACGCAGGCGGGGATCATCTCCGGGCTGTACTGTGACGAGCATGCCATTATCGATACGATCTACCAGAGCGCCCACACGATCGAGATCAACCTGACGACACGGGAGCTGCATGACATTCCGGTCGGACCGGATCAGGCGAACACCTGGCTGCCCCGGTCTGTCATTGAACCGTATTCGACGTGGGGAACTGCTATCTGGCAATAGGAGGAATATGAAAAAAAATGAGCGTTGGACGATGGATGAGAAAGCGCTTGCCATTGCAAAATATATAAATAATGACAAATTCGGAGTCGGAATTAACGTCGGGGATCTTGTCATTATTTGGAAAGCGAAAATCCTGCAAAATTACAAATACGTAATCATGGAAATGGATTTGATAAATGCCCGCGTTTTTTCGATCACTTATGACGGAAACCGGCAAATTTGGTATATTGATCATTACGAATTATCAGGACAAGCAAAATTTATGGATATAACCGTGGAAGCGGAGATCATGCGAAATGAGGAAAGATTATGACTTATCCGTTATCAAATCCGGTGAACGTCGGGGATCCGACGGAAGCGGATCAATACAACAATCTGCGGACGGACGCGCTGTATCTGGGGAATGACCCGGCGGCGTCCGGGACGCTGCGGGACCTGCTGTGCCAGGCATGGGGAACCATCACGCTGGCGCGGATATCCGGAACGGAGATCCGGCTGAGCGCGTCCGCATCGGCGGCGGCTGCCGTCACCATCGGCGGGATCATCCATGCCGTCACCGAAGACCTGATCCTGACGGTCTCAGCAGTTGACTTTCCCGATCCGGGGCGTTATGCCATCTACGCGGCGGCGGATGACGGTCCCGGCTTCACACTGTCGGCGGGTACCGTCCCGCCTTCCAACAGCAGGGAGATCGGTTCCTTTGTCTGGACCGGGGACGGGATCATCCCCGGCACGGTCAAAACCACACAGACGAGGGAGATCATCAGGGCTGCCAGGAACCTGCAGGCGGCGAACGGTCGCCTGACGCTGGCATCCGGAACACCCGTGCCGGAAATGGACATCACGAACGGCCAGACGCTGTATTACACGCCCTGCGGCGGGAATGAGATCGGGCTGTACCTTGCCGGGGAATGGGAGCTGTTCACCTTCAGCGAGCTGTCCCTCGGCCTGAACGGCCTGCAGCGGGAGATCCCGTATGATATCTTCATCGGCGCGGATAAATCCGGGCTGTATCTGGAGAAGGTCGTCTGGGGTTCGGCTTCCGCCCGCCTTACCGCACTGACGGTACAGGACGGCGTGCCGGTGCTGGTCACGAATCCCCAGCTCCGATACCTGGGAACTATCGCGCTCAACAGCTCCGGTTACTGTGAGGACGCTATCAACAGCCGTCTGGTCTGGAATCAGGAGAACCGCACTGCCCGTCCCCTGCTGTCCCAGAAGAAAACAGCCACTGCCGGGACGGCGGAAAACGGGAAATGGGTGCCGGGTTACGGCACGGATACACCGGAAGTCCGGCTGCTGATCCCCAATGCGGATACGGATTTCGAATTGTCGGCAACAGCGATCTCGACGGTCATCAACGACAGCGACGCCGGTTACAGCCGGGGCGTGCTGCTGGGGATCGGGCAGGATATGGTCAAGGTCAGCCCGTTTACCGGAAATACCAACTGCGCGCCGGTTTACTGCCACAGCTTCGGCAACAGCCCCATGACGGTGAGGATCAGCAACACCGGCTCGGAATTCCGGGGGTTCCATACCTATACCATGGCTTTCTGGACCAATTACAACTACGTCCTCTCCTCCACATCCCTCGCCGGTGAAATACCGGGGATGGCAGGAAAAATTTACGCATAAAGGCCTGATAAAAAAATGCCGGGATGGTCCCGGCATTTTTTATATATCATTAGATATATTCCCGTCTTACCAGACTGTGGAATTATTGTAGAAATAGTTGTAAGAGTAGAATCCGCACATTCCCTGATCTTCGATCCAGAGAGCAATGGGGTTGATACCCGAGAGAGATTCCGGAATATCGAATGTCAGTGTCTGCGGTTCACCGTTTCCGGTCTCAAAGGAGCCTGCTTCAATACCGTTGAAGGATGAAGCATAGGTGCCGCGCGGCATGGGCCTGTGATCCGGTCCATGGCCATGATGCCCAAATTCCCAGTCAAAGTTCTGCTCCGGCTTGAAATCCGGGATCGGATCCCAGCCATAGGAATGATAGAATGATGATCCGGGGCGTCCCGGGTCCGGACGGCCAGATCCCGGATATCCGAATCCATGGTCCGGCATATGCGGATGCATCGGTTCAGGAACCCAGGAAGCTTCATAATAACCCATATACACCTTGAAGGTACTGTCAGCGGGGAAGTTCCCTGTGGTGAACGTGACGTAGCTATCTTTCAGGACATCGTTAATCACTGTATACGGAAGAATGGAATAATTGCAGATGGTCACATCCATCTGAACAGGTTCTTCCTCAACAGGTTCTTCTGCTTGTTCTTCAGCAGGTTCTTCTTTCACAGGTTCTTCCGCAGGTGCTTCGGCGGATTCTTCCTTCACGGTTTCTTCCGCAGGGGCTTCAGCAGGTTCTTCCTTCACAGGTTCTTCCGCAGGGGCTTCAGTGGGTTCTTCCTGTACGGGTTCTTCCACCGGTTCTTCGGCGGGTTCTTCCTGAACGGGCTCTTCAGCCGGGGCTTCAGCGGGTTCTTCCTGTACGGGTTCTTCCACCGGTTCTTCGGCGGGTTCTTCCTGTACGGGTTCCTCAGCCGGTTCTTCGGCAGGTTCTTCCTGAACGGGTTCTTCTGCCGGTTCTTCGGCAGGTTCTTCCTTCACAGGTTCTTCCGCAGGGGCTTCAGCGGGTTCTTCTTTCACAGGTTCCTCAACCGGTTCTTCGGTGGGTTCTTCCTGCACGGGTTCTTCGATCGGTTCTTCGACAGGGATATTGACAAAATTCCCTAAAATGGTTTTCCCGTCGGCATCTTTCATCATCAGTTCAATGACATTCAAACCGCGGAATTTTTCCGGGATCTTGACCGAGACATTCAGATTCCCACCGGATTTACTGTTAAACCTCGCGACCGGTGTGTACACTTCAGGATTATCCGGGATTGCCATGCTGATGACATAATCGGTGTTCGCGGGGAAATTTTTGGTCGTCAGAACAACTTTTTCATCCTGAATTACATTCGAGACTTTAAACGCGGGTAAACTGCTGTCCTGTGCAGATATGCTGCCGAATGCCATCATCAGGACTACAAACAGGCTCAATATCAATATCCATTTTCTTCCATTCATTTCTTGTCCTCCTATAAATGCCGGTCAAAAATCGGCAGTATCCAATCACTTGATTTAGGAGCAAGAAATGAGCCAGAATATACTGAATTACAGAGGCCTGTTCTGCCGGCTCAGGCCAGAGCCGGCAGAACAGGCCTCTGTGACATATTCACTGTTATCGGTAATAATTACAGTATACGGTTATCAGTTCCTCACGGGTCGAAACATGGAATAATTCTTTCAGTTTTTCAACATGATAGCGGACACCGCTGTGTGTCAGGTTCATGGATCTGCCGATCTCCGTTTCACTGGCACCGTAAGAGAGCAGTTCCAGGACTTCTTTTTGTTTATGGCTCAGCATCGGCCGGGCTTCCCGTTCGGCGATCAGGAGATAATTCTGCAGCCGGACAGCCGTCGGATCTATCATCGCAACGGGAAACGGAAAGGCTCCCAGTTCAATTTCCCTCCGTATCTCATCCGGACTTTTTTCGCAATGGGTATGGATATATGTCTCTTTGTCAACAGCGATAATTATATTTGTCATGTGATTCTTTCTCCGTTATTCATTTTTCATCGTCAATATTGTTCGATCAAGTCACAAGAGTAATATTAGAACATAATTCTATATTTGTCAAGCATATAGAACATTTTTATTATTATGTTTTTGTGGCTGCAGGGATCGGGCCTGATGGATCAGAGAGGGGAAGGGGACGCTGGGAGCAAGGAATCAGAGACTGACAGGGAACGAACTTCGTGACATGCTGTTCGAGTCAACGGGACCTGTTTGGTCCGGCTCAGGCATGAGTCTGCGGGGATGGTACGTTCCGCTCATCCGTTTTTCGGGTCGGATGTTCGTAAAGACAGGATTCATCGAAGTAAAGAGACAGTCACCTCCGACTCAGGTGTCCGTCCCCCTTCTGTGAGGAGTCGGTTCGTCCGAGGTGAAGCTCATATATTGTATGATCCTCTCGGATTCGGAAAGATGAACCTGCCATATTTTACCGGGTGAAGGAACGGGGACGGTTCATCCGAGGCGAAGGCCGATGAAAACCGTCCTCACGCATTCGGAAAGTCATGCTTATCGTATTTTGCCGGACGTAATCGTGAAGCCGGTATAAAAACGAAAGGCAAACATGTGTTAGTCTACGAGGGGACAGTTCCCCTCGGCCTTCGCCTCGGGTGAACCGTCCCCCGTACGGCCGGCATCATTAGCGGGGTCGGTTTTGACTGACTCGCCTGCGAGTCAGCAGAACCGACCCCACCAATGTCACAGCAACCTTCAGTCAACTTTCCCCACTGATATTCTGCTTCTCCGCCTCACAGGAAACTTGAGAACGTCCGTCAGAAGTTGATAGGGTCAGTTCATCCGAGGCGAAGGCCGAGAAGCGAAGCTCCTGCTTTGAATTAAACGAGCGAAGCTCATACCTTACAGAGCAGGGTCCTCACGCATTCGGAAAGTCATGCTCATCGTATTTTACCGGGCGTAAATCTGAAGCCGGGATTGAAACGAAAGGCAGACGTGTGTTAGTCAACGAGGTGACGGTTCCCCTCGGCCTTCGCCTCGGGCGAACCGTCCCCGCTCCTACTTCCGGCAGTTGTTGGTGGGGTCCTTCACTGTAAGGTACGAGCTTTGCTTGGCAGATGCAGTGAAGGAGCTTCGTAAGCGATCAATAATAGTACGTTCAAAATTAGTAAGGGGTTATCAAATTAGCG